>CAZTMN010000097.1:0-14017 GCA_964615275.1 uncultured Beijerinckia sp. | reverse complement strand
AAGCATAAGCGCCATTTTCCCCTTTATAATCCCAGCCATGGCACTCCTTGCAGCGAAACGTCGCGGGACCTTTGATCTTCCCGGTCTTCGGATATGCCGCGTGGGTTCCTTTCGGCTCATCCTTGCCGAGCGCCTTCCACCAGATATCGTAGATGCGCCCGCCAGCGGCAAGCGTCCAGGCGCGGGACGGTTGGGCCGGGGCGCCGGTGGCGAAATCCCGCACTTCAGCGGCCGTCTTGGCGCCTGCCGTCTGGGCCATTGCAGCCGGCGCTGTTGTAATTTCAGCCCACATCATCACCGGAAGCTGCAGTAGCAACATCCATTTCAAGTGCATGATTGCCGTTGTTTGCGCATGCATGAGAATCCTCCCGGCCAGCATCAGCACCAGAATTTCCTACCCCGCCGGGAATTGCAAGGGTCGGGGCAATCGGTAACAATGGGTTGCCCATACCAATCGATATCAACCTGGCCCGATCTTCAGACAGCCATTCCAAACCACGATTCCGGAGATGTCATGACTGCGACCAAGCGACCGCCATTCAAGGCCGACATTGTCGGTTCGCTGCTGCGGCCTGCGGCCATCCATCAGGCGCGCGCCAGGATGGCAACCGGAGAACTGTTACGAGACGATGTCTGGGCAATTGAAAGTAATTGTATCGCCGAAGCGGTGGCGCTGCAGAAGAATGCTGGCCTGAAAGCGGCGACGGACGGCGAATTTCACCGGCGGCACTGGTTCATGGACTTCATCGAGCGGATAGATGGCGTAGGGTTTGGCGGCGGCCTGCCAACCCGCTTCCAGACCGAAGACGGTGTCATTGAATTTGCCCCGCCCAAAGTCATGACGACCGGCAAATTGCGCCGAACACAGCCGCTGGCCGGCAGGGACTTCAATGACCTCAAGCCCATCGCCGTCAAGGCCGGCGTCATGGCCAAACAGGCAATCCCTTCCCCAACACTGGTGCATTTTCGCAGCGGCGATCCGGGAGTCGACCGGCAAGCTTATCCGGAAATCGAGGAATATTACGCAGATCTGGCGCAAGTCTATCGCGAGGAGATCCTTACCTTGTACGACGCAGGCTGCCGCTACGTTCAAATCGACGAAACCAATTTTCCGTTTCTCTGCGATCCGAACATGCACGAACATGTGCGCTCCATTGGCGAAGATCCGAAAGGTTTGCAGATTAAGTACCGCGACTTGCTGAACGCGGTCACACGCGACAAGCCGCAGGACCTGACCATCGCGATGCACATGTGCCGGGGCAATCACGAAAGCGCCTGGGCGGCAGCAGGCGCTTATGACTTTATCGCCGAGATCGCATTTGGTAGCCTCGATATCGACGCCTTCTTTCTCGAGTACGACACCGAGCGTGCCGGAGGATTCGAACCACTGCGGCACCTGCGCGAAGATGCAATTGCCGTGCTCGGGCTCGTCACATCGAAAAAGCCCGAACTGGAGGATGCGGACACGCTCAAGCGCCGCATTGACGAGGCGGCCAAGTATGTTCCCCTGGAGCGGCTCGCAATCTCGCCCCAATGTGGCTTTGCATCAACGATCGGCGGCAACAAGCTGAGCGTGGATGACGTAAAGCGCAAACTGGATCTGTGCGTATCTGTGGCCATCGACGTTTGGGGCGATATATAATCAGCACTCGGGCGCTATCGGCCGCACCGCCGGCGCAATACGGCATCTTCCCGGCTTGAGCTCACACCCCAATGAGCAACGCCAACTTGAATAGCAAACGAAACGGACAGGTTAGACCATGCGCAAACCCTTCGACCTCTACTCCCCCGATATCGATCGCGATCCCTTTCCAATGTACGAATGGCTGCGAGAGGAGCATCCGGCCTATTGGAACGAAGCAGACAAGTATTGGGTGCTGTCGCGCTATGACGATGTCCTGAACGCGGCGCAGGACTGGGAAACCTATTCCTCGACCGGGGGCAACCTTATCGACGAAATCCCCGGGCGCACGGGTGCAACATTGGGGACCACCGATCCGCCACGGCATGACCGCCTGCGGGCGCTCGCGCAGGCGGCATTCATGAAAAAGAATTTCGAATATATCGTCGAGCCAACCAAGGAAGTCGCAGCAGAATCGGCCGACCTATGCGCCAGGCAGGGCACCTTTGATTACGTTGCCGATTTTTCATCGAACATCACGGTCAAAGTTCTGATGCCGCTGATGGGTTTGCCTGTGCTGGAGCCTGCCGACATTCGCAACCGGGTCGTATTGGCGATTTCCACTGACCGGACAACACGGGGCCGCAATGAAGAACTCAACGCCGCGTTCAAGTGGATAACCGAGTTTATCGCACGCGAAGTGGAAAACCGGCGCCAGAACTCCCAGGACGATCTTGTGACCCGCCTGGCTGAGGCCGAGATCGACGGCGACCGGCTCGACGACCGCGAAGTCATGCTTACTACGGCAACTTTTGTAATGGCCGGGATTGAATCGCTTTCAAGTTTCATGACCACCCTGGCGCTCAACCTGCACGACCATGCCGGTGCACGCGAAAGAGTGATTGCCGACCCTTCCCTGATGCCAAAGGCAATCGAGGAAAGCCTGCGCTACAATACATCGGCACAAAGGTTCAAACGCACCGTAGCGAAGGAACACCAATTGCACGGCAAGACCCTGCACAAGGGCGAGCGCGTGGTCGTCGCCTATGGTTCGGCCAACCGTGACCCGCGCAAGTTCGAAAACCCGGACGTATACGACATCGATCGCAACCCGCGTGGTCATCTCGGTTTCGGCTACGGCAAACATTTGTGCCTTGGTTCGCAGCTCGCCCGGATGGTCAGCGAAGTCGCGCTCAATACCTTCCTGGAACGCATTCCAAATTTCGAATTGACGACCCGTGATTTTCCCTGGGTCTCGTCATCGAATTTCCGCAGCCCGAAAGAGCTGCCTTTCAAAGTGGCATGAACTGGCGGCAATTTTAGGCAAAGCCGCCAACGGAGGAATTATGTCTATTGAACTCTATACCTGGGATACACCAAACGGGCGCAAGATAACGGCGGCGCTGGAGGAGATGGGTCTGCCGTATTCCATCCACCCTGTGGACATATCCAAGGGCGAGCAGCACAAGCCGGAATTTCTCGCGATCAGCCCCAACAACAAGATACCGGCAATTGTCGACACCGACGGGCCGGACAGGCAACCGATCAGCGTGTTCGAATCCGGCGCCATCCTGATTTACCTCGCCGAAAAGACAGGAAAGTTTCTGCCTGCCTCAGGCGAAGGCCGGGTCCGCACCATGGAATGGCTCATGTTCCAGATGGGCGGGTTCGGCCCTGCACCGGGACAGGTGCATCATTTCATCGCGCTGGAGAACGAAGAAGACCGCCGTTACGGCCTTGATCGCTACGACAAGGAAACACGCCGGCTGTACGGCGTCATGGACAAGCGGCTGGGCGAAGCCGACTTCTTTGCCGGCGAGCTCTCCATTGCCGATTTCGCCATTCTGGGCTGGGCCTGGAGGCACCCGCGCCACAAGGTCGACCTCGCCGAATATCCCAACGTCAAACGCTGGTACGACCAGATGATGGCCCGTCCGGCGACGAAAAAAGGCTTTGAAGTGGATGTAAAGACGCCGAGCGGTTGACACCGGTCAAGCAACAAATTCCGGCCAGCTTTCATCTGCTTCACCAATCATCGCGGGCGCATGCGGCCATGCGATCTCGAAAGCCGGGTCATCAAAGCGAAACCCTTTCGCGTGCCCCGGTTCATACATCCGGCCCATCTGGTAAAGCACGTCCGTGTCCGGTTCGAGCGTGATAAAGCCGTGAGCGAACCCTTCCGGCACGAACAGGGCGTTTTCCTCTTCAGCACTGATCGTCCGGGCAATCCACTTTCCGAATGCCGGGCTGTCACGCCTGATATCCACTGCCACGTCATAAATGGACCCTTTCACGCAACGCACAAACTTTGCCTCGGCAAACGGCGGATCCTGCCAGTGCATGCCTCGCAACGTATGCAGCTGAGGATTACGCGACAGATTTATTTGGGCGAGCGAGAAATCAACTCCTGCTTGCGCAAATTCGTCCGGACAATACAAACGCGCAAAATGGCCGCGCCTGTCTTCGAACCGCTCGACCAGAACATGATAGACGCCCGGTAGTTCGGTTTCTTCAAACTTCATCGTGCGACTCCGGTATGATCAAGGCCCGATGATTCTCGTGTCCGGTATTGCAACAACAAACCTGCCGCCCCACTCACAGATATGCTTGTTCGCCGTAGTGACCTCCGCTGCCAGGTTCCAGGGTAGAATGACAAGGTAGTCCGGCTTGATATCCGCGATGCGCTCCGGCGCAAAAATGGGAAGGTGGCTGCCAGGCAAAAGCTTGTTCTGCTTTTCCAGGCTGCGGTCGAACACGCAAGTCATATCCGTGTCCGTGATACCACAATAATTCAGGAAGGTATTTCCCTTTGCGGCTGCGCCATAAGCGGCAACGGACTTTCCTTGCGCTTTGGCCTCGTCCAAAAAGGCCAGGAAACTCCTGCGCACCGCCTCGACCCGGGGCGCAAATCCCTCGTAACCGCGAAGTTTATCCAGCCCCGCTGCATGCTCCTTGTCGCGCAATGCGCTGACCCGGGCACCCTCGGTATGACTGGCCCCATCCCGACAAGCGTAAACGCGCAAGGATCCTCCGTGGGTCGGAAGTTCCTCGACATCAAACACCCGCAATCCAGCTGCAGTAAAGATCTTCTCCACAGCGACCAATGACAGATAGAAGAAGTGCTCGTGGTAGATGGTATCGAACTGAACATCACGAATGAGGTTCAGTATATGAGGGAACTCGAAGGTGGAGACGCCCTCTGGTTTCAGGATTGCAGCAAAGCCCTTTACGAAATCCAGCGTTCCTGGAACATGCGCCAATACATTGTTCGCGGCTGTCAAATCAGCGCGATATCCCTCCGACGCCAGGCCTTCTGCTACCTGTTGGCCGAAGAACGCAACCCGCGTCGGCACGCCGATCGATTCAGCCTTTCGCGCAACATTGACCGCCGGCTCAACGCCGAGCACCGGGACTTTCATGTTCTTGAAATGCTGCAACAAGTAGCCGTCATTCGAGGCTACTTCCACCACCATCGAGTCCGGCCCCAACCCAAACCGGTCTTTCATAGACGAGGCGTATTGACGGGCATGTTCAACCCACGACGTCGCGTAGGATGAAAAATACGCGTAGTCGGAAAAGATCGCTCCCGGGGGAACTGAATCATCCACCTGTACCAACAGACAATTGGCGCAAACCCGTGCATGCAAGGAATAAAACGCATCGCGCCCGCCCGCCACATCCTCCGCCGTAACATAGGAATTGGCGAGCGGCGTCTTTCCCAGATCGACGAATGTATGGTCAAGGGAACTACTACAAAAGCGGCAGGCTGGCACGGTAACCGACATCAGGTTTTTCCAAGTCTTCGACCACGGCGCTGTTTAATTTCATCGCGAGAACAATCAACGCCACAACTTCCAAGGCGCCCTGCCCGACTCCCACAAATTTTCCAACTGCATCTTGTCACGCAACGTGTCCATGGCGTGCCAAAACCCCGAATGGCGATAAGCCATGAGCTGGCCGTGGGCCGCCAACAATTCGAGCGGCTTGCCCTCCCACGCAGTCTCATCACCATCAATGCGGGACAGGACGGACGGGTTGAGGACGAAAAAACCGCCGTTAATGTAGGCATTATCCCCAGGCGGCTTCTCAACGAATTGAGTGACCCGGTCACCATCAAATGACAACGCGCCGTATCGACCCGGCGGTATTACCGCCGTCAGACTAGCTTCACACCCATGGCCACGATGAAACTCAATCAGCTTTCCAATATCAACCGCTCCAACCCCATCGCCATACGTGAAGCAAAACGGTTCTCCAGGATCAAGATAGCGCGCAACGCGCTTTAGCCGTCCACCGGTAAGCGTTGCTTTTCCAGTATCCACAAGCGTGACACGCCAGGGCTCAGCCGAACTTTCATGATATTCTATGGTGTTGTTGCGAGCGTCAATCGTAACATCGGAATTATGCATGAAATAATTGGCGAAATATTCTTTAATTACGTAGCCCTTGTAACCCAGGCAGATGACAAAATCATTGATCCCGAAATGGCTATAGATTTTCATCACGTGCCACAATATCGGCCGGCCGCCGATTTCAATCATCGGCTTGGGACGCAGGTGTGACTCCTCGGAAATCCGGGTCCCCAATCCTCCAGCCAACAATACTGCTTTCATAAGTCCGGGCCCTTTTGCCATCTTCTTTCAGTCGGCCGGATGGCTATAACCCGCCAGCCCCGCGAAGACAACGAACGGCAACCAACGCGCACTCGACCCAATGGCGGCGCCCGGCCTCTTCGCTACACCGGGTCGTAGTAATGAATTTCTAGCAGAATGCAGCCATTCTCAGACTTGAACGGGCCGTGATACGCGCCCGGCGGACGGCATGCATAAGTCTTTGGCGGGAACGATGTGCCGCCATTGCCATTCTCGTCATTGCCGACGATCATGTCACCTTCCAGCTGGAATACTTCCTCCCAATAATCGTGAACGAATGGCGCGGTCGTGTACACACCAGGCTCAAACTTGAGCAGACGCGTCCGCGTGCCACGCTTGTTCTCCTCATCCAGCGCTCCGGAAATGATCTTCTGCGAAATACCCTGCGGATATCCCGGCGGCGTTTCCCAGCCGGAACTCATGTCCAGCGTGTAAAATTCATCGTGTTCCTTGTTAACGGGCATAAGTCCCTCCAATTGGCTTGTGGGCTAGAACATTTATTGCTTGGGTTTGCGCGCTGCAAGCTTTGCAGGCTTGCTCTGTGTCGCACGCGACCGGCGATTTCCCGCACGTGAACCACCGGAATTGTGACCGAGGTCTTTCAACACCGGCGCAGGCTGCGGCACCGCCTCATTCATCTCCACATCATTGCGGCGCTGGGGAATAAGCTCATCGGCAAAATCCATGTACTCGCTTCGCGCAGCCATGTCTGCCTGGCGGGCTAGCGCCGGATGCCAAGCGCCCAATTCATATCCGTGCCAGGGGTTTTCCGGCTTCAGGTCGGGAAGTCCCAGCCGCTTCCAGGTTTCAGCCGCCTTCTCCATGAATTCCCGGGCGGGCAACGCAACCGGCGCAAACTCTTCCTTCAATAGCGCGTTGATCAGCACGGACGCCGTTTCCCCCTCGTCACGCGGTCCGCGCGGACCATGACCCGGGTCCTTGTAATCGAGTACACGCATGTCGTGTTGCGGCTGGCAGCGGTACGACATCGCCCAAAACAGGGCATCTGCATTGTGTGGATCTATATCTTCATCGACGGCGACGATCCACTTGCCGGCGAACCGGTGCAGGGTTGATGCCCCATAGAGAGCACGCCAGACTTCGGTTCGCGGCACGCCACGTTCGAATTGCACCGCCAGAACCGCGTAAAGGCTGGTCAACGGTTCGTGCATGGCAACCTGTTTGACGCCCTTGACCGCCAAGACTTTCGAAAGGTGATTGAGAAATACGGGCTCCATCGCGGCCTTGCGGATAACACTCGACTCGCTGGGCGTCACTTGGCTGATAAATGAGGGAACGATCGTCTTCCTGCGGCGCGTAATAGCGGTTACGTCCATGAAAGCGTTATATTCCTGCAAATTCACGTAGCCATGCGATTCACCAAATGGCGCTTCCGGTTCAAGCCACTCGGTATCGATATACCCTTCAACGACAATCTCGGCCTCCGCCGGAACAAATAGGTCAACGGTTTTGCACTTGACGACATTGATTGGGCAGCCGGCAAGCCCGCCGGCCACGGCCAGTTCGTCGACATCCGTGCCCAGTTTTTGAACCGACGTGTACGAGACGGCAGGCGGACAACCGATCACGACCGCACAAGGCATCTTCTCACCGCGCGCCTTGTATTTTTGCCAATGAGCATAAATGCCCGCACGCAGCTCCACCGACGGGTTCATCCCCAGCCGGCGCGGCGCTTTGATCTGGCCCCGGTAATTGCCCATGTTCTGGATCCCGTTGTCCGGGTCCTTGGTAATATAATGGCCGGCAGATAGATACGGTCCGTTGTCAAACCCCGGTGTCGATATCGGTATCGGTATGCCATCAAGCGCCGCACCTTTTTTGTCCAATGCCTTGCCAGTCGTAACGTAATGTTGACACGGCGCGGAACTGACCAGCCGCGGAGCAATTGGATTGTTGATTGCGTTCATCCAGGTCTCACCGATCTTGTCGAGCGGTTTGCCAAACCCGGTGCGGTAAACGTCCGGCGTCGCCGCAAGACCGGCAACCAGAACCGCGCTATCGAACGCATTGCCCTTGCCATCAACGACATTGGTGAACAAGAACGCCTTGCGATCCTTTTCCGCTATGCCTCCCCGATATTGCCAGCGCACCAGCGGGTGCATTTCATTGTCTTTATTGATCGGCTCATCGACGACATGCAGCAGCCCGCTACGCGCCAATTCCGCAACATGTTCGTGAAGATCGGGATAGGATCGCTTCAATTTTGCGACATCCGCCAGGTATGGCTTCAACGATGCCGGCAGACGAATATTGCTTCTTTTACTCATGCATTGATTTCCGAACTTGTCAGGCGCGGATCGCACGCGCCGCATCCATGTGGGAAAGGATCGCATGTGCGGCTGCAAACGCAGCAGCATCGCGATTGTCAAACCCTATAACCTGCAAGCCGAGTGGCAATTTGCTTTCCTGCATTACTGGCAGGGACAAAGACGGCGCGCCGAGCACCGAACTGGTCACCGCAAACAGCGCGCTCCCGGTCGAGCGCAAACCTTCTGGCGCTGCCGCGCTTGCAGCCAGCGTGATGCAACAATCTCCGTGCGCCGAAAGTCCTGCATACTTCGTACGAATTTCCGCACGGCGTGCTATCGCCTTGCGGTAGTCGTCGAGGCTCATCGCCTCGGCTTCGTAGCTTCGGTCCAGCATGGCTTTTGATAGTTTAGACGCATCATGGTCACGATACGTATTCAGCGGCCAGCGCGACTCCCAGGCATTTATAAGACGCGAAACCGGCATGGCATCGAGAACGGCAACTTCAGCAGCATCAACGTCAGAATTGTCTTTGCGGGTAACGATGCAAATACCCGCTCGGCGCAAGTCTTCAACGACAGCCTGAAAATTGTCCTTCGCTTCTTCCGTTGCTTCCGCCCATCCGGATGTCTCAAGGACGATGACAGATTTCGGTCCGGGCGATTTCGGCAAAGCGGACGGGCCCTCGATACCGCCATATCCCGGATCGCCTCCGCAGCGCTGGGAAATTTCCCATGCGCAATGCCAGCAATCTTCGAGTGATGCTGCGATCACGCCTTGCGAACTTTGACTCATGTAATCATGGCTGCCACCGCGATTGATCGAACCAAACGTCGGCTTGTAACCAATTACCCCACAATAGGACGAGGGCCGCAGGATTGAGCCTATAACCTGCGTCCCCAGCGCGGCACTGAAAAATCCGGCTGCAACACCGGCGGCAGAGCCGCTGCTGGATCCGCCCGGCGTCCGCGCGACATCCCAAGGATTACGCGTCGGACCAGGTTCGGAGGCGGCGAATTCCGTCGTCACAGTCTTGCCAACAATCACCGCACCGGCCTCACGCAAGGCGTGCACGCTGGCGCTGTCATAACCCGGACACCAGCCGTCATAAAGTGGCGAGCCCATACCTGTCGGCATATCAGCGGTTTCAATAACATCCTTGACGCCCACTGGCATGCCATCAATCGGCGATAACGGACAACCGTCCCGCCAGCGCGCCGACGACGCATCAGCGGCTGCGCGCGCTGCAGAAAAGTTGGTCGCAGCGAATGCCAGAACATCATCCTCTCGCGCATCAACTTTCGCAAGACAACGCTCCAGAAAGTCACGCGGGCTGGCCTTGCCGGATCCGAAATCTTTGGTGGATGCGGTATATGGCTGAACTTTGGGTCGAGTATCAGACATTCGCATCCGCCAATGTTATCGAAGCGGCACGCTCCTGCATGTCGATCATGCCGGTACGGCGCATGAAGGCGCGGGCTTTTTCAGTATCAGCTGCTGTTGCCGCCAGTTCCTCGAAATTCTGCCTGCGCACATCTGGATCCTTCGCTTCCAATCGCTTTTTGTTGGCAATTGTCTGTTGCTGCACAAATTCCCTGGTCACCGTGCGCCGTTGCAACGAATACAGATCGAGTTGGGTTTCCGGCGCCCCATCCAAAAGAACCCGGATAAGCTTTTCACAGGCGTTGGCTCCGTCCTGCAGCCCCCCGTTCAATCCCATACCGCCAATCGAGTTGTTGAGATGCGCGCTGTCGCCTGCAAGTAGCACCCTGCCCTTGCGAAACGTTGAAGCGACACGCTGGTGAATTACATACAAGTTGCGATGAACAATCTCATAGGCTTCGTCACGCGGAAAAAACTTCATCAAGCGGGCGTGCACGGATTTATCGCTCAGGATTTCCTCTTCGGGCGTTTCATTGTCTGCGGGAAAAACAGTGCGCCACAGGCCCGGGGGACCATCGGCTGAAACCTTGAAACAATTGCACCATTCGTCCGGATCAGCGAAATAACTGCGCGGGCAATACCCGCGATTGGCCTCGAAATCGAACGGCGTCGTCAATACCAGGAATTTTTCCGGATATGTGAAGCCTTCAAAACCGAAGTCACACTGTTTGCGGATCGTGCTGCGCCCGCCATCGGCGGCGATCAGATAAGCGCCGGAGTGGGATATACGGCCGTTGGGCGACTGAACATCGATACTGACTTTGTCGGCGTCTTGAGTGACCGCAACAACTTCATGATCGAACAACACTTCGACATTGTTCATGACCAACAGGCGATCAAGGATCAATCTGGCGGTCTTGTATTGTTCGCATTGAATCACGGTTGGATACTTCGTGTCGCTTTGCAACAATGCGTGATCAAATTCTGCAATTTTCGTGTTTGTTGGCCTGTCCCAGAACTGGAAGATCGGCGTTACCAGACCAACGCGCGCCATGTCCTCCACAAGCCCGGCCTGCCCCAGCACCTCGAGCGTGCCGGGGTGTGTGGTCGCAGCTCGCGGATCCTTCTGCAGTTCGGGATTGTTATCGAAAACCTTGACATTTATACCGGCCTGGCCAAGCAGCAATGCACAAAACAATCCTACCGGTCCGCCACCGCCAATCAGTACTTGCCTCGGATCGTGCATCAACTGCCCTCTGTTTCTTCCCTGCCGCGTACTCAGCCAAGAATTGGTAATTCACTCATGCCGTAAGAGTGGGAAATGGAACGCCCGAGTACGGGATCTTCGATTTCCATCTCGAACCGTGACGCGGGCCGGATTCCACCCTTGGCGGCAAAGGTACCGCAGAACATGACGGTCCCATCCGGCAATGCATCTGCGCCGGCGCCGCAGAACTTTCCGATCAGGACCTCCGGAGGCAACATGCCCGAGACCGCACCCTCCTGGTACAGGATCCGCTGGCCGTTCTCTACAATATGGGAACGCAGGATCAGCCGATCCCAATGATCCGCCACATCACCGACTGGCCATACCGATGGCGCGACCGGCTTGCAGCACATTTGCTTCGACACGGTCACATTGTAGGTTTCAACTTCGCGGTCGGTGTGGTCCGATCCGACCCCGACGAACAGCTCACCCCCGCTTGCAAACAGGACAAATTCCACTTCGCCGCTGGATTTGGCGCCCGAAACCTCGATCAGCCCCTCGGTTGTCAGCCGTGATGCGGAAACCCGGTAGAATATCGGGGTGGTTGCTGGACGCTTGACCCCCAATTTTTCCAATTCGGCGATGTGTTTTTCCACCGCCACCGGATCGCGGCCGGTCCAACCGGCAATCACTGCCTGTTTTACAGTTATTTCCTCAGCCCTGGCTCCCTGGCCTTGCGCCAAAATGTTCACCTGCAATCGTGTCGTCATGGCTCGTTCCATCGCGCCCCGTTACCGGACCAAGCGCCGGTTGGCGATCTTTTTAGCGGTTGGCGCAGGCAAGGCAAGAGGCTGTTGTAAATATGGGGGGAGCGCAGCGCAAAGTGGGGTTTTGGCTGCTCCGCTACGCTCGCCTGGCGCTTCGCTCACACCCCGTCGAAGCACGCGAGCCGACAGCGCACCTGGTAGGATACCAGTGCCTGTTCTCACGCCAAGAGGCCCTTTCCCCGCCATAGCGCCACATAACCTGGAATACAGCGGGCTGCCCGCCCGCCCTGGTTACCTGCGGCAGGAGATGAACACGCTGATTCGCTTGGCCCGCTTGGCCAATTCAGTCGTAGTGAGGCTTTTCTCAAGCAGGGTCTTGCTGTATTGCGCCCCGCTACTGTCGAGGAAGTTGGTTACGATCGTCGACTTAATTGCAAAATTCACGTTTTGCGGCACATCGCCGGTTATCGCCGCCGTTTTCAGCGCGTTCAGCTTCGAAGTGACCACGCCCACCACATTGCCCTTGTAATCAAGCAACGGTCCACCGCTATTGCCCGGCTGCACCGGAACAGAAATCTGGTATTTCCGCGTGTCGTCCGATAGGCCCGCCAAAGATGTTACATTTCCAAGGCTGAAATTGCCGCTCTTGGACAATATCTGGGCAAGCGGATACCCAAACGCTGCGACCGGTTCACCAAGATCAACTTGCAGCCGCATTGGCGCAAAGTCCTCCGGCTTGATTCCGGTTTTCAGCACGGCCAGATCGTTGCGAACATCGCGGGCAACGATTTGCGCCGGCACAGGTTGCCCGCCTCGATACGTTACCGTCACAGTGGAGCACCGCTTCACCACATGGGCGTTGGTCACAAGCGTGCCATTGGTGTTTATAAAAAACCCGGTACCGGATGATCCGCCCTTTTTGCGGCGGGCTGGCGGCCGTGTCGCCCTCGCGATGCGCGGTGGTTGAACCCGTGGCCGTGCGAAATTAGGCGGTGCCGACCGGCGTGGCCTCGTCGAAAATTCCGACCCGCGCGGTGCGATCGAAAACTCCGAGCGAGGGGAAGGGCCCCGATTGAATCCGCCGCCGCGCCGGGCACGCGCGGCCTCCAGACCGATCGCACTTTGCATGAACGCCGAAGCGTCAACCGCTGCAAACCGCAACCGGCCGGCTCCGTAACCATCCACCATGGCGCGCCAGACAAATCCGGCCCCGCCGCGATATGCGTATACCGGAAGACCCAAACGCACGGACTTGCGAAAATCACCGAGGAAGTCGATCAACAATCCCTTTCTCGGACTTTGCCCGCGGGCGAGCATGGCGCGGCTGTTTGCGTCCAACCCTGCCAGGGTCACGCTGCCCCAATAGGCAATCACGGATTTGACCGGGTTCAAACGCCGCGGCGCCGTAATGATGCGCGGCCTTCCGTATAGCCGCGACAAGCGCTGTATCTCGGACTTTACCGAATTTCGCAACAAATAGGCCGGGCGCACGCTGCGCGAAGTATAAACAATGCGCCCGCTCGAACCGTGCATGACGCTCGTGCCGCGCGTAAAACGGCCCATGCGGCCATTGATCCGCTCGGAGCGGTAGCACCAGCGGAAATTTGCAAAATAATTGCTTTGGGCGCAGCGCAAAGAACCAACATTCTTTACCGCAGCGATATCGTCACCCAGATAGAATGCGCCAACACCATAGGGCGTTTGCGCGTTCACAGCAGTCGTCAAGCACAGGGCAAATGCCGTGAGCGGGAGTCCTTTGGCTAGAGAAAAAGGTGTCACGGCCGATCCTCTCAAGGAATCTCTTCCCTATCCCTTCAACCAGTTGACCCGCGACCAGCCTCCCCGGCGGCGGGACGAAAATGCCGGAAATGGCAACGCCAGTCTAACTGGAATAGCGCAGATCAGGCAAGCTGGGCGGAGCAGCGATCATGCACCGCACACAGCCACAAACCGCCTGACAAAGGCCACATTAAAGGCTCCGCACGATCACGCGCCGTGCGAAATCGCACAGAAAATCGCGCTTTCGTCCAAATCCTAGACCAATGGCGCCTTCTGAAGGAAGTAGTGGTGGGCGATGACAGGCTCGAACTGCCGACCCTCTCGGTGTAAACGAGATGCT
>CAZTMN010000096.1:0-14115 GCA_964615275.1 uncultured Beijerinckia sp. | reverse complement strand
TAAAAATGCCAATAAATGCCATTTTGCAACCTTCGCCGGCGTTGTTCCCGATATCACAATGGGTTGATCATGCTTCCGGGCCGGACTTGGTAATACACTAGTGGCGCGATCCCATAGATGTGACCGGCAGGGAGCTAGTGGCGGCCGGTCAGGCCGCCATCATGCGCTGCACTTCGTTTACCAGATCCTTGAGGTGGAATGGTTTCGACAGCACTTTGGCGTCCTTGGGTGCATTATTGTCGGGATTGAGGGCAACCGCGGCAAAGCCGGTTATGAACATAACCTTAATGTCAGGGTCGAGTTCTGTAGCCCGGCGCGCCAATTCGATGCCGTCCATTTCCGGCATCACTATATCGGTCAGCAGCAGCTCAAATGGCTCTTCACGCAGCCGATTATACGCTGACACTCCATTATCGAAAGAATTTACATCGTAACCGGCATTTTTCAACGCTTTCACCAGAAAGCGGCGCATGTCGTCATCGTCTTCAGCAAGCAGAATTTTCATACCTGATCCTGGAATCGTTTCACTTGGGATGTGCCGCCCTATTAAGCTTAATGAGGGTAAAGATGCGGTGAAAGAATGATAGCCTCGGAACTATTTTGAGGCCGCCAACGGTGGCGGCCGCAATCGAGTGCAAATCGGGCGCTAGGATAAAGTCTGGTCATTCCATTGGACATGATGTGCGGGACTTGGCAAAGTGATCGGGGACTTTACATTGTGAACCGGGAATCAGCTGGTCTGCGTGTGACCGTTTGCTGGCCCATCTGTTGATAGCAGGGCGAGCACAATTGCTTGCCGGAATGGCGTGTTTGGGACTTTTCTGGCGATGGCAGGCGAAAAGCGCAAAAGAATAGGCCTGAAACGGATAATGTCAGCGGCCCGCAAGACGTTGCCGGTGGAAACGTATTGGGAGGAATTCGATCCGCCGGTTGAGGTAATTGCGCCACCCGGCGAGGCGTCCCCCCTTGTGGTGTCGTCACCACACTCGGGGTCCATATATCCGCAAAGCTTTCTGGATCATTCCAGACTGGATCCTTTGACCTTGCGCCGTTCCGAGGATGCTTATGTGGACGAGTTGTTCGCGGGCGCTTCGGTTGCCGATGCGCCCTTGCTGCGCGCACGTTTTCCGCGGGCGTTCCTGGACGTCAATCGCGAGCCTTACGAACTCGACCCGCGAATGTTCGATGGGCGCCTGCCGCCGCAGGCAAACACCCGCTCGATCCGCGTCGCGGGAGGTTTGGGGACAATTGCCAGGATCGTCAGCGAATCGAAGGAGATTTACAAATCCCGTCTGCCGGCTTCGGAAATCCAGAAACGTGTCTCGGGGCTGTATGAGCCGTATCATGTGTCTCTGCGCAGCCTGATCGAAAGCGCGTGGTCGGCCCACGGTATCGCGGTTCTGATTGATTGCCATTCGATGCCCTCGCAGCAGCACAGCGGGTTGATGTTCCGCTCCGGCGAGCCGGAACGCGCCGATATCATCCTTGGCGACCGATATGGCACGAGTTGCGATCCGAGATTTGTCGGTGTCCTGGAAAGCGCTCTGTGCCGCCGCGGAATGGTTGTCGGGCGCAACAAACCCTACGCAGGCGGGTTCATAACCGAGAATTATGGTTCGCCCGGGCTGGGAGCCCATGCAGTCCAGATTGAGATCAACCGGGCGCTCTATATGGATGAGGCGACCCTCGAAAAGCGGGCCGGTTTCAACGATCTCAGGGATATCCTGACTGGTGCGTTGGCCGAATTGCGTGCTTTCGTTCAAGATGTCAGCGGCATGATGGGCGCTGCGGCCGAATAAAGCCCTGCACTAAACTTCATGAATCGGGATGACGCCGATAGGCGACGCATCAAGCGCTGCCGGTTCCCTCCGTCCTGCCCGAGACTAATCCGCCGACTGGGGAAGCAAAAAATATTGCAATGCAATAATTGAGATCGTGCGGCCGTATCCGGGATACGCTTCGGCCAGCGCGACGAGTGCCCGCCCGAAGCGATAATTTGGCGATTCCATTCCGGGAAATTGCCAGCTAAAATAAAGGAGGCCGCCAGTGTTGCCACGGCGGCCTAAGTCTAGGGAGGAAACGCCCAAGGAGGGCACGGCGATGACATCAGTCATCGCACAAATTGAATATATATGTGCACCGCACAAAATGCAAGCCCATGTAAACTATTTTTTCGGAAATTTCCCGGATCGGTGCGGTTGCAACAAATTCGAATTATAATGCATAAAATCAACGAGTTCGGTTGGGGTGCGGATCGCGAGTTGAAATATAAATCAATATCGCCACGGCAATTTCCGCCGCCAGAAGGCCAAAAACCCAGCGATAGGCCTCCGGCGGATAGACATGGACACCGTCAATGATTCGCGATCCAAACATACTGATAACCCAGCCAGTCAGGATCTGTTGCAGGAAGACCCCGCCCATTGCAGCAATGTTTAGAAGAGACAGTCCACGGCCTGTCAATTCTGGCGGGAAGAGAGATTTGCCGTGGGAAGTCAGCATTGGGGTGAACCCGAAAACCAGACCCAAAACGATCAGGTAAGGCAGCAGCCATGACGTGGAAATGGGTATCAGCGCAGCCAATGCCAGCGTTCCTGCGCACAGGCTGGCGCCGAGCATGCAGGGTATCTTGTAGCTCTTGAACAGCCGGTCTGCTGTACCCCAGGCAAACAGGGCGGCAATCTGCGCCAGCGCCATCGCAAACAGCATGTTGCCACGCTGTTCCAGGCCGAGCCCGTAGGATTGCGCAAGCCAGGGACCGCTCCAAAGACCGAGGATGGCCGCAAACGCGGGGTAGGTAGTCAATTGCATGAGAAAAATTGGCCAGAACGATTTGGTGCGTACAGCCGCTACGACGCCGGACATGAGCGAAGACAGGCTTTCGGCACGATCTCTGCGGCGCTCCCTGGCCTCGGGATCATCCTGGACGAGAAAAAATATCAGGACGATGGCGATGGCGACCAACGCACCGATCATCAGGAAACCGGCGCGCCAGCCAAACCAGGCCGCGGCAAAGGCCAGCGGTGCGGTCGCACCGAGGCTGCCAAGGTTGCCTGTTCCAACATGAATGCCGACCATCGTGCCAAACATTTGCGGTGGAAATCGCTCGGCGTAGATGGTCAACGGCGCCATCAGAAAACTCGAACAGCCCAACCCTATGATCAGCCGGGCAATCACCAGGTCGGAGAAATTGCGCGCGAAGGAAAACAGCAAGGTGCCAGCCAGGAGCACAAGCGCCGGTACCAACAGGCAAATTTTCGGGCCGTACCGGTCGATCGCCATACCCAGCGGGATCTGGATCAGCGCAAAGGATAGAAAAAACGCAGAGGCAAGCAGGCTGAGGTGCGCCGCCTCAAGTTGGAACTCTTTCGCCAGGTTGGGGCCGATAACACCGAGGGAATTGCGAAAAAACTGGCTGATGACATAGGCCAGTATCAATACCGCGACGAGGATATAAGGCGCTGCTGATATGCCGCGGGAGCTTGAATTGTCCGATATATTGTTGGTCAACGGGCACGCCTGAGGTTTGGTAAAGGCCGGGGCCGGCACAGGCCGGTCTATCATCGCAGATCGGAGCCGGCGTGATTGCCGGCGCAGCGTTTCCCGCAGGTTGAACACAGATACTTGCCGCAGGCAATTACCCAGACGCGCCCCGGCGGATTGCCTTGGAGCAGGCAGGAACGTGCAATGACGGCCCGCCAGGCAGGCTTCGCGGGTTGGCGGAATCGGCCGGACGCTTTAAGCATCGCCACACGGACGCATTGGAATGCCGGCGAAGTTTCATGACAGCATGGTCAGGAAGCGCTGGTCTGTGACATTTTCATTTTGCCGTCGTAATGTGCCACGAGAGTAGGTCCTGCATGAAACCGGTCGAAATTGCAGCATTTGTCGATAGTCTAGCCCAGGCCTCGGGCTCGGCGATATTGCCGTTTTTCCGAACTTCGATTCATGCTGTCGACAAGTCGGAGGGCGGCATATTCGATCCGGTGACGGAGGCGGACCGGGCCGCCGAAACAGCGATGCGCAGGATGATAAAGGCCTCCTTTCCCGCTCACGGCATCGTTGGCGAGGAATTTGGTTCAGAAACACCGGATGCAGAATATGTCTGGGTGCTTGATCCGATTGATGGAACGAAAAGTTTCATTTCCGGCATGCCGGTTTGGGGCACGTTGATCGGGTTGAATCACAACAACGTTCCGACCTATGGAATGATGCACCAGCCGTTCACCCGCGAAATGTTTTCCGGCGATTGTGAAGCAGCGCTCTGGCGCGGGCCAGGCCACGACGGGATGATTGTCAGCCGGAATTTGCACACGCGCCCGTGCACGGAAATCGGTCAGGCGACGCTAATGACCACGCATCCGGCTTTGCTGGTGGAGGGAACCAGGAAGGCGTTTCGCAAGGTCGAGAAGAAGGTGCGCCTGTCGCGCTATGGTGGCGATTGCTATGCCTATTGCATGCTGGCGGCAGGGCAGGTCGATCTGGTCATCGAGAGCGGACTGAACGCCTACGACATCGCCGGCCTGATACCGATCGTTGAGGGTGCCGGAGGTATTGTCACAACGTGGTCCGGTGGCCCGGCATCCGGCGGCGGCTCAATCGTCGCGGCTGGAGACCAGCGCGTTCATCGTCAGGCGCTCGAGATTTTGAATGCGTGACGGGGCGCTCAGGTGCTGTTCGATTTATCGTTTTGGCCAGGAAAAATCATCGGCACGGCCGGCGCGGGCGTCGGAAGGCGGTCCGGACAGGACGGAACCGTCGCGCGCCAAGCCTCCCGTATTTCGCCTGCCGACGAGGTTGCCGCCAGGCGTTTGCGGCGTCGCGGTTAAAGACAACACGGGACCGGCCGCAGGTTTGACGGGCAAGGTTATCTTTGCGGGCGCTGCTGGCACGGGCAATGCAGTCAGCAGGCCGGCTGCGTTTTTGCCTTTATTTCCAGCCGTCCCGGGCTTTGCGCCGCCGCCGGCATTGGGCGCCCCAGGCGTCAGGTTGGCCAGGGCCGGTGCGGTTCCATTGCGCTTGTCAATAATCCGCTTGATGTCGGTCTCGGCAAAATGGGCAACCTTGCGCGAACCAGCCTTGGTAAAATGCACGCCGTCAGACAACCGCAGTTTGACCGTCAATCCATTGACATTCGGCCCATAGAGCGTGAACCGGTTGCGGTCGTCGAGGAACGGCTCATAGATATCGATGAAGACTCCGCCATGTTTTTTTACCGCCTGCTTGTAAAGCTGGTTGAATTTGACCATGTCCGCGGAAAGCCGTTCAAGCCGCATGACGGGCATGCCAATCCAGATCAGGGGAATGTTCTTTTGCTTGAACGTCGTGGCGATGGCCTCGATACGGGCGGTGTAAACCTTTTCCCATTCGGGCGAACCGGGCGCATGGGTTCCCGCTGCCGTACGGATGGACTGCCGGTCGTTGGAGCCGATCATCATTATCGCGATGTCGATTTTCTTGCTCGATTCAAGCAATTCTTTGATCTTGGCATCCCAGTCGTAATAGTCATTGCGCACCAGACCTGAATTGTCCTTTGTCAATCGCATGACCTGGATCTGCGGAGTATCTTCATAGGTCATGGCGAGGCCGCGGGCGAGCTGGCTGCCGATATTGTCCCCCAATACAGCTATGTGAATGGCCGGCTTCTGCGGTGTGGCAGGAGCGGCCAGAGTAGAATTGCCAGCGCCAGCGGTGTTGGCCGTCGGCGAATTCTCCGGCTTTGCGGCTTGTGTATTGCTGGAACCTTCCGGAGTGACAATCCCGTTGGCCGGGATTGTGCGTGTATAGCCGCGGCGCGGCCGGGCGCGGCGAATGAATCGCGTTGGCCGCTGAATGATGACGCGGCGGCGATTGAAAAGCTTCTGCCTTTGGCGTTCCTGCCGCCAATAAACGGCAGGATTGGAATCGTCATATTGCGCCGCTGCCTCCGGCGCGATGCCGGCGATCAGAAAGATCGCGAACATCCAGATTGCCAGCCCGCGAAAATGCTTTGCGTATTGCCGGCTTGCAACGGATGCGGCCAGCGCAGTCCCGATGCCGGCTGCGCGACAGGATTCGCGATGTTCCTTTGGACACGCCATGATTGATTATATCCCGGAATCCGGATTTTGGCAGTGGCAAAATAGTACCGTACAATCTTGGCGGCCATGTGATTGGTTCGCACGACAGCTATCGGCGCGAACCGCGCATGATCCTTAGCAAGCCGTGGGTCGGATATCCGTCGGCAACAATTCCGCGCTTCAATTGGAACTTGCGGATTGCTGCTGTCACGTTCTGACCGACCCGGCCATCGACTTTTCCAGCCCCATAACCGTTGCGATTGAGGTAGCGCTGCATCTCCATGACCTGGCTTTTCGACAAGGGGCGGTCCTTGCGAGGCCATTTTCCCCTGATGGCGCCGAGGCCTGCGATCCGATCGCTCAAGTGAGCAACTCCAAGCGCATAGGCATTGGAGCGGTTATATTCCTTGATAACCGCAAAGTTCCTGGTGAGCAGAAATACCGGCCCGTGCTTGCCGGCAGGAAACCAGATTGCCGCGCTGTTGATGTTTGGCATCGCCCGGCCATCGGCCCGGCGAAGGCCAGCGGAACGCCAATATGTGAACGGCCGGCTCACCTTCGGATCATAGGCGGAAATGTTGAACCGGCGTGGCAAGACAACTTCGTAGCCCCATGTCACGCCCTTTTGCCAGCCAAAGCGAGCCAAATAGTTGGCGGTGGAAGCCAAAGCATCGGGCACATTGGTCCAAATGTTTTTGACGCCGTCGCCATTATAGTCGACGGCATATTTTACAAAACTGGATGGCATGAACTGGGTCTGGCCCATGGCGCCGGCCCAGGAGCCGGTCATTCGCCGCGCTGAAATGTGCCCCTGCTGCACGATTTGCAGCGCGGTCAGGAGTTCATTGCGAAAGAAACTCTCACGAACCCCCGCGTACGCAAGCGACGCCAGGGCGCGGATGACATCCTGGTTGCCAGTAAAGCCGCCGTAGTTGGTTTCCATTCCCCAGATGGCGAGAACGACGCAGCGATCGACGCCGAAACGCGATTCAATCCGGGACAAAACCCCGCTGTACTGTCGGGCTAGCGTGCGACCGCGATTGATGCGGCCAGGCGATACGCTGCCACTTAGATAGCTCCAGATTGGTTTGACAAATTCCGCCTGCTTGCGGGCGGGCCGCAATACCGCGCGGTTCAGGGTGACGCCTGCAAACGCGCGATCGAATGTCGCCCTGCTGACGCCTCTGGCCCGCGCCTCGGGCCAAAGCGCCTGGATGTAGCGTTGAAAGGCCGTTGAAGAGGGGGCCCGGCGCCGGCTTATGGATTTGTTCGCGCCGGCGCCACGCTGAACAGGCTTGCTAGTTTGCCGGACTTTTTTTTTTGCGGCTTGCGCCGCATCTTGGTCAGGTCAAGCTGGGCGAATTTGTGGACGCTAACACCCGGGCTGCCGGCGATTGCCTTACTGGAAGCAGCGGCGGGGCGTTCGGCGGCGTCAGCTGGGGGCAAGCTGGCGAGCAGAATCGTGCTGCCGACGATTGCGAACACCACCATTGCGCGCAGGGCCTGGCCGCAATTGAGGCCCGGACTGCAAAGAAACTGGCCTTCGCGTAACGGCGGTTCAAGCTCCAATTGCTCGGCGCGATTGGGTCGTAGCATGGCTTTCGCTCCACATCGGGCGGTAAACAGGAATTACTCAATCAAATCTTAGCCACTCAGTCGTTAACATATTGTTTACTATACCTCGCGTGTTTGAAAGGGGGCGCAATGCGACAACCGTACAGATCGATCTTTACCGATTGGAACGTGCGAAATCGCACATGGCGCGATTGTCTTAGTTTGTAGTCCATTCGGAGATTTCGGGCTGGCGCAAATTTGGTGCATCATCCAAAAGCGCGAATCATGCCAACGCCATGTTCCGGTTCGAGTCCCAGGGCCGCCAGCTCAGATTGTTCCGAATTCGAGCTGGAGCATTAACGGGCGCTTGACGATTGATGCCGTTTATCGCGGGTACGCGCCGGGGCGCCAATCCGGTGTAATCACATACAGGAGATTACCATGAGCGACTTCAGTTTTTTCGCCGTCGGCGCCCTCGTGGTGCTGGTGCTCATTCTGGTGCTCATGGGTGTGCGCCAGGTTCCGCAAGGCTGGGCGTATACGGTTGAACGGTTCGGCAAATATCGGACCACAATGTTCCCCGGCCTTGGCCTGATCATCCCGTTCATGGACCGGATCGGACACAAGATGAACACGATGGAACAGGTGCTGGATGTGCCGACCCAGGAAGTCATCACCAAGGACAACGCCAGCGTCTCCGTAGACGGGGTGATCTTCTTTCAAATTCTCGATCCGGCGCGGGCGTCTTACGAAGTTGCCAATCTGGAGGTAGCGCTTCTCAACCTGACGATGACCAATATTCGTACCGTGATGGGGTCGATGGATCTGGATTCCCTGCTTTCGCATCGCGACGAGATCAACAGCCGGCTGCTTGGCGTTGTCGATCAAGCGGTTCAGCCCTGGGGCATCAAGATGAATCGTATCGAGATCAAGGACATCGTGCCGCCGCGCGATCTCGTTGAAGCGATGGGCCGGCAAATGAAGGCCGAGCGCGAGAAGCGCGCCGCCATTCTTGATGCCGAGGGTGACCGGGCGTCGGAAATCCTGCGCGCCGAGGGCCGCAAGCAGGCGTTCATCCTGGATGCCGAAGGGCGCAAGGAGGCAGCATTTCGGGATGCCGAGGCCCGCGAGCGACAGGCCGAGGCGGAGGCGACGGCGACCAAGTTGGTGTCAGACGCCATCGCCGACGGCGATCTTGCTGCAATCAACTATTTCGTGGCGGAGAAATATGTTCGCGCCATCGATGCGCTGGCCCATTCGCCGAACCAGAAGACCTTTATCATGCCGATGGAAATGGCCGGGCTCGCCGGGACGCTTGGCGGTGTTGCGGAAGTGGCAAAGGCTGTATTGTCCGATGGTAATCAGCGCCGAAGCAACACATCGGGATCGGGCGTTCCGTCGACCGGGCGGGATGCCAGCTAGACGGGGGCCGAATCTGAAAAGTCTTCTATCGAATTCCCGGCCGGGAGATCCTTATGCAAATCTGGCAAAGTTTGAGCGGGCAGGCGCACTGGATATGGATCGGTTTCGGTATCCTGTTGTGCGCGATGGAAATGATCGCCGCCGGCGTGTTTCTGCTCTGGTTCGGGCTGGCGGCCATCGCCACAGGTATATTGCTGGTATTCATTCCGATGTCCTCGACATGGTCGCTCGTTGTGTTTGCAATCCTGTCCGTCGGTTCGGTGCTGATCGGCTGGAAGATTTATGGCGCTCGGACTACCGAGGACGATCAGCCATTTCTCAACCGGCGTGCCGAGGCGATGATTGGCAAGACCTATATTCTCGCGCAGCCGATCAAGGGCGGCGAGGGCGCAATCAAGGTCAACGACACGAGTTGGCGGATCAATGGGCCGGACATGCCCGCTGGAACGCGCGTCAAGGTGACCGGCGTCGTCGACGCAATGGTGTTACAGGTTGAGCAGGATTAGGCCGGACAGGGTTGCATATCTTCCGGCGTCGATGCCCGTGTGACACCAGCAAGCCCTGACCGCCGCCGCGAAAGCGTCAGGCTACGCCTAGCCGCAAGAGATCGTGCAAGTGGAGTATTCCCTCAGGCTTGTTTCCGGCGTCAGTAACGAATAGCGCGCCGATCTTGCCTGCATTGAGGGTGTCGAGGGCCTCGGCGGCCAATGCGCCGGGACGAATGGTTTTCGGCGCGCGAGTCATCACGTCGTCCACTTTCAAGGTGGTTAGGTCGGGACGCATGTGGCGGCGCAAATCGCCATCGGTGATTATGCCGGCCAATTCGCCGTTTTCGCCGATCACGCCCACGCAGCCAAATCCCTTGCTGGAAATTTCAACGATCGCCTCGCCCATGGTTTTGCCAAGCGCAATGAGCGGGAGATCGGCGCCGCGGTGCATGATGTCGCGAACATGAGTCAGACTGGCTCCCAGTTTCCCGCCAGGATGGAAGTTGCGAAAATCCGCCGACGTGAAACCGCGCGCCTCGAGCAGCGCGACGGCGAGGGCATCGCCGATCGCCAATTGAATTGTCGTCGACGTTGTTGGCGCTAGCCCATTCGGACACGCCTCCTCCGAATTGGGCAGAATCAAGGGAATGTCGGATTTGGCGGCCAGGGTTGAGGCGGATCCGGCTGTAACGCCGATCAAGCTGACGCGATGGCGCTTGGCGTAGGTAATCAGGTCCGCCAGTTCGCTGGTTTCACCGGACCACGACAGGAGCAACAAGGCATCGCTTGGTTTGACCATTCCAAGCTCGCCGTGGCTCGCCTCGCCAGGGTGAACAAAATAGGCCGGTGTGCCGGTCGATGCCAGGGTCGCGGCGATCTTGCGGGCGATATGCCCGGATTTTCCCATTCCCGAAACGATGACCCGGCCAGACCGGTTCAGGATCAATTCGATTGCCCTGGAAAAATTGGCGGCCAGGTTGTTCCCGGTGTTGTCGCGCAATCGGGCCTCAAGCGCGGCGATGCCGTTTCGCTCGAGTTCCAGGGTGCGCAATGCCGATTGTCGCGCCATGTCCTTGCGGTCCGGCTCAGCCTGTGCTTTCAAATTCGAAACCATCTCTGTCATCGGGCCATTTAACACCGAACCCCGCGGATTGTCATGGCGGTCTTGCCAGCCGAACGTGGTAAGAAACGGTTAACCATAAATGGTTAACGCTTGTACACGATTGCGCCGGTTTCACCGGAGGTTCGGGGATTCGTGTCGGGCGATGTTGTCACCAAAGCCGCAAGGGGTTTTTCGCCCGCTTGCCCAGAACCGCGTGATGGCGAGGCGGCGGGAAATCTGCGCCGCGTGCAAGTGATCGCCAGCTTGTGGGCGGTGTTGGCTGTCTCGGGCGTTGCAGCGTCCCAGGTGGCGATAGCCCAGAATGCCAGGACGCCATACGGCGCCCCCTTGCGGTCGGCGCTGGATCCAGACAACGAGACCTCCAGCAGCAATCAACCGCGGGCATTGGCCGGCGCCACCGGTTCCCGCAATACCCATGGCGCAGGTTCGGTTCCGTACACTCCGCCGCCGGAAGAACCGGACCGGGCCGGACGCAACCGGCTTACGCCCAATTATGGCCGCCCGCAGCCGCTGCCCAACAAGAGATTGCGCTATCGCGGGCGGCGCTCCCCGGTTCGGCGGGCTCCATCCAATCTCGAACCCTATGGCACCGCGCCGCGCTCTGTTCGCGCGCGCGATCCGCTGTCGGGCCTGCCGCCGGTGCAGTTCGCCCAGCCGCGGCAAATTCCGCGCCGCGCGCGTCCCAGCGTGGAAAGCAACCCCTATGCGCCGCTTGGTATCAACATGGGCTCGATCCGGGTGCTACCGTTTGTCGAATTGAGCGCGGGCTATGACGACAATGCGGGCCGCACCAGTGTCAGACCGGGCGGTTCGAGCCTGGCCCGTATCGATGCCGGTTTCACGGCATTTTCCTTGTGGTCGCGGCACCGGTTCACTGCGGATGTGCGTGCCGGATACGCCAGGTACTTCACAAACAGAAACGTCAACCGGCCGGATGGGTCTGCGCGGCTGACGCTGTAACTGGATGCCACGCGCAATTTGAATATCGACCTTGAACTGCGCGGCACCTTGACCACCCAAAGGCCGGGATCGCCGGAGGTCAATGCGGCCGTAGTCGGCCGGCCGGCCATAGCAAGTTTTGGCGCCACCGCCGGAGTTCGCCAGCGGATCGGCCGTCTTGAGCTGCGTGCTTCGATACTGGCGGATCGCACCCAATACGAGGATGGTAAGCTCACAAACGGAAATGTGTTGCGGCTGTCCCGTGACAATTACACGGCCACGGGCCTGCGTGGCCGATTGAGCTACGAAGTAACGCCCGGGATATCGCCATTTGCTGAAATCACCGTCGATACGCGCCGCCGCGACGAGGCTATCGATGCGTCGGGGTTTGCCCGCAATTCCACCGGCATCAGCGCCCGAGCCGGCAGCACATTCGAGATTTCGCGCGTTCTGACCGGCGAAATCTCGGGCGGCTATGCTACAAGAAAATACAATGATGCGCGGCTGGCATCGCTTGGAGGTGCGACGCTGGATGCGTCCCTGGTCTGGGCCGCGACGCCGCTGACCACGGTAACATTGCGCGCGCAGACCAGCCTCAATGAAACCACGATCGCGGGCGCTGCCGGGTCGGTGTCGCGAACCGGGACGGTGCAGATCGACCACGCATTGTTGCGCAACTTCAACCTTGGAGCCGTTTCCGTCTGGCAGAACAACAACTATCGGGGCATCTCGCTGTCCGAGAATATCCTGACCGGCACATTGTGCGCTGACTACAGTCTTGCCCGCTCGATCGTTGTGCGCGGATCGTACACGCACACGCGGTTGAAATCATCGCAAGCCGGCTCCGACTATACCGCAAACGTATTTCTGCTTGGGTTGCGTCTGCAACGTTAAACGCAAAAGGGTCCCCGCCGCAGGCAAGAACCTTTGCAGAATTGTTCCTGCCGGAGACTTGAATTGCTACAGCGACGGAACGAGCTTCTTCAGCTCGGTCAGAAAGTCGGGACGGATATCGTCGCGCGCCATGGCGAATGCAACGTTGGCTGCGAGGTAACCGACCTTTGAACCGGTATCGTAGGTTTTGCCGTCAAACCGCACGCCATGAAAACTCTGATTTCCCGCCAGTGCGATCATGCCATCGGTGAGCTGAAACTCGCCGCCTGCGCCCTTCTCGATGGATTCCAGAATACCGAAAACCTCGGGGTTGAGGATGTAGCGGCCGGATATGATCAAGTTCGAGGGAGCGGCGTCCTTTTCCGGCTTCTCGACCATGCCGGTAATTTCGAATGTATGGCCATGATCGTCACCGATCGCGACCACGCCGTACTTGTTGGTCTCGTCCATCGGGACTTCCGCGACCGCAATGATGTTGCCGCCGTGGCGTTCGTGCGCTTCCATGCACTGCTTCATGCAGCGGGTAGTGCGATCGCCGGGGAGGGTGATCATGTCGGGAAGCATGACGGCGAATGGCTCGTTGCCAATGATTTCGCGGGCGCACCAAATGGCATGACCGAGACCGAGGGGCTCTTGCTGGCGCGTAAAGCTGGTGCAGCCGGCCTGGGGCAGGTCCGCTTTCAGGCCATCATATTCCTTGACCTTGTTGCGGCGCTTCAGCGTGTCTTCCAGCTCGTAGGCGATGTCAAAATGATCTTCGATCACCGCCTTGTTGCGGCCGGTTACAAAGACAAAATGCTCAATGCCGGCCTCTCGCGCTTCTTCGACACAATGTTGCAGGACCGGACGATCAACGACTGTAAGCATTTCCTTGGGCACGGTTTTTGTAGCAGGCAGAACCTTTGTTCCAAGCCCCGCCACCGGGAACACCGCTTTGCGAATTCGTTGAGTCATAATCGATCCTGTATGTGTTGAAGTAGCAAGCCGTAAGGGCGCCTGTATTCGTTACGGCTCATTAGGATAAAAGCGTTAAGATCAGGTTTGGATGACAGGCCGGTGAAGCCGGGATAGCGCCAGCCGCGAAGATGAACGGAAATAAGATTAATGACTGTTTTAGTTACAGGCGGTGCCGGTTATATCGGCAGTCACATGGTCCTGGCGTTGCTGGACGCGGGCGAGAAGGTTGTCGTGCTCGATGACCTGTCCACAGGATTCACCTGGGCCGTTCCGGAAGGCGTTGAACTGGTTGTTGGCGATACCGGCGACATGGCGCTGGTGGATCGCTTGCTTGCACGCCATGACGTGCAAGCCATTGCACACTTCGCGGCAAAAATTGTCGTTCCGGAATCCGTTGCCGATCCGCTGGGCGATTACCACAACAACACGTCAAACGCCCGCTCGCTGATCGAAAGCGCCGTACGTAACCGTGTCAAACATTTCATATTTTCCTCCACGGCCGCCGTCTATGGCGAACCGGACAAGGTGCCAGTCAAGGAGAGCGATCCAGCCGAGCCAATGAGTCCATATGGCCGGTCCAAATTGATGGTCGAATGGATGTTGGCGGACACTGCCAAAGCGCATGACTGCCCGACATCAGCGCCTATGGGACAGTTCAGGGTGATTGCGTAAGGGAGGA
>CAZTMN010000095.1:0-14250 GCA_964615275.1 uncultured Beijerinckia sp. | reverse complement strand
TGGATACAATCCCGGCGTGTTCGGCTTTACCGACATATATTCGATCCTGCCGGAGATCGATTATTCAAGGCACGATCACAGCATTACCTACGAACGCGACGCACTATTGCCGGGAGACCGCAATTTCCTTCGGGTAGTCGAGGCGTTCGTTCCCAACGTGCGATCAATCCCGCCACCCGTCGTCGAGGGCAAGGACCCGGAGAAGGAAACTGAACGGGCGCGCATGATCGGCTGGTGGGTGCCGGTGGATGATGAAAACACAGTCGGGTTTCATATCGAGGCAGTCAGCCCGGATCGCCCCATGTTTCAACCGACTGGCCCGATACCGGATCGTCCCTACGAAGAAACGCAGCGTACTCCGGACGACAGGGAAGCGCAGGTCAGCCAGCGACCGATCGCAATACACGCGCTGGAGCATTTGGCGACGTCCGATCGCGGTGTTATCATGTTCCGGCGGCTGCTACGCGAATGTTCGAGAATGGTTGAAAATGGCGATGACCCGCCGGGTGTCAATCGCGATCCCACGAAGCGCGTAATCGAATCGAAAGCCCGCAACGCGGTATCGCTGGCGGAATAGCGCAACGGTTATTCGCCGATATGAGGCACGAAGACCAGAAGCCGTTTGCCGGTGCGGACGAAGTCGAACGCCTGGCGCAAGACGCTGAGGTTGGCGAACGTTTTGTGCAAATCCTGCGTATCCTCACCATCGTGCTGGCCGGGGGCCAGATTTTGTTTGCCTGCCTTGCCGTGTGGAGCGGCATTTCCGGAGGCCCGGATCATGCCGGCAACGCCTATATGGCCGCTTTTGCGATCATCGCGGTGATTCTGGTTTTGTTAACCAGTGTGCCCGCGCTGATCATGTCGCTGACAAGGAACGCGCCCAAGACCGCCTTTATCCTGGTGTTGATCATCCCCGTGTTGTGGATAGTGCAGACCCGGTTTTAACGCCGGATTTTATCAGGCATGTGCGAAATGAATTTGTTTACGCCGGTCTTGTAATCCTGTTTGCAGATTTACCCTGGCTGGGCCACGGGCCACACGGGACACGCACATGACCGAAGCTGATATCGCGCTATCGACCGTTCGGGAAAGCCGGCACTCGCAGAGCGGCAAGCTCACGCCCGTGCGCAGTTCGATTTGGATGCTGTTCTCGGTTGCGGCGATCCTGGTCGCGGCGACGGCGCTTGGCATGGCGATCTACGCTTTGTGCTCCCTGGTCTTTGGCGTCACCGAAGTAAGACTGGCGATCGGGCAGGTTGGCGCTTATCCGATCAAGGCGATGTCGAAAGCGCCGGGCCATGTGCAAACGCTATTCTTTGTGCTGCTCAGCGTGTTGTTCTTCTGCCTGGCGGCGCCGGTGTTCGGAGCTGCAATCGTTGCTGCGCGCCGCAATTGGCGCGAACGGCTGGCAATGAGGCCCTTTACCTTGCGGCCGGGGATGATCGCCGCGATCGCGCTGTTCGTGGCCATGCCGGTTTACCTGATCGGTGCGAGCTTTGCGATCCGCTTTGTCGACCCAACGTTTACGACATGGTTTTTCGTGCCGCCGCATGCCACGGGACTTGCCCTGTCCTTTCTGGGCGTCGCGATCATGGCGCCGCTGGCCGAGGAATTGCTGTTTCGCGGCTGGATCCAGACCGGTCTTCTGAAGGGCTTTCGGCCGGCCACGGCGATTTTGATCACGACGTTGTTGTTCGCCCTGGCTCATTTCAACGGAAGCATGCTGTATCCGGCGGCGATTTTCATTCCCGGCCTGACACTGGCGCTGGTGCGCCAATGGACGGGCTCGGTCTGGGCAAGTTTTGCCGCACATGCCGTGTATAATGCATGGGCGTGGGTTTTGATGCTGATAATCGGCAAAGATCTTGTGTAACCAGGGCCGCGCGATCTGTATTCGCGGCGTGCGAATCCCTATAAATGGATGATGCAGCAGTATCATGACCTGATGTCCCGCGTGTTGGAAACCGGCGTTCGCAAGGCGGACCGTACCGGTACCGGTACGTTGTCGGTGTTCGGTCACCAGATGCGATTTGACTTGTCCGACGGTTTTCCGCTGGTGACCACGAAAAAGCTGCACCTGAAGTCCATCATCCATGAATTGCTGTGGTTCATCGCGGGGGACACCAACATCGCCTACCTGAAGGCCAACGGCGTTTCGATCTGGGATGAATGGGCGGACGATAACGGCGATCTAGGGCCGGTCTACGGCAAGCAATGGCGGTCCTGGGAGGGGGCTGACGGGCGTACCCATGACCAGCTGAAATGGCTGGTGGAGGAAATCCGGCGCAATCCGGACTCGCGGCGACTGGTGTTGTCCGCCTGGAACGTCGGCGACCTCGACAAAATGGCGCTGGCGCCCTGCCATTGCCTGTTCCAGTTTCACGTCGCTGACGGCAAGTTGTCGTGTCAGCTATACCAGCGGTCGGCAGACATTTTTCTCGGGGTGCCGTTCAATATCGCCAGTTACGCTCTGATGACGGCGATGATCGCCCGCGGTTGCGGGCTTGAGCCCGGCGAATTTGTGCACACATTCGGCGATGCCCATTTGTATCTGAACCACCTTGAGCAGGCGCGGTTGCAGCTCAGCAGGGAATTGCGGCCGCTGCCCAGGCTGAGGCTCAATCCTGACGTGCACTCGCTGTTTGACTACACCTTTGATGACATTGCGATCAGCGATTACGATCCGCATCCGCACATCAAGGCGCCGGTGGCGGTGTAGGCCATGGCGGCCCGCAATACAGTTCCCATCACGATTGTCGCAGCAGTGGCCCGCAACGGCGTTATCGGCGGCGGGAACCAGCTGTTGTGGCGCTTGTCCAGCGACTTGAAACGTTTCAAGGCGCTGACCATGGGCAAGCCCTTGATCATGGGGCGCAAGACCTTCGAATCGATTGGCAAGGCCCTGCCGGGACGCGAAACAATAATGGTAACCAGCGCTCGGACATTTGACGCTGCCGGTGTCCATCTGGCCCCTGATCTTAATACCGCGCTTGCGCTTGCCGAGCGGCTGGCCGGTGAAATGGGCGCAGACGAGGTCATTATCGCCGGTGGGGGAGAGATTTACGCCGCCGCAATGGACCGGGCCGATCAGCTGGTGGTAACCCATGTCGATGTCGAGCCGGAGGGCGACACGTATTTCCCGGCGATTGACCCGGAAACATGGAGCGAAATCTCCCGCGAGACCGGGGTGCAAACCGATCGGGACGAGGCCTCATTCAGCTTTGCCGTTTACGAACGCGTTAAAAACGCTGGCCATTGAGTTGAAATGCCCGGATAAGGGGCTTATCTGCCTGTAAAACTCCCGGCCGACCGGGATGATGACATTGGAAGGGCTCATCACACTGATCGAGCCGAACCGGAAAGAGGACAACCATGCCCTGGAGCAACCAGAGTGGCGGGGGAGGCCCGTGGAAGCCGAATAAACCGGGGCCCTGGGGCCAGGGATCGGGTGGCGGCAATAGCGGCGGTGGCGGTGGCGGCGGCGGCCAAACTCCGCCGGACCTGGAAGAATTGTTGCGCCGGAGCCAGGACCGCATCAAACAGGCCATCCCCGGTGGTTTTACCAGCGGATTTGGCATTCTGATCGCAATCCTGATTGCCGCGGTCCTGTGGCTGCTGAGCGGCTTCTACACGGTTCAGCCGAACGAAGTCGGCCTCAACATGGTCTTTGGCAAATATTCGTCCAAGACTAGCGCCGGCTTACGGTATAATTGGCCGTTCCCGATCGGGCGGGTCGTCAAACTGCCGGTGACGAACCGTAATTCCATTGATATCGGCTTCCGTTCGCGTGGCGGGTCGTCACAGGTCAACGTGCCAGAAGAAAGCCTCATGCTGACGGGCGATGAAAACATCGCCGACGTCAAATTCCGCGTGATCTGGCAGATCAATCCGGCAACTCCGGAAAACTATGCGTTCAACGTTCGCGCCCCGGCGCAGACGGTTAAAGCGGTGTCGGAAAGCGTGATGCGCGAAATTGTTGGCCGCACGGAAATCAAGAAGATCCTGACCCAGGAACGCAAAAACATCGAGCCGGCCGCACGGACGGAGATTCAACGGGTTCTGGATGAATACAAGGCCGGCGCCAAGATCCTGCAGGTGCAATTGCTCTCCGTCGATCCACCAGAGCAGGTCATCGCCTCGTTCCGGGACGTAACCGCGGCGCAACAGGACCAGGAACGTCTGCGCAACGAGGCGGAAGCCTATGCCAACCGGGTCGTTCCGGAGGCGCGCGGTGGCGCTGCGCGGACGCTGCAGGAAGCGGAAGCCTATCGCCAGCAGACGATCGCCGACGCGAAAGGCGCTGTTGCACGTTTTCTGCAAGTTTACGAGCAATACAAGAAGGCGCCCTACGTGACCCGCGAGCGGCTCTACCTTGAGACGATGGAACGGGTTTTCAAATCGACCGGCAAAATCATTCTGGATCGTAATGGCGGGCAGGGTGTCGTGCCGTATCTGCCGCTCGGTGAATTGAAGTCGCCGCAATCAACGGGCCAGCGCCAGGGGAGCAAGTGATGAAAAATCCAATCAACGGATTTGTCGCGATCATTGTTGTCATCGTGCTTCTGGTTGCCGGAAGCATGGCGACATTCACAGTCTCGCAAACCCAGCAAGCGCTGGTGCTGCGCTTCGGTGAGCCGGTTCCCGGCCGCGCCAAGGTTACCGAGCCCGGATTGCACTTCAAGGTACCGTTTATCGAAAATGTCGAATATTTCGACAAGCGGATGCTTGATGTGGATTCGCCGCGCGAGGAAGTCATCGCCTCCGACAACAACCGGATCGAGGTCGATGCTTTCCTGCGTTACCGCATCATCGACGCTCTGACCTTCTACCAGACGGTACGCACGGAGGAGATCGCCGCCAACCAGCTGGGTTCGGTGCTCAACTCCGCCATCCGTCAGGTGCTTGGCGAAGCAACAATGATCCAGATTGTTCGCGAGAATCGCGGCAAGCTGATGAGCAAGATCCAGGACCAGGTGAATATCGAGGGCGCCAAGCTTGGCGTGCGGATTCTCGATGTGCGGATCAAGCGAGCCGATCTGCCCCGGCAGATTTCGGAGAAAGTCTACAGCCGCATGCAGACCGAGCGTCAGCGCGAGGCAGCCGAGTTCCGGGCGCAAGGCGCGGAGAAGAAGCAGGAGATCGAATCGAAGGCGGATGCCGACGTGGTCGTGATCCGTGCGACCGCCGAACGCAAGGCGCAGGAAGTGCGCGGTAAGGGCGATTCCGAACGCAACCGGATTTTCGCGGAAGCATTCAGCAAGGACCCGGAGTTTTTCGCCTTCTACCGTTCCATGCAGGCCTATGAAACCGGACTGGCGAGCAATGACACGCGGCTGGTGATCAGTCCGAATTCGCAGTTTTTCCGCTTTTTCGGCAACCCGAACGGCCGCGGAACACCGGCGAAACCGGCTCCTCCCGCCAAGCCGGCACCGCCGGTAAAGCCGAATTGATTGGTGCTGGGCCGGTTGCCGCTGCTAGGTCAATTCGGACTGCCCGATCGCACGGCTTTGGCGAGCCGTGTTGTGACCGGATAGTCAGGGTTGATCGGGCGATGTGAGCCCTTTGGTAAGGCCGCTGGCCGGATCGCAGTGCGGCGCAATAGGCTTGGGATCAGCCGCGGTGTTGCCGCATTTTGGTATTGAATATGCGGGCGGCGAATATCGTGGATGGGACGCTGCCGGTCCTTTGGCGGCGGCGGTCGTTCCGCTTGGATTGCACTTTCGGACCGCCGGAAGTCGCTGACGACGATTTGCACTGGAGAACCCAAATGACGATTGGTTCCGCGGCTATAGCCAACGAGAACAAGGTGGCCGGTCTGCTGGCCCGAACAGGGCTGGCGTGTGCGCTGGCGTTCGGGGTCTTGTCTTTGCCTGCGCCGTTGCTGATTTCCGGGCCGGCGCAGGCGCGCGGAGCGCCGGATTCTTTTGCCGACCTTGCCGCGAAAGTGTCTGGCGCGGTTGTTAACATCTCGGCGTCCCAGACGATTGCCCAAAGGCGCGGGCGGATCCCGAATTTGCCGCGCGGTACTCCGTTTGACGATCTGTTTGAAGAATTCTTCAAGCGCCGTGGACAGGGCCAGGCGCCGATTCCAAAGCGGCGTTCCAAGTCGCTCGGTTCCGGTTTCGTCATCGATCCGGCTGGCATCATCATCACGAACAATCATGTCATCGCCAACGCCAACGAAATCGAAGTCATTTTTACCAATGGCGAAAAGCTGAAGGCGGAGCTGGTCGGCCGTGACCCGAAAGTCGACATTGCGGTGCTGCGCGTCAAACCGAAGTCCCCGCTAAAGGCGGTAAAGTTTGCCGACAGCAGCAAACTACGGGTCGGTGAGTGGGTGATGGCCGTTGGCAATCCATTCGGGCTGGGCGGAACTGTGACAGCCGGCATCGTGTCAGCGCTGAAACGGACCATAAGCTCCAACCCGTTCGACAATTACATTCAAACGGATGCCGCGATCAACAAGGGCAATTCCGGCGGACCGTTGTTCAACATGGCAGGCGAAGTTGTCGGTGTGAACACCGCCATCCTGTCGCCCACGGGGAGCTCGGTCGGTATCGGTTTTGCTTCACCGGCATCGACGGTTGTCCCGGTAATCGAGCAATTGTTGAAGTATGGCGAGACCCGCCGTGGCTGGCTGGGTGTGCGTATTCAGAAAGTCGATGAGGCGATTGCCGAAAGTCTTGGTCTGGGCAGGCCGCGCGGTGCGCTGGTTGCCGGGGTAGATGAAAAGGGGCCATCGAAGAAGGCCGGATTGCGTACCGGCGACGTCATCGTCAAATTTGACGGAAAGGACGTTGCGAAGATGTCGGACTTGCCGCGCCTGGTCGCCAATTCTCCGGTTGGCAAGGACGTTGACCTTGTGGTGGTTCGCCGCGGCAAGAATGTCACGCTTCGCGTGACGCTTGGCCGGTTGCCTGAAAAGTCCACCCGGCAGGCCTCGCTCAAGAAACCCGAGGCGGTGAAGCCGCCCAGCGTCACGCAAAAAGCCCTGGGGATGGAGTTCTCCGAATTGTCGGATGCGCTGCGGCGCCAGTACAAGATCAAGCCGGGCGTCAAGGGTGTAATCGTAACAAAAGTCGATCCGAATTCCGCCGCTGCAGAAAAGCGGTTGTCGCCGGGCGACACGATCGTCGAGATCAATCAGGAGCGTACGGGCAAGCCGGAAGACGTGACGCGGATACTTGAGGCGGTCAAGAAATCAGGCCGAAAATCAGCATTGCTGCTCGTTTCCAACGGGCAGGGTAACGTGCGTTTCGTCGCCATCCCGGTCAAGTAGGCGATCACATATTGAAGTTCGAAAGCCGGTGCGCGCGGTGCGCACCGGCTTTTTTGTGCAAATCAGAATGGCAGTCCGACGTAATTTTCCGCCAGCGCCTTCTGCGCGGCTTCCGATGAGAACAGGTATTCCAGGTCGGTGTCCTGCAATCGTTCGCCGTAGCTGGTTTCCTGCGGAAAATTGTGTAACAGGTGCGTCATCCACCACGAGAAACGCTGCGCTTTCCAGACGCGGGCCAGGGCCTTGCGTGAATAGTCCTGCAAACCGGAATCGTCGTTGTTCTTATAGTGGGCGAGCATTGCGTAATACAGGTAGTAAATATCGGATGCCGCGCTGTTGAGCCCGCGAGCGCCTGTCGGCGGGACGATGTGGGCGGAATCGCCGGCCAGGAACATGCGGCCGAATTGCATCGGTTCGCAGACGAAACTGCGCAGCGGCGCGATTGATTTCTCAATCGACGGGCCGGTCACGAGATCACCCCGGACATCCGCCGGCAGCCTTTTTGACAGGGCGTCCCAAAAACGGTCGTCGGACCAGTCGTCTTCGGTGTCGGTGAGCGGGCACTGGACATAATAGCGGCTGAGGGATCGTGATCGCAGCGAGCACAGTCCAAAGCCCTGTTCCTTGTCGCGGATGTATATGAGCTCTTCGGCGATTGGCGGCGTACGTGACAACACGCCCAGCCAACCAAACGGATAAACTCGTTCGTGTTCGACGATCTTGTCCCTCGGGATCGACTTGCGGCTGACGCCGTGAAAACCGTCGGCGCCGATGATGTAGTCGCAATCGATTCGAATACGTTCATCGCCCTGGCGGAATGTCAGATACGGTTTGTCTGTATCAAAGTCATGCGGTTGCACGTCCTCGGCATTGTGGATGACGTTGCCGCCCAGCTTGTCGCGGCCCTCGTACAAATCTCGGGTTAATTCGGTTTGGCCATATACAATGACCGAGTTCCCACCTGTCAGCCTGTGCAGGTCGACGCGATGACGGGCTCCGTCGAACGCAATATCGAACCCCTGGTGGATTTCCCCTTCGCGATCCATACGTTCTCCGACCTGCGCTTCGCGCATCAATTCGGCAAACCCATGTTCGAGTACGCCGGCGCGGATGCGCTCGAGAACATATTCGCGACTCTGGCGTTCCAGCACGACGGTTTCGATACCCTGCAGGTGCAGGAGTTGAGACAGCAGCAACCCCGAGGGCCCGCCGCCGATAATTCCAACCTGGGTTTTCATGTTCGTCTCCCTGATCTGGTTCCCGACGCTCCAACTGGCGCCGCCGCATGCGCCGGCTAAAGAAGCAGATGCGCGCGGCCCCACCGGGTCGCCCGGTTAGAGCCCTTGTGCAGGCAAAGGGCGGCAAATCTTAAAGCCGCGAAGCCGACTTTCATCAATGCAGCCAACGGATTGTATAATCGTAGCAAATAAGGGCGATTTCGATGGATATTTTGGCCTAATTATTGTACATTTATTCCGAATTATATTGAGCAGGCAGGAATGGCCACGTCTCCACGAAAGCCCATCGACCGCTTCGGCCTGTTTGGCGAGGCCGCTGGAAGCGCTGATCCTGAATTCTTCCATATTGAGGAAATCCAGACCCGCTCGCGCCTCTATCGCTGGCAGATCACACCGCACACGCATACGAGGATGTTTCAAGTTGTCTGGCTGGCCAATGGTGAAGCGCGCGTCAGTGCCGACGGCAACGTCCATGACGTAGGCGGTCCGTGCGCGGTTTGTTTGCCGGGCAATGTCGTTCACAGCTTTGCTTTCAACGAACACTCGGCCGGGCAGGTTGTCACGGTTTCGGAAGAATTGCTTGGTGGGCAGCCAGCGGATGATGCGCAGTCCTTGTTCGGTGATTTTCTGCGAGGGCCACTGGTTCTGGATTTCCGGTCGCGGCTACAGGATGCGGCCCGGATCGATGCCTTGCTCGCGCAGATGGGCTCAGAGTTTCAGGCGCCGGCACGAGCAAGTCACCAGGTTTTCTTGTGGTTGCTACAGACGATGCTGGTTCTGTTTCAACGCCAGGCCAGCGAACAAAGCATTCCTGCCGGTAAAGCAGGTTTTCGACGCGCCCTGTTCAACCGCCTAACGCAAACAATCGAAGATCAATTTCGCAGGCAATGGACAAGCCGGCAATATGCCGATGCGCTAGCGGTCAGTGTTCCACGGCTGAATCGGGTCTGCCTGGAATTTTCAAACAGGACTGTGACCCAGCTTGTCCACGATCGCGTCATACTCGAAGCCAGGCGGCAGTTGATCTACACGTCGGCGCCGGTCGAGTGGATTGCATTCGAGCTTGGTTTCACCGATCCGGGATATTTCAATCGCTTCTTCAAGCGCGTTACCGGGTTCACCCCGGGCGTTTTCCGAAAGGCGCGGGAGGCTTCGCTGCAACCGGTCAGGTAACAAATTCATCCGCTGGGATGCCGAGTGCGTAGAGTACGGCGGTCAGATCGGAATGATCAATGCGCGCATCGGCTGCTGCAGCCACTGCCGGTTTGGCGTGGTAGGCAAAGCCAAGGCCGGCTTCGTCAAGCATCGCCAGATCGTTGGCTCCATCGCCAATGGCCATCGTTTCGGACGGTTGCAATGCGAGTTTGCCGCGCATTTCCACAAGCGCATCGAGCTTGGCTTGCCGGCCCAGGATCGGTTCATGCACAGAGCCGGAAAACCTCCGGTCTTCAACCAACAACGTATTGGCGCGATTTTCGTGGAAGCCGGTCCTATCGGCAATCCGGCTGGTAAACAGGGTGAACCCGCCGGATACCAGCATTGTGTAAATTCCGCGGGCGCGCAATGTCTGGATAAGGGTCCGCGCGCCGGGATTGAGCGTTATGCGTTCGTCTATCACCTTGTCGACGACGCGGACGTCGAGGCCCTTGAGCAGATCCACACGTTCTCTCAGAGCCGGTTCGAACTCGATCTCGCCACGCATGGCGCGTTCGGTGATTGCAGCGACATGGGGTTTCAGGCCGACCATGTCCGCCAGTTCATCGATGCATTCCTGACCGATGATGGTGGAATCCATGTCGGCGAGGAATAGCTTCTTTTGCCGCGTTGCCAGAGGCTGGACGATGACGTCAACGGGTGTCGCGGCAAGCGCCTGTTTAAGCGTGTCCGCGAGCGCCTTGGGATCAGCGTCCGCTACAGCGGCGAACAGGACATCTGCGGCGATACCGGCAGCGAGCCAGCGCATACCGGTATCAGCGTCGAGCGCTTCGCGTGCAGCGCTGGTCAGGGCGTCGTCGAGCACGGCGTATTGCGGATTTGATACTAGCGTGGCAGCGTGCGTATAAGAGACCATGGGTGTGCATCGTTTCGGTTCAGGCCGGATGGAGGCGCCTGTTTAGCGCATGTTTGCTTTGTTAGCGAGGCCGCCTGCCGTGGCGTTCCACACAGCCCCAAACGCAGTTCTGATTGCCGGGCCGACTGCCAGCGGCAAGACTGCGCTTGCTGTTGCGGTGGCCAAGGCGCTCGGTGGCGCGGTGATCAATGCCGATTCCATGCAGGTCTATCGGGATCTGTTCGTGCTTAGCGCCCGCCCCGATAAAACCGAACAATCCGGTGTTGCGCATGCGCTGTTTGGCCATGTAGATGGCGTAGTCAATTATTCCGCGGGGAAATGGCGTGCCGACGCCGCTGACGCGATCCAGCGGATACGCGGCGCCGGACAAACACCTGTTATTGCGGGCGGGACGGGGCTCTATTTCCGGACATTGCTGGAGGGCCTGTCCGAAATTCCGCCGGTTCCAACAGCGGTGCGGCAGAACGTGCGGGCAATGGCGGATGTGACGCCGCTTGCAGACCTGCACCGGCGATTGGCCGACGTTGATCCGGTGCTTGGAGCGCGGATTCGGCCGGGAGATCATCAGCGTATCGTGCGCGCGCTTGAAGTCTACGAGGCGACTGGCCAGCCGCTGTCATCATTTCAGAACAACCGCGGTCCGGCGTTGCTTGAAGCGGCCAGTTGCGCTTGCGTTTTTCTTGCGCCTGAGCGTGCGCTCCTGCGTGAGCGGATCAACCGGCGCTTTGAGCAGATGGTTGAAAACGGCGCGCTCGATGAAGTCGAGCGGTTGGCTGCACGCGGCCTCGATCCGCAATTGCCGGTCATGCGCGCCCATGGTGTACCGGGCCTGCTTGCCTTCCTGCGTGGCGAAGTCGGTTTCGAGCAGGCGATAGAAAAGGGCAAAGGTGACACCAGGCGATACGCAAAACGCCAATTCACCTGGTTTCGCCACCAATTGCCAGCGTTTGAATGGACCGCTCCGGAGGCTGCGCTTGAAGCGGTTCTGGGGCGGGTTGGACTGGCTCAGAACCGGTAGTTTACGCCGGCCCTCAGGGTGTGGAAGGAATTGCGGGTGCGCGCCGTGGCTGTTGCGCCGGTTGGAACGCCAGCGTTGAATACTGCAGCCGATTGGGTGCTGCGGCCCAGGGCGACATAGCCATATTCCAGCTTTGCGGACCAGTTTGACGTGAAGGCATGTTCGATCCCGCCGCCGAATGTCCAGCCAATCCGCGTCTTACCGGCGGGCATGGTAAAGGTGTTGCCGGCTCCATCGGTCGAGGTCAGGCGATTGCGGACATGGCCGTAGGCCAGCCCTCCCGTTGCGAACAGCAGCGTGCGGCAAATTGCATAGCCGATGCGCGGCCGCAAGGTTCTGTACCAGGGGAGGCTCCGGGAACCGGAAGCTATTCCGCCACCTGCCAGGCCGACCGGCCCGAAACTTTGGCGCATGCCGGTAATTTGAAAATCGGTCTCCAGGCCCAGCACCAGCGAACCGTACTGCCAATTGTAACCGCCTTACAGGCCGATTATCCCGCCGGAGACAGCCGGGCGCGCAATATTCGGGTTGGAGGCGCCGGGGACAACGGTGAATCCGACGGTCCGGCGGCGTCCTCCCCATCCGGCATTGGCGCCGAGGTAAAATCCGGTCTAGGTGAATATCGGCGGTGCAGCTACCGGCACGGGCGCCGGGGCCGCGCTACGGCGCGGCAAGTCTGCTGCAATGGCGCCAGTGCTCACCAGGAAAATATTGGCGGCGGAAGCTGCCGCGATAGTGAGCAATGTCTTCCCGCAGTGTCGCGAATGTGTTCGATGCATGATGATCCCCTGTTACCCGTTCAATGAACTCTTGTTCCGGCTTCTGCCGGCGGCGGGGACCATCAGTTTCGAGACGGGCAAAATTCAGGTACGAATAAGAAGATTTGCGACACTCGCGCCCGACATCGGGCGGGATCGTGAACCGGCGCCACAATTGACAGCGCGCGGTGCGGGGCAAATTTGGCTTGACCCGGGTTGCCGGTGCTGTTTATTGTGCGCCGCAGGATCAGCAAGAAGACCGGAAACGGGACATGTATTCGACATTTTACGTGGTGAGCATCGCGCCTTAGGCGGGACGGGCGAGGACCCGGTTCCCGGCGATGGCGCGTAGCAAGGTCCCTGGCGGGGCCTTTTTTGTTGCCGCGGCAGATGGCGAACGAGACGGAGCGAGTGAGATGAGCAAACAGATGACCGGGGCCGAGATGATCGTCGAGGCGCTTAAGGACCAGGGGGTCGACACGGTATTCGGTTATCCGGGTGGCGCGGTGCTGCCGATCTATGACGCGATCTTCCAGCAGAATTACGTCAAGCACGTGCTGGTCCGTCACGAACAGGGCGCTGCCCATGCCGCCGAGGGCTACGCCCGTTCCACAGGCAAGGTCGGTGTTCTGCTGGTAACATCCGGGCCTGGCGCCACCAATGCGGTAACCGGTCTCACCGATGCCCTGATGGATTCCATTCCGCTGGTCTGCCTCACCGGACAGGTGCCAACGCACCTCATCGGCTCGGATGCATTCCAGGAGTGCGATACGGTCGGCATTACGCGGCACTGCACGAAACATAATTATCTGGTCAAGCGGATCGAGGATCTGCCGCGCATCCTGCACGAAGCGTTTTATGTCGCGCGTTCCGGACGGCCTGGACCGGTCGTTGTCGATCTGCCGAAGGACGTCCAATTTGCAACCGGCGATTATGCGTTCTTCGACAAGATCCAGCACAAGACCTATCAGCCGCGTATGGATGGCGATGAGGCCAAGGTCCGGCAGGCCGTGGAGATGATGGCCGCCGCGAAAAAGCCGGTCTTTTATACCGGTGGTGGCGTCATCAATGCGGGGCCGGAAGCCAGCGAGGCGTTGCGCAAGCTCGTTCAAGCCACGGGTTTTCCGATTACCTCGACGCTGATGGGTCTTGGCGCGTTTCCCGCGGCCGACGAAAAATGGCTTGGGATGCTCGGCATGCACGGGACATACGAGTCCAATAATGCGATGCATGATGCCGATTTGATTATCGCCGTCGGTGCACGCTTCGACGACCGTATCACCGGGCGGTTGGACGCTTTCTCGCCGGGATCGAAACGTATTCATATCGATATCGATCCGTCATCGATCAACAAGAATGTGCCGGTCGATCTCGGCATTATCGGCGATTGCCGGCACGTGCTCGACCAGATGAACGCGATTTGGCCGGTGCAGAGCAAGAAGCTCGACAAGGCGGCGCTGAATTCCTGGTGGGACGAGATCAACCACTGGCGCAAGCGCAATTCGCTTGCCTACAAACAGTCGGATCAGATCATCAAGCCGCAATTCGCCATCCAGCGTCTGTATGAGCTGACCAAGGATCGCGATACGTACATCACGACCGAGGTTGGCCAGCACCAGATGTGGGCAGCCCAGCATTATCATTTCCAGGAACCGAACCGGTGGATGACGTCCGGCGGGCTTGGCACGATGGGTTACGGCATGCCGGCGGCGCTGGGCGTACAAATGGCTCATCCGCAATCGCTGGTGATCGATATAGCCGGGGAAGCCTCGATCCTGATGAACATCCAGGAGCTGTCGACGGCCGGCCAGTACCGTTTGCCGATCAAGGTATTCATTTTGAACAATGAATACATGGGTATGGTGCGCCAGTGGCAGGAACTGCTG
>CAZTMN010000094.1:0-14340 GCA_964615275.1 uncultured Beijerinckia sp. | reverse complement strand
TGTCGGCAGATGACCTAACACCTCTTCCGAAAAGTTCCAGCAAACCGGCAGGAGCCGCGGCCCCTGTGCGGATAGTGCTTTGCACACCGCGCGGGTTTTGCGCCGGGGTCGTCCGCGCAATCGATAGCGTCGAAGAGGCGCTGCGCCGGTACGGAAAGCCAGTCTATGTCCGCCACGAGATCGTCCACAACAAGTTCGTTGTCGAAGACCTACGGTCGAAAGGCGCGATTTTTGTCGATGAACTCGACGAAATCCCGGACACGGATGCGCCAGTGATTTTTTCCGCCCACGGCGTTGCAAAAGCAGTACCGGAAGCTGCCCGCCGGCGAAATTTCCGGACCATCGACGCCACCTGCCCGCTGGTTACCAAGGTTCACCGGGAGGCGGAGGTGCATTATCGCAAGCATGGCCGCACGATTATTCTCATCGGCCACGAGGGCCATCCGGAAGTTGTCGGAACGATGGGGCAATTGCCGGACGGCGCTGTCAAACTGGTTGAAACATGCGCAGACGCAGAAGCACTCGAGGTGGCCGACCCGGCAAAACTCGCCTGGGTTTCGCAGACGACGCTTTCCGTAGACGATACGAAGGAGATAGTCGCGGTCCTTGCGCGGCGGTTTCCCGAAATCGCAGCGCCGCACCGGGACGACATCTGCTATGCGACGACGAACCGGCAGGAGGCCGTAAAATCCGTCGCTGACGGGGCCGATGCCTTTATCGTCGTCGGCGCGCCCAACTCATCAAACTCACAGCGCCTGCGCGAAACGGCGGAGCGGGCGGGCTGCAGAATATCGGTGCTCGTGGAGCGCGCCGCCGACCTCGATTGGGAACAATTGGACGGCGCCCAGCTGATCGGAATTACCGCCGGTGCATCGGCGCCGGAAATCCTTGTCGAGGAGGTCGTGGACGCAATCCGCGCGCGCTTCCCGGCCAGCGTTGAATTCGCAGAAATCGTAAAGGAAGACATGTTTTTCCCGCTGCCACGGGAATTGCGCTAGGTCGTTCACGTTGTCATTGCGACCGTCCACGGCCCTGGATTCTTGGTAGGGCACTTTTCCGGACGGAAAACCGGCAGCCACTTTTCCCGGAAACGCTCCAGCATCGCCTGTCAGCCGTTCAACAACAGCACGATACCCGCCACGATCAGCGCCATCCCGGCAAAATCCCTGAAGCCGACCCCTTGCTTGAAAATCTGACGCGATACGATCATCGCCATCGGAACCTCGATCAGCGCCAGGGTCCGCACCTTTGCAGCACTCGTCAGTGCAAACGCCATGAACCAGAACAGCGAGGCCAGCGCCCCCATCGATCCGGCGAACAGGGACGGACGCCAGGCGCGAAACATCCCGGTCAGCACCGGCCGGTCAAACAGCGCAAGGTAGGCCAATACCGGCAGTGATTGCATGAGCTGGCCGAGCAATTGCACGCTCGCCGCGGCCATGAAGATCGACGGTGTTTCAAGCGCAATCAGCGCACCGCGGTACGACAGCGCTGACAACGCGAAGAAGATACCGCCACTCAACCCCAGAATGGCGGGACGCCAGTCCCGCGCGCCGCCTTCTTCGGCGCCAGCGCCTTTTGGCCAGGATATCAACAATACGCCGGCGGTGGCGATAACGATTGCCAGCGCCACAGCGATCGCCGGGACATCACCAAGCAGCAGGATCCCCCCGATCGCGATAAACATCGGCTCGGTCTTGATAAAGGCGATCACAACGGCAAAAGACCGGTGGCGCATGCCGGCCAGCATCAGCGCCGTTGCTATCATTTGTGCGGCCGCACCGGAAAAGGTCCAGGCCCAGGCGGCAATCGAAAAATGCGGAAAGGCGTGACCCAGCCCGTAGATGGCGAACAGAACCAGAAGGACCGTGAACGGAAGGGCAAAAATGAATCGTACATAGGTGGCGCCGCCCGCACCCAAAGTGCGAATCAGGTCGCGCTGCATGGCATTGCGCGCGGTCTGGGCGATCGAAGCGCAGATCGTGAAAATCGCCCAGAGCCAGCCTGCAAGCCATGCCGATATGGCCCCGACAATCCCGAAAATTACAGTCAAAACGCTCACATTGCCGCGTGAAGGCTGCTCCGCGACTTCCGCAGTTTTCAACAACCTGGGAAATGCTTTATCACGGCCTGGATGCGGTTGAAATCAACCGCACCGTCCGGGGCGAAAAGAATGGCCGTCTATACCGATGTCAGCGATGAGGAATTGTCGGCGTTTCTCGCCGGGTACGATCTCGGCGAATTGCTGGCGTGCAAAGGCATTGCCGAAGGGGTCGAAAATTCCAACTTCCTTTTGCATACCGATGCCGGGTTTTTCATCCTCACCCTGTACGAAAAACGCGTCGACACGCGGGACTTGCCGTTTTTTCTCGGATTGATGGAGCACCTGGCCAATCGCGGTATCACCTGCCCGCTGCCGGTTCACGCCCGCGATGGCAAGGCCCTGGGTCATTTGGCTGGCCGCCCGGCGGTTATTGTTACGTTTCTCGACGGCCTGTCGATAAAGCATCCGAGCCCGCAGCAATGCGGTATGCTCGGCGAAGCTATGGCCGGACTGCACCTGGCTGCTTCGGACTTCGAAATCCAGCGCAAGAACGCCCTGGCGATCGACACCTGGCCCGACCTGTTTGCACCGATAGCGCCGGAGGCGGACAGCGTCGCTCCTGGCCTGGCCGAAACAATTGATACCGAACTGGGTTTTCTGCAGGCCAACTGGCCCAATGATTTGCCGCACGGCGTCATCCACGCCGATCTGTTTCCCGATAACGTATTCTTTCGCTCGGGACACCTGTCCGGTCTGATCGATTTCTACTTCGCCTGCAACGATTTCCTTGCCTACGATCTGGCGATCAGCATGAACGCGTGGTGTTTCGAACCGGACCGGTCGTTCAACGTGACCGCCGCCATGGCCATGTTGAACCAGTACCAGGCGGTGCGGTCACTTGAGCAGCGCGAGATATCGGCCCTGCCAATACTGGCGCGCGGCGCAGCCCTTCGCTTTCTGCTGACGCGGCTGGTCGACTGGCTGGATGTCCCGGAGGGGGCCCTCGTGAAGCCGAAGGACCCGCTCGAATATGCCCGCAAGCTGCGGTTTCACCAGCAGGTCGCAAGCGCGGTCGAATACGGGCTTTCGCCATGAACGCAACGGCGCGAACAGCTGGGCAACAAACCGGCGCCACCGTCGCGATATGGACCGACGGCGCCTGTTCGGGCAATCCCGGCCCCGGCGGCTGGGGCGCCATCCTCACATTTGGTGAGCATTGCAAGGAATTGAGCGGCGGCGAGCCGGCGACCACCAACAACCGCATGGAATTGACCGCCGCCATCATGGCGCTGGAGGCGCTGTCGCGTCCGTGCCGCGTCGAGCTGTACACCGATTCCCAATATGTCCGCGGCGGCATTACCGGCTGGCTGGAAAACTGGAAGAAACGCGGCTGGAAAACCGCTGACAGGAAGCCGGTCAAGAACGTCGAGCTTTGGCAGCGCCTCGACGAGGCAGCCCAGCGCCATGACGTTGAATGGCACTGGGTCAAGGGCCATGCCGGGGACCCGATGAATGAGCGTGCCGACGAATTGGCGCGCCAGGGCATGGCGCCTTTCAAGAATTGATACACACCAGACAAAAAAGGCCGGGGCGAACCCGGCCTTTGTGCATGTGCTCACAAAGCAGGCTCAGATTTGGGTCAGCATGTTTTCCGCGCCGGACTGGGCAATGCCGGGACCTTCCTCAACATTCAGGGTCTTGACGACCCCGTCCTCGACAAGCATCGAATAGCGCTTGGAGCGTACACCAAGGCCGCGCTCGGTAAGATCCATCGACAATCCGATCGCGTTAGCAAATTTTGCTCCGCCGTCGGCCAGCATCTGCACCGCATCGCCGGTATTCGAAGTCTTGCCCCATGCGTCCATCACAAAGACATCGTTCACAGATACGCAAGCAATTGTGTCGATACCCTTGCTCCTGATTTCGCCGGCTTTCTCGACGAAACCGGGCAAGTGGCTGGCGTGGCACGTCGGTGTGAAGGCGCCTGGAACGGCAAACAGCACTACTTTCTTGCCCTTGAAAATCTCATCGGTGGTTATCGGCTTGGGGCCGTCGGCCGTCATCACGGTAAAAGTTGCCTCCGGCAATTTGTCTCCCGCACTTATCATCGTTTTCTCCCCGCAATCATTCCGGAATTGTGTCACGCGACCAATTGGCGCGGTCCGTCATAACAGGTAGTGCCCCAAGCCGCCAGAGCAAGCTGGCAGGCGGCTGAACTATCCTTGTACATGCCCCGAGTGCTTGCTCCGGGCCCGCCGGGAGAGTACCAGTTAACGATTAAACCAACAGGAGACCATATTGACAGGCGCATCGCCCGCACCATTTTCTGCACTCGCCGCATGCATGGGCGAGATAGCCGTCAGGGCTGGCGCGATCGCCCTTGATTATTTTTCGCCCGGCGGCAAAACAAGCGCCACTATAACACTCAAGGATGGCGGCTCGCCTGTCAGTGAAGCCGACTTGGCGGTAGACCGATTCCTGCGAGAAAAACTGGGCGGGCTCGCACCGGACGCGGGATGGCTATCCGAGGAGAGCACGGACGAACCGGCCCGGCTTGAGCGCCAATCGCTGTTCATCGTCGACCCGATTGACGGAACGCGGGCCTTTATTGCTGGTGATAACCGCTGGGGCATCTCCTTAGCCCTCGTTTCCGATGCCCGGCCAGTGGCGGCCGCCCTGTACATGCCCGCCATCGGCGAGCTGTATCTGGCCGCATCAGGTAGTGGCGCAACGCTCAACGGAGCCTCCATACGGGCGACCAACCATGCCTTGCTCAGCGGCGCCAATGTCGGCGGCCCCAGGAAAACACTTGAAGCCATGATCAACGGTAGAACCGGCATAATCGCGGAAGCCAGGGTTCCCTCACTGGCATACAGGCTGGCGCGTGTCGGATCAGGCGCCATTGACGCGGCTTTGGCCTCGACCAACGCGTGGGATTGGGATATAGCGGCAGCCGATTTGATCGTACTCGAAGCTGGTGGCCTTCTGACTGGTCTCGACGGAAGCCAGCCGCGCTACAACCGGGAGCGGCCTCGGCATGGCGTTCTGGCTGCCGCCGGACCCAGATTGCACAAGCCGCTGCTCGCTGCGGTTCAGTCAATCCAGCACGCAAATCCGGCTCCAGCGAGTATATCAGCGCGGTCCTGAGGCGCGTTGTTTTCCATTCTGGCGAGACGTGGCAGAATCACAGCGCTGGAAGGGTCCACGTCCTGAATCCGGTTAAACCATTGGTACAACAAAACAATCGGCAGAGATTGAAAGGAAGATCATGTCACAGGCTTCAGCTAAATCGATGGAATCCCAGCAACTCCTGCATCTGGTTTTCGGGGGTGAGCTGGAAACCGTGGATGGCGTGACCTTCCGGGACCTCGACAAGCTGGACATCGTCGGCATTTACCCGAATTTCGCGTTGGCTGAGGCGGCCTGGAGAACCAAAGCGCAACAAACGGTCGACAATGCCCATATGCGGTATTTCATTGTCCACCTGCATCGCCTGCTCGACCCGGCCTAAGGTTCCAATCCAGGTGCGTTCGCTTCTCAAATCTCTCGGCAGTTTGGCGGTCGTCCAGCAAAGCGCTGCCTTTGTGGCGGCGATGTATCTGAAACTGGTGCAAAAAACGACCCGATATACGGTCGAGCCCGCTGATTTCCGGGATAGCGCATTGGCCAGCGCGCCGGTGATTGGCGCGCTTTGGCACGGCCAGCATTTGATGACGCATTTCGCCTGGCCCCGGGGCATGCCGGTAGCAGCATTGATATCGCGCAACCGTGATGCGCAGATCAACGCGCTCGTTCTCGAAAGACTTGGTGTGACCGCCATCCGTGGCTCTGGTGGCCGCGTCGCCCAGAAAATGCACCGGCGCGGCGGGGCGTCCGCCCTGCGGGAAATGCTTCGTACACTTGAGGACGGGCAGTCGCTCGTGCTGACAGCGGACGTGCCAAAAGTATCCCGGATTTGCGGAAATGGCATTATCGCGCTGGCAAGGTTGTCAGGACGCCCGATTTTGCCCGTTGCGGTCGTCAATCGCTGGCGGATCGATTTCAACTCGTGGGACAAGGCGAGCATCGGTTTGCCGTTTGGGCGCGGCGCCATCGTCGTCGGTGCTGCCCTGCAAGTTCCAGCGGACGCCAGCAAGGAAGCCCAGGAAGAAGCCCGCCAGCACCTCGAAACAGCCCTCGACGCGGTCTATGAGCGGGCCTATGCTCTCGCCGGTAGCAAAGATCCGGGCGCAAAAAGCAATTCCCACGATGCGCAGAAATCTGATGCGCAAGAATCCGGCCAGACCGCATAACATGGCTTGTTCGCACATTGTCAGATCGGGTTTTAGGCCTCCGCACCGGACCGGAAGCAGCCATGTCCGCCGATAGCTTTCTGCCGGGCCTGTACCGGGGCGCGATGTATTGCGCCCAACCGCTGGCCGGGCCGTTTCTGCGCTGGAGGCAATGGCGCGGCAAGGAAGATGCTGCAAGGCTGGGCGAGCGCAAGGGCATTGCATCGCTGCCAAGGCCGCATGGCCCGCTAATTTGGATGCACGGGGCAAGCATCGGCGAAGCGCTCGCCATCCTGCCCCTGAGCGCCGCACTCCGAGGGCGCGGTTTCCAGGTGCTGTTCACAACCGGCACGGTGACTTCCGCCAGCCTGATGCGGCAACGCTTGCCGGGCGGCGTGATACATCAATACCTGCCGCTGGACATGCCGCAATATTGGCGGAGATTCCTGGCTCACTGGCGGCCTGCGATAATATTGATCGCAGAATCGGAATTGTGGCCCAATATGCTCGCCGAGGCCAAAATTGCAGGAATACCCGCCGTAGTCGTGAACGGACGCATGTCAGACCGTTCCAGCCGCCGCTGGCTGAAACTCCCCAGCGCCGCGAAGGCGATTTTCGGGACCTTGGCCCTGTGCCTTGCCCAGAGCAAGGGCGATGCAGAGCGTTACGCACAGCTTGGGGCGGCCCGCGTCGAGGTTGCCGGCAATCTCAAATACGACGCAGCCGCGCCGCCGGTTGATAACGAGGAATTTGCCCGGCTATCCGCGGTGATCGGTGCGCGCCCGGTTTGGCTCGCCGCCTCCACCCACGAGGGCGAGGATGATATTGCAATTCGCGTCCATGACGACTTGCTGGAGCGTTGGCCCGACCTGACGACAATCATCCTGCCACGCCACCCGCACCGGGGGCCGCAGATCGCTGCGCTGGCCGAACGGTACGGATATCGGGTTAGCCTGCGATCGCGCGGCGACAAGATGCTGGAATCGGGCGGCTTGTACATTGCCGACACGATCGGCGAGACCGGCTTGTTTTATCGCCTTTCAGGCATCGCCTTCATCGGGCGCTCGCTCGCCACCGGCGGCGGCCAGAATCCGATCGAGCCCGCAAAACTCGGAGCAGCCATCCTGCACGGACCCGATGTCGGCAATTTCAGCGAGGTTTATCAGGCCCTGCACGCCGGCGGAGCGGCATTGGAAGTTGAAGATGACGAAGATTTGTCGCGTACGTTGGCGGCGTTGTTGGGCGACGGTGCAAAAATACGTGCATTGACCCAGGCCGCGCACCAAACGGTTGATCGCATTGGTGGCGCGACCGGGCGGATTATCTCGGCGCTGGAACCTTATCTGGCCCGGGCGCAGCAGGAGGATCGGTAGATGCGTGCGCCCGCGTTCTGGTGGCGGCCGTCACCATCGGCGCTGGCGCTGTTGCTTTCGCCGGCGGGCCTGCTGTGGGGAAGTATTGCAAGTGCGCGCATGCGCCAGCCGGGGACCGAGGCCGATGCCCCGGTCATTTGCGTCGGCAATTTTACTGCCGGCGGCGCCGGTAAAACGCCGGCGGCGCTCGCCTGCGCGGACATATTATTGCGCAACGGTTTCAGCCCCGCATTTCTGTCACGCGGCTACGGCGGATCGTTCACGCGAGACGGCGCCGCCCACCGGATCGACCCCCACAACCATTCCGCTGCCCAGGCGGGCGATGAACCATTGCTCCTGGCCCGTATCGCACCGACATTCGTCGCCGCCGATCGCGTGCAAGGCGCCAATGCGGCGACCGCGATGGGCGCGGATGTGCTCGTCATGGACGACGGCCTGCAAAATCCAGGGCTTCAAAAGTCGATGCGTATTGCGGTGGTCGACGGGCTGACCGGTATCGGTAACGGATTGTGTTTGCCGGCAGGACCGTTGCGCGCACCATTGAGCGTTCAAATGCCATTAGTCGATGCTCTGATCGTGGTCGGCCGTGGCGAGGCAGGCGACATTGTCGCAAAACGGGCTGCTGAATATGGCAAGCCGGTATTTTTCTCAACTCTTGAGCCGGATGCTGCGGCTCTGGCGCGGCTGCGCGGAAAGAAGGTTGTCGCCTTTGCCGGCATCGGCAGGCCCGGCAAATTTTTCGACACCTTGCAGGAAGCCGAAATCGAGATCGCCGACGCTTTTGCCTTTGCCGATCACCAGACGCTCGACGCCGATGAGATCGCGCTCTTGCAAAAGACCGCGCGCGATCACGACGCGATACTGGTTACCACCGAAAAGGATTTCGTGAGGGTCGGCGAAGCGTTCGGGGCAAACCCGCCGGAAGTGTTGCCGGTAACACTCCAGATCGAGGACCGGGCGCGGTTAGGAACGCTCATGTTGCGAAAAATAAAACCTCGCTGAGGCAATATCCATACCGAGCCGATCATCGGATGTTTTATCCTTGACGACCGGACTGCGTACGTCTTTCCAGAAGCGCGGCCGGCGATGAATAGGCCTCCTGAAGCGCCACGTCCCAGTACCGCAATTCCTCAATCGGAATAGGCTGGCCGGTAACCGCACAGGTAACGAATGTGCCTGGACGAACGATGCGGAAATCGCCGTCGAGATATTGGACCTGCGCCTCTTTTCCACCGGAAGGGTTACGTTCGAGAATATTCATCGGAAGCTTGAACCGTCTTTGACTTACCCAGTTTTTTTTACTGACTGGAGACGTCAACAATTTAACACCACTGCTTCCCGGCAGCAATCCAGCATGCCAAATCTGGCCGACAGTCCGCAGAAATATACTGTTTTACGTCGCAATCTGCGTCGGATCTTCGGCGTCTTCCTTTGCCGGAGCGGATGCACGGACGACGGTCACCGTGCAATGGGCGCGCGCCACAACCTCCGAGGAAACGGAACCGAGAAACCGCCGATAGGTCGATGTGCCGCGCGCACATAGCAAAATCTGGTCAGCGTGGTTGGTTTCGGCAAAATCGATAATCGCTTCGGCGGGCGAAAAATTTTCCAGCACATGGTACGAAATTTTTTCCGCCTCCATGTCGAGGGAGCGGGCCCAGTCCTTCAATTCGACCAGCCTGTGAACGTGAATGTTACGTCCCTCCTCGTCAAACGAGACGTTCTGAAACACGCCCGACAACCGTATGACATTCACACAGGCGACGCGGACATCGCCCATGGATGCCGTCAGACGCTGCGTTTGAACACGTAAGGCGTCGGCAAGATATTCAAATCCCTCCGACAAATCGACGGCGACCAGAATCAACCCGGTCGCAGCAGCAGGCAGCGCATGATGCTCGACTGGCGGCAGCGCGCGCGACCGCAACCAACGGCGAACAACTGCAGGCAGGCCGTCACGGCTGGATTTTTCAGCGCGCTCCGTCAACCGTACCGCGTCCGGGTTCAGGAGATTGAAGGCCAGCCGTGCGGCGGATGGATACCGACGCGAAGGATTGGGCTCCAGGCAACGTAGTATGATTTCCTGCAGGAAGGGAGGAATGTCAGGTTGCAATTTTCGAGGGGGAACCGGATCGCGCCAGAAGCGCGTTTTCAACGCGGCTCGCGAACGGGGAACGCCGAACGGCCGCTCGCCGGTCGCCAGATGGTACAACAGCACGCCAAACGAAAAAATGTCGGACCGCGGGTCCTCGCGGATTTCGCGTACCTGCTCGGGCGAAATATAGGGCGCCGTCCCCATGGGCAGGTGGAACTCGGCTTCTAGAAGGTCGGGCAGCGCGTTGTGACGCGACAGGCCGAAGTCGATAAAAACCGCCTCACCAGACGGGCGCATCATGATATTGGAAGGCTTGATATCGTGATGGATCACTTTCTGGCGATGCAAATCTGCAAGGGCTGTCGCGACCTTGCGACCGATGGAAAGAACCTCCTCCGGTGGAAGGGGTGCAGCCTCAACCTTCTTGAACAATGTGGGGCCGGCGATCCGCTCCATCGCAACGTAGGGTGTGCTGGCAAAATCTCCAACGGCGTACACGCGCGGTACGTGCGGACCAGCGAGGCGCGGAAGGATCATCATCTCCATCTCAAACCCGACAATGACGGTTGCGTCTTCCCCCTGCAAAATTTTCGGAACCTTGAAAATCACCGGACCGGGAATGTTGGGGTGGCGCGCGCCGTAGACAATCGCCATGCCGCCGGCATGCAATTCCTCTTCGATCGTGAAACCATCAATGGTGTCGCCCGGTTTTATCGAGCGCTGCGATTCTTGTATCGCCAGTTCGAAATTATGTGCGGCGTTCAGATCGTATTGTTCCATCGGCGCGCTGCACCTACCGGCCAATGAACAGCCGCGCAGCCAGCATGTTGGGTAGACCAGCGGCGTGTATCTTCGCTGCGGCCTTTTCAATGTCATATGGCACGCGAAAATAGGTCAGTTCGTAAGTCCCGGTATCATAGATCGCGTAGCAGGCAGCCGGATTACGATCTCGAGGCTGGCCGGTCGCGCCTATTACCGCCAGCCATTTCCGGCGGCCGACCAGGGGAATCGGTTCAGCGGGTTTGGGTGTAAACAATTGCGGGGTTTTCTTCGCGCCCATGTTGTAAAGTTGGGGCACATGCACATGGCCGCAAAAGGTCAGCCTCTGCTGCACAGCCTCAAGACTGCGCTCGGCCGACATGGCATCACTTATGTATAGCCAATCCTGCGGGGCCGATCCGTCCGCATGCACGAAGAGGCAATTCGGCGCATTCTCGTCAATGACCTGCAACGGCAAGTCAGCCAGAAACGCCCGCGCGGCTGCATCAAGCGCATTGTGGGTCCATTCGATGGCTGCGCCGGCATATTCGTTCATGCCGCCAGCATCTCCCGTGACTGCCGCCTCGTCGTGGTTGCCTTTGAGAATAATTGCGCCCTCTGCGGCCAGATCCACCAGGCGATCAACCATGTATTGCGGGTCGCCGCCATAGCCGACCGCGTCGCCAAGAACCACACAACGATCAAAGTTTTGACGCGCCGCATGGCTCATGCAGGCGTCAAAAGCTTCCCGATTGGCGTGTATGTCCGAAAAAATCGCGAGTTTCATCTCGTTATGCGTCAACTGCCGGCCCGGCAGGATCGCGAGCCCTGTTGGTGCCTTCTTAGCAGGTTTGAGATAAAATGCGAAAATTGCAATCTGCGCAGGATCAGCCAGCGACGTCGGTCAGAAAATTCCGGTGCACCCAGCCGGAGCGGCAGCGGCCACGATAGGCCTGACGGCGGGCCACAGGCGATGACACACCGCAATCCTGCCCGCCACGGGCGCCATAAACGATGCCAATCCAGGCGCCGCGCGAGGTGCAATCATACACCAGATGACCATTGCCAAGCCGGTCCTTTTCGACAAACCCCGTCCCCGGTCCGATGCGAACGGACAGGAAATTGTCACCACCAGCCCTTAATCCCCGCACTTTGCTCAATGTCTGGCAAGCGTCAAAATCCGCCGACCCGCCAACCATTACCGCGACAGGAGATTGCGCGAGGGCTACGTGAGACGGAAGCGCCAGAAAAAGCATGGCGGCGGCGATGAGGCGAAGATTTCCGGTCATGAATTGCAATCCTTAACGCGCCGGCGTCCGAGCATCTGTACCGCCCGGCTGCTGGCGCAAATCGCGCTATCAGAAATTATAGGCCTCTTTGCCCCAGATCTCTTTGACCCGCCGGTCGCGGCCGCAGTTCCAGCGATAGAACTTGTATTTCACCGGACTGCGCTTGGCGTAGTTCTGGTGATAACCTTCAGCCGGATAAAACCGCGTCGCCTTTTCGATAGTGGTGACAATCTTTCCTTTCAACAATCCGGATTCCTGCAGCTGCGTTTTGGATCGTACCGCGGCCTTGCGTTGCGCTTCGTCGAGATAAAAAATCGCGTTCCGGTACTGATCTCCCCGGTCGCAGAACTGGCCGCCAGCTGTCAGCGGATCGGTGGTCCGCCAGAAGATGTGCAGGATGCGATCATAGCTGATCACCTTGGGATCGTAGACAATCTTGACAGCTTCGGCATGGCCGGTGCCACCGCGCGCCACCTGCTTGTAGGCCGGGTTTTTCAATGTCCCGCCAATGTAACCCGAGGTTGTCGACAGGACTCCCGGAACCTTGTCGTAATCGGATTCGACGCACCAGAAGCATCCACCGGCGACAATAGCCACCTTGGCGTGCTGCAATTTGCCGGGCTGGGGCTTGCCTTTTTGTGCATGGCCCGGCGACAGCGATAAAGACAGCGCCGCCATACCGATTGCGACATACATCAGGACTACGCGGCGCGAAAATATCTGCATCATTGTAGGTTCTCCACAGGATCGCCAGTTGCAATGCCAAGCGTCACGCGCTTGCCGGTTTGAATTCGAGCGACACGCCGTTCATGCAATAGCGCTGCCCGGTTGGCTGGGGGCCATCGGGAAAGACGTGTCCGAGATGACCACCGCAATTGCTGCAATGCACTTCGGTGCGCGTCATGAACAACGAATTGTCGACGGACGTGCCGACCGCGCCATCGAGCGGCTGGTAAAAACTGGGCCAGCCCGTGCCGGATTCGTATTTTGTCTTGGAATCAAACAATCCCTGTCCGCATCCCGCGCAAGCAAAAACGCCGTTGCGCTTCTCATTGTTGAGAGGGCTTGTGCCGGCGCGCTCGGTGCCATGCTCGCGAAGGACATAATAGGCTTGCGGCGACAATCGCTTGCGCCATTCGCCGTCACTCAGCTTGAAAGGAAATTCTTTCTTTGGTGCGGCATCAGCCGAACCACGCATCTTGTTGAGGAAACCGCCTATACCGGCCATGGCCAAACCTCCGATCAAAATTTGCCTGCGAGTCACCATGTCAGTTGCCTCATCCTATACCATTTCCGGCGCGATTGCTTAATTTGCGCCATACGCAACCTTGCCGCTGAATATGACATTTTCGGGCAAAGTTCGTCGATCTGGCGCGAATGTGAACGGATGTGAGCGGCCGAAACCATTTCGTGGGGGACGCGTGGCCCGGCGTCAGAACAGCGAACCTTGCCCACCGTCATCGCCCGCTTTCGGTTTTCTCCTGGCACGCGGTTTTGCTATTGGCCGCGGTTCAGGCGAAGCGGGTGCTTCCCTGGCGGAGGCGCCATTTGCGAGGGCCTGCACCCGCCCATCGGAAAATTCAATTTCCAGCGCCATACCGGACGTTACAGCGGCGGCAGTGCGCAATGGCTGTCCTGCAGCGTCCCGTACCAGGGCATAGCCGCGCGCCAGGACGTTCTTGTAGTTCAGCGAATTATAAACCTGCAGCAAGGCGCCAAATCGCAAACGGCGATCGTGAACGGACCGTTCCGCCGCGGGACCGAGCCGGCGCGCCAGCGCCTCCAGTCTTGCGTGATTGTTCAACACTGTACGCAACTCGTTCTGGCGGACGCTGCGCAAGGCAATGGCAAGCCGCTGCCCAAGGCCAGCCAAACGCTCGCGCCGCCGCGCCAGTTCCGCCTGCGGCGAATGCCGGGCCAAGACGGAAGCGACCCGTGACAGGCGCAGGCTTCGATCCTGCAGCAGGGCGCGAACATGCGCGGCCAAGCGCTCACCCGCCCGGTCGACGCGCTGGCGCGGAACCGCCAGCAATTCCTCGCCACTCGCCAGAACGCGTGACAGACTGCGCAACTCGCCACGGGCGCGATCCAGCATGCGTAATTGTGCGCTCTGTTGCCGGCGCGCGAAGTCGGCGATCTGCGCCTGCAGCTCCGAGCGCACCGGAAGCGCCAGTTCCGCGGCGGCTGTCGGCGTTGGCGCGCGCAAGTCCGCTGCATGATCGATCAGCGTCCAGTCGGTTTCATGCCCGACTGCCGAGATCAATGGCAACATGGAATTGGCGGCAGCACGCACGACAATCTCGTCGTTAAAGCCCCAAAGGTCTTCCAGCGATCCGCCACCGCGCGCCACGATGATCAGGTCCGGCCGCGCGACTGCGCCGTCCTCCGGCAAGGCGTTGAAACCCTCGATCGCCGCAGCAACTTCGGGGCCCGTCGTCTCACCCTGCACACGCACCGGCCAGACCAGAACATGCACTGGAAAGCGCGCGGCGATCCGGTGCAGGATATC
>CAZTMN010000093.1:0-14426 GCA_964615275.1 uncultured Beijerinckia sp. | reverse complement strand
CATGTGGTTTGCAGGAAAGGTCGCGCAAAGCTCGCAACGTCTCAAACGCCCCTGGCCGGACGTCGCGATGGATTTGCGTTTGCCGCAATGGTTTGCGGTCGTGCTGGCTGCCGCCATGATCGCGACACTCGCCGGCGGCCTGTTGCGAATGCTCGCAGCGATTACTACCGCCACGCTTGCGATGGCATTCGCCCTGCAGGGTTTCGCGGTTCTGCATGTCATCACGCGCGGCACGCGAAACCGTACGCTGAACCTGACGCTAACCTACCTGTTGAACGTCATATTGTTTCCGATCCCGCTGCTGATTACCGCGCTGGTTGGCATCGCGGACAATTTCATCGACCTGCGCGGCCGCTATGGCAAACCGCCGGCAAAACCGCCTGGATCATGGCCGCAAAACAAATCCGGCTGGCCACCACCACCGGCCAACACCAACTGAGCTGAAAGCCGAAATCTGGAAGGAGCAAAACAATGGAAGTCATTTTGATGGAACGTGTGCCCAAACTTGGGCAAATGGGTGAAACCGTGCGGGTGAAGGATGGTTACGCCCGTAACTTTCTGCTACCGCGTGGCAAAGCCTTGCGCGCTACCGAGGCCAACAAGGCAAAGTTTGAAGATCAACGCGCCCAGCTGGAAGCCCGCGATCTGGAAAAGCGGAGCGAAGCTGACAAGCTGAAAGAGCAAATCGACGGCAAAGTTTTTGTCATCATCCGCCAGGCCGGCGAAACCGGCCAGCTGTACGGGTCGGTCAGCACACGCGATATCGCCGAAACCGTGACGGGTGGCGGGGTTTCAGTCCATCGCAACCAGATCGAGTTGACTACGCCAATCAAGACGCTTGGACTGCACAATGTCGGCGTCAATTTGTACGGTGACGTAGAAGCCGGCATAACCATGAACGTTGCACGCTCCGAAGACGAAGCTGAACGTCAGGAACGAGGCGAGGATGTTACGTTGCGTGAAGAGGCCAACATGGATGACCTTGGTCTTGAAGTCGGCGCGGCGCTTGCTGACGCGGGTGACGAAGAAGAAACCGCTCCCGAATAAGCGCTTCTGGAGTCTTGCAAGGAACAACCGCCGGGCCATGGTCTGGCGGTTTTTCATTGCCCTGGCGGCACAATGACTTGGCGGCGTCAAGCGCCGCGTACGATTATCCCCGTTGCTCTTGTGCAAACAATCAATTTGCGACCGGGTTGCAAAAATCCGCTTTTGCGCACGCAGCCAATGTGTCACACAAGACATGCATTAACCGGCTGCGCGTCCTCCCGTTGGCAGCCGTTGCGTCCCGTTTCACGCGAATCACAGTATGATAATTTATGGCGCCTGCATCCACGAGCGCGGCCCTGGACATTTATGCGCCAGGCCAGGAAAACAGAAGCGATAACGGCCCCGACGGGCAACACCGGCACGCACCTCACAACATCGAGGCCGAGCAAGCGCTGCTGGGTGCGATATTGGTCAACAATGACGCATTCGATCGCATATCGGATTTCCTGAAACCCGAGCACTTTTTCGAAGAATTGCACCGGCAAATATTCGAGGTCACTTCCCAGCTTGTGCGTGCGGGCAAAGTGGCATCGCCGATAACGCTAAAGACTTTCCTCGGCGACGATGACCTCGGCGGAATAACATTACAGCAATACCTGGCGCGCCTTGTCAGCGAAGCAACGAGTATCATCAATGCGGAAGACTACGGCCGAACGATTTACGATCTTGCGCAGCGACGCGGACTGATCACCATCGGCGAAGATGTCGTCAACGCTGCCTATGATTCACCGGTTGATGCCAGTCCCGGTACGTTGATCGAGGAAGCCGAGCGGCGGCTCTACGAGATTGCCGAGCAAGGCCGGTACGACGGCGGCTTCCAGCGGTTTTCCGATGCATTGACAACAGCGATCGACATGGCGGCAAAAGCGTATGAACGCGATGGCCACCTGTCAGGTACTGCGACCGGCCTTACAGATCTCGACAACAAGATGGGCGGCTTGCAACGGTCCGACCTGGTGATTGTCGCGGGGCGGCCCGGCATGGGCAAAACCGCGCTTGCAACGAATATCGCGTTCAACATAGCCAAGGCCTACGACTACGAAATCAAACCGGACGGCAGCCATGAGACCACCAATGGCGGAATCGTCGGTTTCTTCTCCCTGGAAATGTCGTCCGAACAATTGGCAACCCGTATCATTGCCGAACAATCCGGCGTTGCTTCCTACAAGATCCGCCGTGGCGATATTCAGGACGAGGAATTCCACGCCATTTCGGAAGCGGCGCGGCAAATGCAGACAATCCCCTTCTACATCGACCAAACCGGCGGCATATCCATCGCCCAGCTTGTCGCGCGGGCGCGCCGCCTGAAACGCCAGCGCGGTCTTGACGTGCTTGTGGTCGACTATTTGCAATTGCTCACCGGCGCAAAAACCCGCGGCGACAACCGCGTTCAGGAACTGACCGAGATCACAACAGGCTTGAAAGCGCTGGCGAAGGAACTGAACGTCCCGGTCATTGCGCTCTCGCAACTTTCGCGCCAGGTGGAATCGCGTGACGACAAGCGCCCGCAATTGGCAGACCTTCGTGAATCCGGTTCAATCGAGCAGGACGCCGACGTCGTCATGTTCGTATATCGCGAGGAATATTACCTCAAGAACCGCGAACCCCGGCCCGGTACCGAAGAGCATCTTTCCTGGATGGGCGAGATGGAGCGCGCCTATGGCCGCGCCGAAGTGATCATCGGCAAGCAGCGCCATGGCCCGACCGGTACCGTCGAACTGACCTTCGAGGCGGAGATGACGCGCTTCGGAAACATGGCGCAGGAAGACCGGGTGCCGGAACGGATCGGCGAATAGCCGCTATCCAAGTCACTACTTTCCCGCAGCGGACTTTCTCAAGTTGAGGAGGTTTCCGCCGAGAATAAGCAGCGCACCGAGCATCGTGTAGATGTCGATTATCTCGGCATAGAAGAGCCAGCCCGCCAGCACCGTCAGAGGCACGCGCAGAAAATCCATTGGAACCACTACGGTCGAGTCGGCGTAGCGCAGCGCGTGGGCAAGGCAAAAATGCGAGAAAGTGCCGCAAAACGAAACCAGCACGATCCACGGCCACAAGTCAGCCGGCACCGGTTTCCAATACATGATCGCCGGTATCAGACCGATCGCGCCTTGGATAACAAGCATCCAGAAAATTATGCGCGTTACGCTGTCCGCCTTGGTCATGAAGCGGATCATCACGACAGCTATCGCGAAGGCCAGCGCCGCATAGAGGGCGAGCAATTGCCCAAAGGACGCTTCGCCACCGCCGGGACGGACGATTATCCAGACGCCAACCAACCCCAGGACAATCGCGGCAATCTTCCACCGTGTTATCTTCTCGCCAAGAAACATCACCGCCATTACGGCAACCCAAATGGGCATTGTGAATTCAATCGATACGACCTGCGCCAGCGGTATCAGGGTCACGGCGACCAGCCAGGTGAATTGCCCGGTGTAGTGCACGCCGTTTCGGAAAATGTGGACCCAGATATTCTCCGTCCGCACCGTGCGGAATCCGCCCTCGTACATGATCAGCGGAGACAGCATCGCCATGCCGATGAATGCGCGCAATTCCATCACCTGAAACGCGCTCACGACGCTCGCAGTTTCGCGCCCGGCGACCGCCATCGCGGTCATGCACAGTAGCCATCCGGACATCCAGAGGGCCGCTTTGAGCAATGAGGGCGAGGCGTGCGACATGGGAACCTGAAATTTTTTCCGTAATCGGCCCAGCGGGGCCGGTAGCCTGACAGCTATTAGCGGTTACAGGACAGCGCGCCAAGCGCGTTCTCGGCATGCGTGCATCCACTGGTGCAAGCCTTGAACATTGATCTGCAATGGGAGACAATCCCGGCACGCCTTGCACGGTGTCAACAGGCCGCGATCCAGAGGTAACTTATGGGTTCAGTGCTGCTAACCACGAAACATCACACCGCCTGGCGTGAAACCGGCGCCCTGTGTTTGCGCGCAGCTTTGTCGGCGGAGTGGATGCAAATAATCGCAGATGGATTTGAACAATCCCTTGCCAATCCTGGACCGCTTTCGAAGGATTATGGCGAGGGCGAAGGCAGGTTCTTCACCGATCACGCCATGTACCGGCGGATCGCTCCATTACGGCAGTTCGTCCATGAATCCCCCCTCCCCGGTATTGCCGCCGAGCTTCTGAACGCCGGCCAATTGCGCCTCGTGGACGATCACTTGCTGGTCAAGGAGCCCGGCACCTCGAATCCGACCTATTGGCACCACGATTTTCCGTACTTCCAGTTTGATGGTGATGATTTCATCAATTTCTGGGTCCCGCTTGACCCGGTTACCCAGGACAGCGGCGCTATGCGCTTTGCCGCAGGGTCGCATCGCTGGGGAAAGCTTTATCACCCGGTGAGGATCGGCAAGGGCGACCTCATCGCGCAAGCAGAGGATCTGGACGGCCCGGTGCCTGACATCGATGCTGAACCGGAGAAGTACCCCGTCATGACCTGGGATTTGCAGCCGGGCGACATTCTGGTTTTCCACGGCAAAACGCTGCACGCGGCAAGGCCGAATACAACGCTGGACCGGCGCCGGAGAGCGCTGGCGATCCGCTACACGGGCGACGATATCCGCTGGCGGCCACGGCCGTATGCGCCCGCCGACGAAAGCGTTCGCGATCTGAAAGCGGGTGAACCGATCGCCTGCGAAGCTTATCCATTGGTTTGGGACAACGGTATGCGCCTGGAACCCGCTTGATGAACATTGCTCCGGCAGCCCTGCCAATATCCGCCTATCCGGTAAAGACGATCGAAAAATTGCGTTATGCCGACACCGACCGGCAAGGCCATATCAACAACGCCGTCTTCGCAACCCTCGTGGAAGCTGGTCGCGTAACCTTCCTTTATGATCCCGAACGCCCGTTGACAGTCGCCGGAACGCAATTCGTCATCGCGGAGCTGAACCTGAAATTCCTCTCCGAGCTCAACTAGCCGGGTAAAGTTACAGTTGGCACCAGCGTGGTTCAAATTGGCAATTCTTCGTTCGTGCTGGACCAGGCGATTTATTCGGGAAACAGGTGTGCGGCACGCGCCACGAGCGTAATCGTGTTGATGGACGATGCGACCCGAAAATCCACGCCGCTGCCACAGGAAGCGCGCGCGAAGCTCGAAAAATTGCAGGTCAAAAACGGCTAGAAACTGAATTCCCTGGCCGCTTCAAAGCCGGGCAAGACGTCGGCGGCGCAATTAAACAACACGGTGCAACCCATTACGCCCGATTGTTTCCGGTAACAGACAGCCCGGCATGCGCCAGCGTGGGGGCCGCTAACCGGCTTATCGATCATCACCAGACAGCCGGTTGCCGAGAGTTGGTCGAGCAAGGCACTTGGCTCGACTTCGGACGCCCCCTCAAGCAGGATCACGTCAAATGGCGCAGCGGCTGCAGCACCAGCAGACAGATTGCCCGTCTTTGCGGTGGCATTACCGACACCGGCTTGCTGGAACCCGGATTGGGCCATGGCTGCAAAATCCGAACTTTCTTCCAGAGCGACCACTTCACCGGCCAAATGCGACACAACGGCAGCGCCATACCCGCTGCCACCACCGACGCACAAAACCTTCTCACCCGCCTTGATGCCCGCAGCCTGAACCAGGCGCGCCAGCACCATCGGCTGAAGCAAGCGACGACGCACGCCTCCTGCCTCAATCCCGATTGCACTGTCCGAATATGCCAGGGGCAGCAAAGACGCCGGCAGAAACGCTTCACGCGGCACGGCGGCCATAGCGGCCAGCACCTGGTGATCCGTTACATCGAAAGTGCGCAATTGGCAGTCCACCATGGTCTGCCGCAAACTGGCGAAGTTGTGTGCTTCATTGGTCTCGTTTGCAGAATTCATTGTCATTTCCGGGATCGATTCAATTGGCCGAGCGCCCGCTACAGGAATCGGACCACCAGTCAGCCACATTGCCACCAATAAAATGCCAGCAAATGCTTGTCCATCGGTTTGCACGCCCCGCGGCTTCCCGAAGTTCCGGTCCACAAACAAAACCGGAGCCCGTAACGGGCCCCGGTTCCAGTCTTGCCGCCTGGCCGCCTGGCCGACGACACAATTGTGCAGCCTGAATTACTGTTTCAGCGAGGCGTTGCACAGCGGCCAATAGCCTTTGCCGCCCTTTTGCTTGGGGATGAACAGCAGGCCGGCATTGCCTTTGCCAGACTTCTTGTTGGCGTTGTACTGGTCGGCGCAGGTCTTGTTACGGGCAAGGCCCGGGCTCAAATCCTTGTATTTTGCCGATACCGTCCGTGGGAACACGATTCCGGCCGGGGCACCCGCAACCTTCCTCGAAGAACCACGCGTCCAGGTGGTTTTGCGCTTGGTGTCAGCCTTCTTGGTGTCTTTCGCCTTGTTCGTGGCTTTCTTGGTTGTTTTCTTGCCAGCTTCCGCACGGCATTTCGACAAGAATTGCGGCCAGGTCTGCCCGCCGGTCTTTTTGGCAGCCTTGGCTGCCTGCCACTTGGCGCCGCATTCTTTCATAACCGCCTGCTGAGCCATAACCGGCTAGGCCAGCATCACTGCGCCGGCCGCGCAGGCAGCCATAATTGCGAGTTTCGATTTTCCCAAAGACATATTTTGCTCCCGTTTGCTACCATGGGACCCAGCCTGAACTGGATCAAATGACGAATGATCCGCGCAATCCGCGCAACCCTTTAGAACATGCGCGGTTTTATTGCCGCTTGAATGAATTTCACTTGAACACCGTGCAAAATCAACAGGATAAATTTGCCGACTTGGGGGCTTTGGGGCCCCGGCACGATCTCCGGCATCAAAATCGGCCCTTCCGAAGCCGGCGGGTTTGGCCAAATGGCCGGCGCCAGATTGGCGTGATGCGTTGTAATTGTTGCAGTTTTCGACCAGGCGCAAGCACGCGGCACCGCACCAACCTGGGCGCTTCGGAACCACAGCGTGGACAACGCGTGTTTCCTGAAACTACCAACAAGATTCAAGAAGCGGGCGCCGCCATCGGCTCGGACCGCGGCTTCGAGCCGGCCGCACCGCTATCTCGTGCCTTTTACAGCAGCAAGGGTTTCTCAACCGCATAATGTAGCAACAGGGCCGTAAAAGAAGACAACACGATGTATATGGCCCAGAAGGCGAGGAGATTTTCCGGACCTGACAGTTTCTTGCACCATGCGATCAACGGCCAGTGGACGAGATAGAGGCAATAGCTGAGGCGGGCCAGCACCCGAAAAATCCACTCAAACGCCAGTTTTTCCTCCCTCAGGGAGACACAGCCAGCGACCAGAAACCCGAACCCGACCGTAAGCAGGACCGGCTGCATTGCCACATCCCATTAGGAGATGGCCCTGAACATCGGCAAGGTCGTCAACATAGGCGTAATCAGGACCACGGAACAGAAGACCAAAAATGCACCCGCACGGCGGCTGGCAACCAAAATTCCCCGCTTTTGCACAAGTGCGATCACTGCGCCCATCGCAAACGGCTCGATGCAATAGTGAAACGGCTGGCGCAGATACACGAAATAGCTCGGATAATCGATACTTGCGTCCATCGAACCAAAACTGCTGACACGGTACAGGCCCGCCAAGGCTGCTATTGCAATCAATAGCAAGATGCAATTCCTGATGGTGCGACAGGCCAGGCACAGCCAGGCGAGCAGCGGGGCGAGCAAATAGAACTTCGCTTCTACGCCAAGCGACCAGAACGGCAGGTTCAGGTTTGATCCGGCGTAGTCCTGCAGGAACAGCACGTGAATAAGCAGCCGCGTGAACAAACCATCGCTGTCGACATGGTTGTAGGGAAACAGACCAGCCGCGATCAAAAACAGGACCGCGAAATAGGCCGGAACTATACGCAACGCCCGGCCGGTGAAATATTTCCTGATATCGAACCTCGGACTGCCGATCCCGCGGTCAAAGAGATGGGCTGAAATGAAATATCCGGACAGCACAAAGAACAGGTCTACGCCTATCCAGCCGTTCAGGAATATTGTCCCCATAAGGGGTTCAGTAGCCAGAAGTTGTTTGTCCGAAAATACCTGGCCATGTCTGAGCAGAACCAGCACGATAGCCAGTGCCCTGGCCATATCGAGCCATGCATTCTGGCGGTTATCCTTCTCGAAAGCCAGGTAACGAATTTTGTCGAACTGCATTTGCCTCCCAGACGCAATTAGAGCGCAGCAGGCGGCAGTTAGACAGCAAGGCTATTGAAACTGGATGTAACGGCACGGCGCAATTTTCCGCACAATGGATTCACACTTGATTCAAAATTCGCGAAGCTTGCGCAATAACTGCATGGACACGACAATTCATGGCGAGCGGTAGGTGTAAAAAAGACGCCGGGATAAACCCGGCGTCCAGGTATCCTCTGTGAGGAGGATTAGCGAGACACGACAAGGGGAGCGGAGGTCGGCTCGCCAATTTCCACCCAAACGTTTGGATCGGCCTGCGATTGGCGTTTCACGAAACGGTAGGGAACTTTTGTCCACGGCATCACACGCTGGACAAGATTATCCAGGATGTATTCCCCGCCGGAGGTCTTGACTGTCAGCACCGCGTGGCCATCGCCGTTACGATCCTTCACGACCGTTATCAGCAAGGACTGCCGCGGGAAGCCTTCCTGCATCAGGAGCTTGCGCTTCAACAGGACATAGTCCTCGCAATCGCCGGAACCGCTGGCCGGATAATCCCAATGGTCAACAACCCGCCATTGGTCCTGATCGGATTTTGGCTTGATCTGCTTGTTAACCCAGGAATTGATGCGCTTCATGATGCGAAGCTTGGTTTTCGACAACACCACGTCTTCCGGTTTCATCGGCTGGGTGCGGCACTCGTTTCTGTAGCGGTTGCAGAAATCAACCCACCCGTATGGTACGAGCGTTCGCTTGCCAACGCCGACGTAACCGGATTTACCCCCACGCGCCTCGGTCGGCGATTGCAACGCAAAAACGGCTACCCCAAGCAAACCGGCAATCGCCAGAATTTTGAATCCGTTGTTTGACATACCTGTCCCCTGTGTTCGTTGGGGGCAGTGTCGCAACCTTGTTTTGAGGCTCGCATAAGCAAATGCGGCGCATTTTATTCGAACCTGTTAAGTTCGGGACGTAATTTTTGTAAGTATAAATTCGCGTGTGTTTATTCGATAAAATTGCCTGGAAATCCAATTTTTATTTAAATATCAATGACTTGAATGGTCATGCTACAATCGGGGGGGGCGGCCTGTTAAGAAATTGGCCGCCGAAACGTTAACACGGGGACGAATATCGGTGCTGTCCATGGTTAATTCCGGCGGGATCGGCCAGTTAACAGCGCAAGAAAGGCCAGTAAGCCTGGGTTTTTCCCGTGGGAACCAGGGGTATTGTCTCCACATGCGCGGCATTGGTTTGGACAAACCCACAGGGTCGAAAACACCGCGTGCAATCAACAAGCACAACTCCCATATATAGATGCCCAAGCCGGTGTTGGCCCAAAGGGATGGCTTGCCGGCAACATGGAGGCGTGGGGATGATGGACAGCCAGCAAGACCGGGCTGGACAACATACCGGTGGGCCGCTCAGCCCTGCCGATGAAAGAGCCTTGTCGGAGGCCGTGCGCCGTCTTGAGCATACCAGCCTTGCCGCGCGCCTGACTCAGGTGCTCGGCAGCAAGATCGAGGCGGCCGGATCGTATTTTCCTGAAAAGGCCAGGCAGGCGGCGGCAGTTGCGACGGACCTGGCGCTGAAGGCGGCGATGCGTGCCGCCATCAAGAGCCTGGGCAACAAGCGTGGCCCCGCCAGGGTGACCATGCACAAGGCGATGGCAACGGTCACGGGAGCGGCCGGGGGAGCGTTGGGATTTGCCGCCCTGCCCGCGGAACTGCCCGTTTCGGCAACATTGATCCTGCGCGCGATCGCCGACATCGCCCGGGCGGAGGGAGAGGATCTCACGGACCCCGAAACGCTGCTTGCCTGCATGGAGGTTTTTGCGCTTGGCGGACCAAGGCCCGAAGACGATTACCTGGACAGCAGCTATTTCGCCGTCCGCGCGGTCCTGGCCAAGTCGATAAGCGAAGCGGCCGGGTATCTTGCGCATTTCAGCGCGGCGAAAGAAACCGCGCCGGCGCTGGTCAAATTCCTGTCGGATATCGCCGCGCGCTTTGGGGTCGCCGTGTCACAAAAGGCGGCAGCCCAGGCCATTCCTGTGCTCGGAGCCCTTGGAGGCGCCGGGATCAATTACGCCTTCATCGAGCATTATCAAAGCCTTGCAATAGGCCACTTTACTGTCCGCCGGTTGGAACGGAAATATGACAAAGTGACCGTGCAGCAGGAATACGCCAGGATCGAGAACGTTTGGCGCACGTTTCACCCAAACAGCTCGACGGTAGAGCAGGTATGAACACAAAGAACGGGCCTGCCCCATTTTGCCGCCGCATAAAGGGCGGCATTTCGATCGCGGTACGGCTTACGCCAAAGGCCAAAACCTCCCGCATCACAGGCCAGGTAGATTTCGGCGATCGCGAATTGCTCAAAGCCAGCGTAACCTCCGCGCCCGAAAACGGCCGCGCCAATGCAGAACTGGAGCGGCTGGTCGCAGGTTGGCTGGCCACCCCTGCGTCCAGCGTCTCGGTAACCAGCGGGCGCAAATCCAGGACAAAGACCGTCCGCATTTCCGGCGATCCCGGCTTGCTTGAAGCCGCGTTGCTGGCGCAACTCGCCGAAATCGAATGAACTACGATATCAATTGCCGCAACCAACGCCAGCCGTTATGAGCGTACGGGACCGGTCAGGATTAGGCGAAACAAAATACCGGAAATTTGAAACCGAGAAGCTTTCGGGAGGAGCGGATATGGCGACGAACAAGGGCGAATATGTCATCGCGCTCGAAGAGCATTATTGGGACAAGGAATTGATCGCCACCCTCGGCGGCGGAGAAGCCACCCGTTCCGGCAAGATGATGGAGCGGTTGTACGATATCGGCGAAATCCGCATTGGCGAGATGGATGCCGCCGGCATCGACATGCAACTCCTGTCACATGGCGCGCCCTCCGGCCAGAAAGCGGCACCGGATATCGCCGCTGACCTTATGCGGGGAATGAACGACCGTCTGGCGGCCGCCATCGCTGAACATCCGGACCGGTTTGCAGGCTTCGCCGCGCTGCCGACATCCGTCCCGGAAGCTGCCGCAGATGAACTGGAACGCTCCATAACCGAACTGGGTTTCAAAGGCGCCATGATATGCGGATTGACCGATGGGCGATTTCACGACGAAGAAGATTTCTGGCCAATCTTCGCCCGCGCGGAAAAGCTCGACGTGCCGATCTACATGCATCCCTCGTTCCCGGATGATCGCATCATCGACGCCTACTACAAGAAATACATAAAAGACTTCCCGATGGTCATGCGCGCGGCATGGGGTTACACGGTCGAAACGGCCACCCAGGCAATCCGCATGGTCCTGTCGGGCATGTTCGAGGAATATCCCAACCTCAAGATCATCCTGGGTCACATGGGCGAGACCCTGCCCTACCAGATGTGGCGCATCGACCAGGCCCTGAAGCGTCCAGGACATGAAAGCGTTGATTTCCGCAAGACCTTCTCGGAACATTTCTGGATAACAACGAGCGGGCATTTTTCCACGCCCGCGCTGCTCACGACAATGATGGAAATGGGATCGGACAAGTTGATGTTCGCGGTCGACTGGCCGTTCGTCGCCAATGAGCCGGCGATGGAATGGTTCGAGACGGTGCAAATTTCGTCCGTTGACCGGAACAAGATCCTAAACGGGAATGCCCGGGCGCTGTTGAAATTATAAACAACAAGCCATGCCGGGGCCGGTCACGGCCAACGCCAACGCAAAGCGCTGGCCCAATCGGCGCCAAGCCCGAAATAACCAATCACCAATTCGGTATCGACCGTCAGCAGGATTGCCCCGCACAGCGAAAGAAACGTTCCCGCGAACATGATCGGGCTGAATATTTCGTGGTCGCGATTGAAGAACCAGGCAAAGGTGACACGAAATACCAGCGACAGCCGCTGGATCGGCGAAACCACGGTTACCGGCACTATCGACAAGGCCATGTATCGCAGCATGTGCGACGCGGAAACTAGAAAACCGGCAAGTGCAAACCACGGACCTGTGCGTCCGTTGAGCTGGCGCAGATTGGCGAAATTTCCGGGTATCAAAAGCACCAGGACAATCACCAGCGTGGCGGCCAGGTGGGACACCAGGCCGCCGGCTATGGACTGGCCTATCGAAGCGTTTTCCAGGGCGCTGCGAACCAGAACCGGGCTGACACCGTAACCGAAGCAGGACAGAAAGGCGAACGTGTAGCCTTCCGCATAGGCTGGGATAAAGCGCGAAGCCGGAGGAGCCCGTCCCGCCGCCTTGTCTTGCGCGTCCTGCAATGCCCGCGCGCGGGCCACCTTGCGCCCGCCACTGGCAATCAGTGCCGGTCCGGCCATGACCAACGCTATGCCTGCAATCTTCAAAACGGATAATTGTTCGCCCAGGACAGTAACCGCCAGCGTCAGCGACACCAGCATCGACAATTCCTGCACGGGCCCGGCAAGATTGGAGCCGATCGCGCGGATCGCCCGGTAGGCGCAATACCGGGAGATGACGAAATGGACGATGCCGGCCAGCGAAAGGTAAAGCAGCGATCGCGGGGCGAAGGCGAATGTCATACCCAGAGATCCGGCAACCAGCGCAGCCAAAATGAACATCGGTATCCCGATCGGGACACTAACCGCGACTGCCTGGATGACGCTGCCCGAGACAAGGCCCTTGCGCGCCGAGGCATTGTTGAGGCCAAAGGTTGCAGCCGCGCAAAGAGCCAGCAATCCCCCCAGCATGTACCCTCCCCGGGGCTGCGCCGCGCCGGCATGCGCCAAGATACTTCATTTGGAAAATGGAGGCCTCGTCCGGATTCGAACCGGAGTACAAGGATTTGCAGTCCTCTGCGTAGCCACTCCGCCACGAGGCCTCTGCCGCCCGACGAACGATGCAACAGCTTCGTCAAATACGGCACACCGCACATAGCAACCCGCTCGCGGGACCGCAAGCGGTCGGCGCAAAGATTGCCGCCCGCCGCCTTCGGCTCATACTTTGTTGGCGAACCGCGCGCTTTATTTGCCAACCGCACTCTTTATTTGCCAACCGCACTTGGCAAATCCGCCCAACACTTGCTATATGCGCCCCACCATCGATTTGTTCCCTGATAGCTCAGTTGGTAGAGCGTTCGACTGTTAATCGAATGGTCGCAGGTTCGAGTCCTGCTCAGGGAGCCAATTCCTCATTCAAATACTGATTCTAAACAATTTTCTCATGATCCTGTGTACCGGATCGCTAACCTTTGCGTACTGAAAGTGTCCAAATGGACACCCATGATAGCGTCCAAATTTCACTGATTACGCTTGGACACCCTATGTCTGTAAGCGTTCAAATGAACACTGAGTCGCCAGATCAGCGTCGGCCTATCGTCGGCGGGTGTTCATTTTCTGCCATATAAGCGTGAACACCCACCGACTGTCTTGTGCTACTTCCGAATCAGGCGGTCGGCAAACCTGCCTGCTCCGCCTTCACGGAGATCCCAACCATCGGCTCTGATCCGGCTCTCGTACTGGTGCCTTCTGATCTCATCAGGGACCAGCGTGATGCTTTTGACATTCACCTCGGTCTCGCTCCTGATCGTCTGGATCCCGTATGGAACCCGCTTGGCCTTGATGTTCGGTTTGGTCATTCGAGCCTCCTGATGGTCCTACCGTCCCTGATCAATCTGACTGCCTTGTCGGATAGGGGCTCCACGATCAAAACAACAGATGCTGTGATCCTGCCTCCATTGGATCGGAACTTGTACTGCAGCAGTTCGAAACCGTAGCCTAATCGCTCAGCCTTCACGAGTGACGGGGAGCCCGGATAGATCCCCCCATTGCGGATCCGATTGATCTCCTCGTTGCGAAGATCAGCTTTGACGGTGTGCACTCCTGTGATCATCACCGGCCTCCTTTGACGTACCGCCGCGCAAGGTCATGGACCTCAGCCCACGAGACCCGGGACCCGCGGATCTTAGCAACACCGTGTTGAACCAAGAGCTGCCGCACCGCAGGCACCGTGTTCGCCCAGCCCTGCAATTCCGCATACTGGTCCTTGCCCAAGGCCCGCTCAGCTCCACGGGCCATACTGTCCTTCACGGCATGGACCTTCGTCCTCACTTCCCGGAGCGGCAGCCGCTCATGGAAGATCGGGTCGTCTTCCTTCAATTTGCCGGTCAGCAAATCCGCCCCTAGCTCGAGCGCCGCATCGTTATCCAGGTTCAAGTCCAGGGCAGCAAGATCCAGCGCATTGCTGGCTACAGTCGCTTCCTCGCTATCGAGCGCCCCGGTGCGAGCCGCCTCGTCGGCCATGTTTGTCCGTCATCAGATGATTTGGCACACGAGC
>CAZTMN010000092.1:0-14607 GCA_964615275.1 uncultured Beijerinckia sp. | reverse complement strand
TGCAGGCCGGCGAAGTGATCGACGCTTCGGCCATGAGCGCCAAGGCGTTGCGTAAATTCTTCGCCGAGCAGATCGACGTGGCGAAGAAGGAGGGCCTGCTGTTCTCGCTGCACGTCAAGGCGACAATGATGAAGGTCTCCGACCCGATCATCTTCGGCCATGTCGTTTCCGTCTTCTTCGAGGACGTGATCGCCAAGCACGGCGATACCCTGAAGAAACTCGGCGTCAATCTCAACAACGGCTTCGGCGATCTGCTGTCGAAAATCGAAACCCTGCCGGCGGCCGAGAAAAAGGCGATTGAAGACGACATCGCCGCGCAAATGCAAAAGCGCCCGGAACTGGCCATGGTCAATTCCGACAGGGGGATCACGGTCCTGCATGTGCCGAGCGACGTTATCATCGATGCTTCCATACCCGCGATGATCCGCGAGGGCGGCAAGATGTGGGACAAGGACGGCAAGCCGCAGGACGCCCTGGCGGTGATTCCCGACCGCAGCTATTCGCGCCTGTTCCAGGCCACCATCGAGGACTGCAAGGAAAATGGCGCATACGATCCGAAATCGATGGGCACAGTGCCGAACGTCGGCCTGATGGCGCAAGCCGCCGAAGAATACGGCTCCCACAACAAGACCTTCGAGATTGCCTCCGACGGCACCGTCCGCGTCGTTGCAGAAGACGGGGCTGTCCTGCTGGAAGTGCCGGTCGGAACCGGCGACATCTTCCGCATGTGCCAGACCAAGGACGCACCGATCCGCGACTGGGTGATGCTCGGCGTGCGCCGCGCCCGCCTGACCAATACGCCGGCCGTCTTCTGGCTCGACAAGAACCGCGGGCATGACGCCGAACTCATCAAGAAGGTCGAGACCTATCTCAAGGATCACGATACGAACGGCCTCGACATTCGCATCATGGCCCCGGTCGACGCGATCAAGTTCTCCTTCGAGCGTATCCGCAAGGGCGAGGACACGATCTCCGTCACCGGCAACGTGCTGCGCGACTACCTGACCGACCTGTTCCCGATCATGGAACTCGGCACCTCGGCCAAGATGCTGTCGATCGTGCCGTTGCTGGCCGGCGGGGGCCTGTTCGAAACCGGGGCCGGTGGCTCGGCCCCCAAGCACGTGCAGCAATTCCAGGAAGAGGGTTATCTCCGCTGGGATTCGCTGGGCGAAATGCTGGCGCTCGGCGCATCGCTCGAGCACATGGCCGACACGTTCAAGAACGCCAAGGCGCAGGTCTTGGCCGACACGCTGGACGAAGCCATAGGCAAGGTGCTGGCCGACAATCGCTCTCCGGCCCGCAAGGTCGGCCAGATCGACAATCGCGGCAGCCATTTCTATCTGGCGCTGTATTGGGCGCAGGCGCTCGCCGCGCAGGCGAAGGACGCAGACCTTGCCGCCAAGTTCAAGCCGCTGGCCGAGACGCTGACGGCGAACGAAGACAAGATCAACGCCGAGCTGATCGGCGCCCAGGGCAAGCCGGTCGACATGGGCGGCTATTATGTGCCGAACGACGAAAAAACCGCCGCCGCCATGCGCCCGAGCAAGACGCTGAACGACGCGCTGGCCTCGCTCTGAGGCGCCTCCCCCATTCTTTTTTTGGGGGGTGAGCGCAGCGGACTATCTATGAAGAATTTGCCCGCCCGGCGTGAAGACACCGGGCGGTTTTTTTTGCGTGCAATTGCAGAACAGCCCGGGTCAACCGGGCTGTCCTGACAGCAATCACTTCGTCCCTTCGGGCAGGTGCCGGAAAGTGTTCACCGCCGACCGGAAGTTTCGCAGCCCCAGCATATCGCGGATGTCCTCCGCGCCGTTGAACATGCGCGGCTCGGCAGGAATGCCCGTACAGTTCGCTACCCGGTCATTCTTGGTGAAGGTGGCTGCGATAGCCGATGCAGCGCTCACTGCCGCGGCCCCGAGCGTCTTTTCAAGCGTCATGCGCGCTGCATCTAGCGCGGCCCTGTCCGGCCCCAGCACCGCATCGGAAAACGCCAGCAATTCATTGCCGCCGGGAACGCCAATATCCTGCGAGGGATCGACGATTGCATTCAGGTTGAGATCGAAACCGAAGAGTTTAGCACCCTCACGGAGCGCTTTGGCATGGCCGTTCGTTCAGTAAAAACACTCGTTGATCGCAGACACGCGGGCGGCGACAACCTCCACCTGCGGGCGCGACAATCCCTCGTGATGCTGATAATCCCATTCAGCGAAGTGCGCCGACGGCATGTACTGGATTTCTTCCAGATCGAAATGCGCGCGGTATTCGTCGGGGACGAGACTGAGCCCGCGCATGATGTAGGGCTGCCAGGGACCGAAGAGCTCCTTGCCGATATCACCCCCCTCGGCCCCGGTCGGAATTGTCGGCACCCAGGCCATTTCCAGGACAGCCGTTGCCGGTCGGTCGCGAGACGGTGCGCCTGGCTGGGGCTCCGGCAAGGGTCGCAATGGCACGCCAATGCCGCGCGCAAACACATCCATACAGGTAAACCGCGCGATCAGGCCAACGATCTCGACGTATTCCGCATCGGACAGGCCGTCCGCCAGCGCCTTCTCGTAGAAGGCCTGATCCATGTCCTTCGGCGATATTGCGAGGCGATGCACGACCCGGCGCGCAACTTCGGATAGCTCAAGATCGGGAACCCAGCCGGGATCGTCAGGCTCCTCATGGAGGCCGGCCTCATAGGCGGCGCGGCGCGCCTCGGCAACGATTGCAAGACGCTGCCTGGCCGATCCCCAGGTCCCCGGCTTTCCGAGCTGTTCAAACTGCCGGGCGTGAGCGGCGGAAATATCCTCGCGCACGGGATATTTTGAATCGGCGTAAAAGCTCATTGCACTCTCCATTCGTTCATCACTTTAACATCGCCACGATCGCGAGCCGTGGCGGAATGTCTCCAACCTAAACCCGTGGCATCACCTTCCGGTAATTCTCCAGGAGCTCCTTGAATTTCGATGCAACTTTCCGCCCCGCCACGGCATGCGGTGCATCCTCATCCTCGCTTTGCCCCGGATATTCTTCCAACGCCCTGTAACTGTCACGCCCTGTCACACGCTGCCACCACGATTGCACATGCGGCCGCCCGCCGGTCCACAGTTCCAGCAACCGCAACATGTCGAGCACCTTGATAAACGGCGCATGCGTCGTTTCGACCAGGCTGATTGAATTTCCCATGATCCACGGGCGTCCATCGGACAACACTTTTTCCATTTTATCGAATATGCGCTCCCATGCGCCGATGGCGCGCAGGACATACAATGAATCCAGACCATCGCGAATACACGATTGCTGGCGGTGGACACGATCGATATCGGTTACCTGTTTCCAACGCTCTTCCATTTTTTCAATCGGCACGGTCAGGCGGAACTTGGTGACGAAATTGATTGACGCCGTCGCCTGGTAACCGGATTCGTCGCAGTCCTTGATCCATTCTTCCATGTGCGCACGCTCAACCGGATCAGCCGGAGACAATGCCGGCGCTTCCTTCAAGTCATCGATGTAGCGGCAGATGTTCGAGGATTCCCTGATCGGCCTGCCGTTGTGCACCAGCGTCGGCACCTGGGACTTGGGATTCAGTTTCTGGTACTCCGGGGTGAACTGGTCGCCATTCATCAGCACGATTTTTGGGGGCGTCCAATCCTTGATGCCTTTCTCGTCCAGGGTCATGAGCACCCGGTTGGAACAGATGGAATCGGCTTCCTCCAGATAATATAATTCAAGCATTCGTCCGTCCCGATCGCGCTTTGTTCAGCCAGGGTCATGCCGGCATAGCTGCTGCCTTGAGAATTTTCTCATATTCCGGCCATGCCCTGCGGCCGTTCTCGATCATGAACGTCTTGAGCGCGCCGGGCAAATGACTGAACACTGCCGGCTCAAAACTCGGGCGCGATTTCACCGCCTCGAACCAGCGCGCAACATTGGCATGGTCGTCCCACATGCTGGTCATGCTGAGCATTTCCAGGCGATTCAGATAAGGCGTTATCGCTGCATCGGCCAGCGTGTAGGCCTCGTCCGCTAGCCAACGCGATTGCGACAGGGCAGCATCCATGTCGCGCAACAACTTGGCGAAAAACACGATGGCATGACGAACGTCGGGCGCTTCAACCCCCTTGTATATCCAGCCGCGCTTTCTTTCGCGCCAGCGCGGGTCGGGATCCTGCTCTATATGGGCTTCGACTTCCGCCGCCGGCCGGGCCAAAATCGAATGGCGGTGGGTCGCGACATAGGTGATTGGCCGAACGGCGGGATGCACTTCCTCGTCCACGAGTTTCGTCCATAGCCGCATTCTGGCCCGCGCCACGGGATCGGCCGGCACGAGCTTTGGCTCGGAAAACACCTCGTCGATATATTCACAGATGATCGTGGATTCACGGATGACGTGGCCGTCGTGAACAAGGGTTGGCACGACCGCCTTTGGGTTCAAATTCAGATATTCAGGGTCATGCTGTTCACCGGCGAGAATATCAACGTAACGCCCTTCCCATTCCACATTCTTTTCAGCCAGAACAAGCCGGACTTTCGCCGCGCAGACAGAAGAACCGTGGTGATAAAGTTCAAGCGTCATCGGGCTCTCTTGTTTTCGCGTGCACTAACCGGTCTGCGATGGATTGCATATTGTTATTGGCCCTCAACAAATCACTGTGCCGATGCCTGGCGCGTAGCGGGAATAGTCGGGTCAACACCGGCGGCATAGGTGGCTTTTCTGCGCCATTCAAATACCGCTTTCTCAAATTGGGGGCGTTGGCTCACGACGCTGTACCAGCGCTCAATCTCGGGAAAAGGCGAAAAATCGAAATCGCCCGCCTGGAGTGTCGTTATGGTCGGACTCCAGGAAATGTCAGCAAGCGTATAGCGATCACCGACGATCCAGTTAATCCCCGACAACGCCTGGTTCATTTCTTCGAATATAGCATTGAGCAGCGAGCGGGCCCTGTTTGCATCGTCCTCCGTAAAGCTTTTGCCGCCGCTGTGCTTGCCGTGAAAGGCCAGCATGTCAGGGTCCTTCTGCAGTCTTTTGTACAACGCCTCCTCCTCTTCGGTTTTCGGAAGCAGCGCCGCATTGATCTTGTAATATTGATGCGTCTTGATCGCCGGCAGGTGCAGATCGCCCGATTGCTCTAACCAGTAATCAATTTCCTTCTGGCGGTCGGCGGGCACGTCACGAAACCCGGGTTCGGGAAAAGTCTCCTCGAGATAGACAAGGATGTCGTTGGATTCGACGATGACCTTTCCGTCATGCACAAGCGTGGGAACAACCCCCTTTGGGTTGATGCCGAAATATTCCTCGGTGATGTTGTCCTTCTTGCCAAGATTGATGTGATGGCTTGTCCATTCAAGGCCCTTTTCCTCAAGCAGCAACCGGACGCGGGCAGCACAATTTGACCGGTCCGCGTGATACAGATGGAGGCCTTTGAAAGAAAGAACGGATTTGTTGGTTGGAATGATAACTCCCATTCAGTTTCCTCCCGAACTAAGGCGCAAACGGCGGCAGGGGCGATGTGGTCTGCAGCTGCATCATTCTGCGCAGCATGGTTTCCATGAGCGAAGCACGAATGTCCTTGGCGCCGGGATCATCGAACAGGTTTACACTCTCGCCCGGGTCGGCGGCCAAATCGTACAATTCGCCGAACGGATCGTCCGGCGACAGCGTCATCCGGTGCGTGCGTGTAACCAGCGTGCGCAAACCCGGCGGCGCGGATGTGCCGGGTCGCGGCTGACCCGCTTGCTCCTCGATGATCAGCCCGTCCGGCTCGGGATCGGCAAAGATGTCCCTCCCCATCGCTCCGTTGAACGGCTGGATCCCTGCGCGTTTCAGGATCGTGGTCGGAAAATCGATCGTCGATACCAGATCGGCGCGCACGGAACCTTCTGCTCCCGGCTCGGACCATATGGTCGGCACGCGGACCAATCCCTGGTAATGATGCATGCGCTTGAGCATCACGCCATGATCGCCGCCCAGATCGCCGTGGTCGGAGAGGAAGACGATCACCGTGTTGTCGCGCAATCCCTTTTCATCAAGCGCCGTCAGGATTTCACCGACAGCATCATCGATGAACGTGATCATGCCGTATGTCAGGGCCAGCAGGGCGCGCGCTTCATCCTCGTTGACCGGCATGGCAAACCCGCCTTCGCGCTTGTGCCTGCCGTCGGCGTACATCTTGTAAACCTGCTTGAGCCGCGGCGTCGTTACTTCACCGAACGAAGCCGGAAGCGGAATGTCGGCGGGATCGTACATGTCCCAATATTTGCCGGGCGGGGTAAACGGATGATGCGGGTCGGTAAACGATGTCTGCAGGAAGAACGGCTGCCCGGATTTCGCTGCCTCGTCGATGAAGGCAATCGATCGATCGGCGATGAATTGCGTTGAATAGAGTTCCGCCGGCACCGCCGTGCGCCACGCCTGCGGTCCGCGCGCACGATCGTCCGGCAGGGCATTCTTGGGCCCGACCAGGCTTTCGAAATCCGGCCGCTGGCGCTTTGCCCACGCCAGGTGATGTCCATCGGTGAAGTCGGCGTGGCGTGTGACGATTTCCGCGTGCTGAAACCCGTAGAACCCGCCGCGGTATGGCTCCTGCGCCAACTCGCCAGACGCAATGCGCCGCTCTTCCCTGTAGCCCTCGCTCCAACGCGAACGCCTTAGTGCATCCTGCAATTCCTCAGGCGGCGGCGCCAGCTCGTCGTCGGCAATGTAGCCGTACATCGGATCGAGCGGCGTGTAGCCCTGAAGATGTGACTTTCCGACCAGCCCGGTGCTATAGCCCTGATGGGCCAGAACATCGACAAAGGTGGTCGCTTCAAGATCAAGCGGAATGCCATTGTTGATGCCGCGATGATCGGAGGCCATGCGGCCGGTCATCAGGCAGGCGCGATTGGGCATGCACACGGGATAGGCAACATACGAGCGGTCGAACCGCGCCCCGCGCGCCGCCAGTCCATCGATGTTGGGCGTTCGGACAATTGCATTGCCGTAGCAGCCGAGATGATCGGCGCGAAGCTGATCGCAAATGATAAACAGGAAGTTGGGTTGAGTTGCCATGCGTTATCCCGTTGTGGGCAGCCCTGCGCAATGTCGGGAGGGTCCGTCACGTTATAGCTGGAAGCATCGCAACTTCCGCACGCCGTGTCATCCGCCAAATCTCCGAACACAGAATTCGAAAATCTGGGTGCCGGCTAACGGCAGAGATTGCTGGGTTCCTTCAAACGCGCAAAACCCGGCTGCCAATGGTATCGCCCGGACCATCTCGTAGCGCCGCAATGCCTATGCCGGAGCCACTGAACATCGAGGTTCGGTCATAATCCGGCGACCTACACGAACCTTGATCGCGCCAGGCGGATTTTCTATGCTGAGTGCGACTTCCATCCTGAATCCCTCCGCCTCCACAGGAAGGCTGATGCCTGCGGCCATGCCACCCACTTGAGATATGCACGCTAGCCTATAAAGAAATTTTTCGCCGCGGTCCTGCTTGGCTTTTGGACCACAGCGCTCAACGCCCCCCCTGTAAATACTCAATCTGCAGCCGAAGTTTGGGAAGCCACCAAGCATACGAACAGCATAGCTATATTGGAAACATTCATTGCGATTTTTCCCCATAGCGCATACGCAGGAAACGCTCGATCCAGATTGCGTAGATTGAAACCGGAGGCGAGCCGTCCCGAAGCTACTGGCGGCAAGGCGATCGCCAATTCCTCCGGTAAATTGCACCAACGCGAAACTGGCGGCCAAGGGCCTGCCGCCAGTGCGACCCTTGTTCGGGCAATTCAACGGGAACTGACCCGGCGCGGTTGCTACACTGGCAAGATTGATGGGAAATGGGGACCCGCCAGCCGGAAAGCTGCCTCGCAATTTGTGCGCAAATCCAATAAGAAAACTGCCAGTCGGCCAAACCCGGCATTCCTTGCTGCATTGAAAGCTGACAAGACCGCTCGCTGCAATGCAACGCGCTGTGCGGCCGGCATGAAGCGATCAAATACCGGCAAATGCGTGCGACAGGCCCGCCGTGCACCGTGCAATCAGTGGAATTTCAGGGAATAACCCAATTGCAAATCGCGGGTGCAATACGGCATTTGCTACGCATCCAAAGAAGAGTTTGCCCGGTTCCCCAACCCCTGCGGGTGCACGAGGCCGCCCAAATTCTCCCACTGCAAGTTCCGCTTTGTGAAAATACCCTAGCCAACCGGTAGCGACATATGATCTACGCACGAATATCTGCTCGCATATTGCTCGCGCCCCTTCTTTTGCTGATCCACCCGGCAAGTGCAATGGCGGTTGAAACCGGCAGTCCGCAATACAAGGTCGATACGAGGACATATTACAGCAACAAAAACAGGGCTCTTGAGATTGCGAGGGAAATGCTGAAAAACAAAATTCGCAATTTTTGCAACAAGCAGGGCGTGAGATTCAAGAATGTCGGGCCCCAAAAGATAAGCTGCGATCACAAGCAAAATAAGTGGGTCAAAGGTTACAGGTGTACGGTCATTGGCCGCGGACATTGCATGACTGCCAAACAGGACAAAAGGAAAATGCGCCTAGCCAACCGGTTGTGGCGCAGAACACTCAATACAAAAGACACTAACCTTTTGCGCCGGTTTATCAAAAAATTTCCAGACAGTGTCTATGCGCAACTGGCTAAGGCGCGTATTAAGGAAATTGAAGGAAGCTACAAATCACCGGCCCTACGCCTGCGCCAGACCGGTCGCAAGAGCAAACCTAGAATGAACACGCCGAAAAAGACCAAGTCTACGGCGCAAAAGCAAACCCCGAAACGGAAACCGGCTGCTGTCGCAAGTTTCCCGAAAATACCTGCCGCATTGGCGAAGCGCATAAAACAGAAATGTTTCCGGCCAAGTCAACCAGTTCCCGGACCGCTATCGAAGTACATGAAACAGTTGGAAGACCAAACCAAACGCGAACGTAGAGACGTATTAAGGAGACCGCATCGCTATCGATCAGTACAATATTTTTATGGCCTTGTTCCTATCCAATGCCGCGCCGGCAGCTCAGGCGGATACAAGCGCTCCTTCATACCAATATGGGTCGCCTACCAGTTTTTCGGACCAAGATGCGGATATGCAACACTACCTTCCGTTGACGCCATAATGGTGCGGTACAAGAAATTTAAGCATTGCAAACTAGGAAATTGGCGTTCGCAGATCGTGCGCTCAAAGGATGCTCCGCGGTAGGTAACCGTGACAGCCAATACCCATCCCCGATCGCAGCAGCATTCGCTACGAAAGGATGGCGGACGCGTGAAATTTTTGCATAGGGCAAGCCTATCGACATGGGCGGCACTTCGAAAGATAATCTTGATACTCTGCACCAAACAGATCTCACACCCGCGGATCGCTGAATGGCTGGCCCATCCTGACCTTGCCGTAGTTGAGCGCGTGCATGTCCCACGACATGAGCATTTGTTGCACGGCTGCATGGACATCGCGCCAGGCGCGTTGAAAGCCGCTGCCGGTGCTGAGACCGCGTCCGCCTGACAGGCTGTACACATGTTCGATCGCGCTGACCGCCAGCCGTCCGGCATAGGCATCATTGCGGCGCCATGTCAGGCATTGTTCGACCGATGGCTTGATACCGCGATCCAGCATCCGGGTTGCGTCCTGGCAATCCTTGAGCAACAGCGCCCAGGCCGCATCGACCTGCGCCCCCGCTTCTGCAAGGCGAAGCCAGACGGAGGGTTGCTCCGCAAGCGATATTCCCGTCACCGTTCGCCGCGCCCGCATATCGTCTTCAACCCACTCGATACCGCCCCGGGCAATTCCGAGGGCCGTTCCCGAAAAATGCTTCAGGCCAATGCTGAACACCGGCAGCTTGTAAAGGTTCTACGGGTTTATGGCGCTGCCCGGCGTCTCTCCGCCCTTGATGTTCGGGGTAAATTGCAGGCGCTTGTCCGGGATGAAAACGTCCGACAGCTTGATCGAACGGCTGCCGGTCGCTGCCAGACCTGTCACGAACCAGTCGTCGACAATTTCATAATCGGATTTCGGGATCAGCCCGAAATAATGATCGGGTGGGCCACCCTCTTTTGGAACGAAAATCTGCAGATTCTTCCAGTCCGCCACGTCCACCCCGCTGGCAAAGCTCCACAAACCGTCAACGACCAGTCCGCCATCGACACGCTTGACGCTCGAACCCTTGCCGGGGAACGACGAGGCAATCAACGCTTTGGGCGCATCCCCCCATACTTCTTCCTGCGTCTCGGGCCGGTGCATGCCGTGTATCCAGGCCTGGACCGCCAGGTTGGTCAGGTTCCACGCGCTCGAACCGCAGCCGCGCCCCACTTCCGCCGCCACATCAACCATCAGGCCAAGGTCCATTTCATGGCCGCCGAAGCGCCTGGGCTGAAACAGGCGATAGAGGTCGGCTTCAAGAAAATCCCGATGCGTTTCCTCCGGCATCCGCCGCTCTTTTTCAGCCGTTTCCGCCCGTTCCCGCAGCGCCGGCACCAAAGCCCTGGCGCGTTCAACAAGATCGTCACGGGTTATCGACATTGTATTTCCTCCCAAGGCTCGGCCAATTTTCCGCCAGCCTTTTTCCCGGTTCTTTGCGTTGCCAACCAGCCAGCGCCTATCCTGACTTGCCCGGCCTGCAGCCTAGAATTTGCCCGGGATATAGGCGTTGGCCGGATCCGGCCCGGCAGCTCCCTCCGGCTCTTCCGAGATCGAGAAATTGAGTTCGTAGGTAATGTCGTTCGGGTCCTTGACGAACAATTGCCACAGGTTGGCGCCCGGAATGTCGTTTTCCCGGAAATCGCAGCCATAATCCTGAAGGATTGCTTTCATGGCATCGTAGTCCGAAGCCGACAACGCCACATGATCGACCGCGCCACCCCCGTGGGTGAACCGGCCCTCGGCATCCAGCGCCGCTTCTCCGGCCAGAACATGCACCTGTGTTCCCTTGATATCGTACCAGGACCCGGGAACGCCCAGGTCCGGCCGGTTGGCGAACGTCATGCCCAGCACCTGCGTGTAGAAATGATCGGTCGCTTCCAGGTCAAGCGTTTTGACGTTGACATGAATGATATCGTGAACCGGCATTGGTAGACTCCCTGCGCCTCTTGCGAAAAGAATCCGGCGCTTCAGCAAACAGCGTTGCGCCAATACGCAACGTCAGGCGCCGCACACGGCTCGCACTTCAATTCCACTCAATGGCAACACTATAATGGCCCAATTCGAAGGAGCAAAGGCACTTCGACGACGGACAGCCATCAATATCTTACATTGAAAATCCTGTAAAAAAGGGCCCCGGTGGTCCGGCGCCCTTCGGTTTTGTTATGCGGAAGGATCAGTTTGCCGCCTTCATCTTCTTGACGATAGTCTGCGCGGCGATGCCTTTTTTTGCAGTATCGGCAATAATGGCCTCGCCTGCCTTCACGAGCAGCGCTGTACCCTTCTTTATTTCCGCGCCGGATAATTTCAGCAGCTCATGGTTCTTCGAACGGCGGATCAAATCGAAGCCATCCTTGCTTTCCTTATCGTAAACGGCCGCGCCCCTTTCGCTTGGTTTGGGCCCGGTTGTCTTGTCAATGATCGCCTTGTGCGCTGGCGACAATTTGCTGTACGAAGCCTTGTTCATTACCAGGAACATTGGCGATGTGCCCCACGGAAGGCCTTCCGTGAAGTACTTCGTCACCTCGATGAGCTTGAACCCCTGCAGGGTCGTCGTCGAGGTCAGCACGCCATCAAGAAGCCCCCGCGCCATTGCATTGTAGACCTTGGTGATTGGCATCGGGACTGGCACTGCACCAAGCGCCTTGATTGTTTTCGCTTGCACCTGGGACGGCGTCCTGATCTTCATACCTTTTAGATCGGCAATCGTCTTGACCGGTTTGTTTTTGGTCATGATGACAGGGCGGTCCACGGACCACATAAACAGCAGCTTTACGTCGCCATATTCTTTTGCCAGGTGCCCTTCATAGGCAGCCCACAAGGCGCGAGTCGCCTCAACCCCGTTGTTAGCCAAACCCGGCAGTTCGATGAGTGTTGTCGCGCGGAATTGGCTCGCTGTATAACCCTGCAATCCGAAGGTGATATCCGCAACGCCGTCAATAGCCCGCTTGTATTGACGCGCGCCGCCCTTGCCCAATTTGCCGCCGACGAACATCTTGATTTTCAATGTCCCCTTGGACATCTGCTCGACCTGCTTGACCCAGGGTGTAAAGAACGCCCGGTTCATGGCATGTTTCGGGCCGGTAAATGAAGCAAGTTTCAATTCGACGTTTTGCGCCGATGCCGGCGCACTCGCCCCGACAAAACCGGCAAGGCCGATGGCCAGCGCACTTGTTGCCGCTGTCTTGAATTTCATCGTCATACCTGATCCTCCCTTTTTGAATTGAGCCCGCCTGATTAGACGGATTCCGTCGTTCCCCAGAACCTCTTGATATTTGAAAAGCGAATAATCGTCAAAAACCCTAACGCGCCTCGATCATCGTGTTTGGTAGAAACAGGGCGATTTCAGGGAAAGCCATCAGAAGCAGAATACACACAATCATCGCGATCCAGAACGGTATGACCCCGGCGAATATGTGCGCCAACGGTACGTCGCCAGCTATTCCTTTCACGACAAAGACGTTGACACCGACTGGCGGGGTGATGAGACCGATTTCGATGATGATGACGATCAGCACGCCAAACCAGATCGGGTCAAATCCCAGTTGGAGAATGAGCGGGTGCACGATCGGCAACGTCAGCACCAGCATTGCAAATCCTTCGAGGAACGACCCCAAAACTATGTACGCAGCCATCAGGATCAGCATCACGACGGTTGGCGACAGATCCAGACTGGTCAACAGCTTCGCCAGATCGGTTGGTATCTCCGTTAACGCCAGGAACGGATTGAACACATGGGCGCCTATCAGAATGAGGAAGACGAGCCCCGTCGTGCTGACGGTTTGGTAAAGGACGTCGGCAAGAGACCCCATGCTCAAACGGCGGCGGAACACGGTGAGCAAAAAGGACAACATCGCGCCAACGCCCGCAGCCTCTGTCGGGGTGAACACACCGCCATAGATTCCGCCGATTGTGATTACGACGATCAGGACCATGGCCAGGGAACGTCTTGCGGTTGCGAGCCGTTCCCTGGCGGTTGCCTTCGGACCAGCTGGTCCAAGTTCCGGATTGATCCGTGTCTGGATATAAATTGATATTATGAACAGCGTCGCCAGGAGAATTCCCGGAAAGACACCCGCGAGGAACAGGCGGCCGATCGATTCTTCCGTCAAGATCGCATAGATGATGAATCCGGTAGAAGGCGGAATTAGAATTCCAAGCGTGCCGCCGGCGGCTATACATCCGGTAGCCAGTTTCGAATCGTAATTGTAACGCTTCATTTCTGGCAGCGACACACGCCCCATTGTAACGGCGGAGGCGACAGAGGAACCGGACAGGGCCGCAAATCCGGCGCATGCTGCAATCGTTGCGGACGCCAATCCACCCCGCCAATGTCCGAACCAGCTGTAAGCGGCGCTGTACAGATCCCGGCTCATCCCGGACACGGACGCAAAATTGCCCATCAATATGAACAACGGAATGACGATCAACTCAAAGTTTGTCGAGATCACGAATGCTTCGTCAGCAAGCATTGAGAGCGCCGGCGTCCATCCATTTATCACGCCAAAGCCGATCACGCCGACCAGCGCCATCGCGATGGCGACCGGCATTCGCAATGCGAGAAGGGCAAAAAGCGCGGCCAGCCCGATCAGGCCATAATATGTATTACTCATGCTCTGATGGGCTCTCTTTTCCCGTAATCGCACGCCACGACTGGCGGAATAGCACGAGTGCGAAAATCGTCGCTCCGAGCGCCAACGTCACAATGAAAGGGTAATACGGAATCTCGACCATTTGCGTCACTTCGTTGACCTTGATAGCGCGCAGGACAAGCAGTGCGCTTTCCCATGCGAGCAGTGCGATCAAGCCCCCGCAAACGAAGTAGACGATTGCGTCGCTCCACCGTACTATCTGCGGTTTTGCAATTGCGCTGATGATGTCGACGGCAATGTGCCCTTTCATCAGGCCTGTATAGGCCAGGGCAAACGCGGTGATAGGCAGGAGCATCACTTCGGCGGTGTCGTACACGCCAAGCGGCGGCGCATTAAAGACCCGCCGCATGAATACGGAATAGACAATCAGGCACATCAGGCCAAGCAGCATCACACCGCTGATCAGAGCCAGGAATTTCGCGACACGGTCTAGGATAGTTTGCCCCCCCTTTGATAATTGCATGCAAAACCGCACGCGACATCGTAGCCCATGAGACACTATAAGGACAGATCAAATCGCCCGTAAGAGTCTATTCGCAGAGCGAGCCGGGAAGCCGTAGCCGGCGGACCGCGTCGGCAGCTGGATATCTTGACTAATGGCAGGCAGGTTTGGATCAATGCCCCGCAACATCCAGTTTCGTTTGGTTTGGCCGCTACCCGCCCGAAAGCAGTGCTTCCCCAACCACTTCCCTCCCGGTCCCGTCCCCTGCTATATCCGCCGCAACGATTCCGCCGGCGGCGCTTTTGCGCGTACGCTGGTCCGCGCAAATTGCAGGTCTTCGAGATATGGCAAAAATCAAGGTCGATAACCCGGTCGTCGAGATGGACGGCGACGAGATGACCCGCA
>CAZTMN010000091.1:0-14751 GCA_964615275.1 uncultured Beijerinckia sp. | reverse complement strand
GCGGTCCCTCCGAGGCCGGCAAACTCGAGGTTTAACCGGGCAAGCAGACCGTCAGTGGGATTACGCAAATTGTCCAGCGTGTTGTAAGAGAAGGTAATACCCGCCAACGATGTCATGCGCGAACCAACCGCTTGCTTGATGGCGAGTGACGCTTCTCCATTTGTTAAACAGGTAGCCGTCGACCCAGTAAGTGAGGGATCCGGCAAACCAATACCATTTGGATTGGGACTTTGTCCGACAGTAGGAGTAAAGCCCGGGATGGGTGTTGTACAATCGTTATACGGCCTGGACACGGTGTTAGGCAGTGTAAGGCGGGTGTTAAAAAGTGAATAGCGCAATCCAATCGAAATTTCATCCGTAATCGGGACACCAAGCCGCAACGTGCCACCAGTTATCCTAGTTTCAAATAGCGAATATTTTGAATTTTGAGTAAACTTATGAAACAGATCAAAACCGCCACTGAACCTGTAGCCAAAAAAATAAGGCTCAGTAAAGGACAGATCTATCCCTTGACTACGCGTACCCAATGTCGTCGCAATTTTGACATATTGCCCGCGACCAAGAAAATTAGACTCTGTCAGTGAAAGTTGACCGACAAGACCATCCGCCGAGGAATACCCTCCTGATACCCCAAATGAACCAGTTGGCTTGTCCTCGACCGTCACAACAATAATAACGCGATCAGGCGAACTGCCGGGGCGGTTGGTAATTCTGACAGACTTGAAGAACCCGAGATTTTTCAGCCGGCGTTCAGCCTTGTCGATAAGCACGCGATTATAGGCGTCACCTTCACCGAGGTCGAACTCGCGGCGAATGACGTATTCGCGCGTACGTGTATTACCACGCACGACGATCTGCTCAATGTATACCCGCGCGCCCTCTTCCATCACCAGGTCAAGCCGGATAGTGCGGCGCGCCGGATCCCGGTCGGCGCTGGGACGTGCAACAGCGAACGCATATCCCTTGGCCGCGGCTGCTTTCGTCAGCGCTTCGACGGCTTTTTCAACCTTGGTGCCGTTAAAAGTATCGCCCTTGGAGATGCGCACAATTTTGCGCAGGCGCTTGGGGTCAATGTCGGGAATGCGCGAATCCACGTGCACGCTTTCGATCTTGTATTTCGGACCCTCGTCGAATGTCAGCGTGACAATCCAGCCCTTTTCCTTTTCGCTGTAGCGAGCGTCCGAACCGATCACGCGGAAATCGGCGTAACCGTTGCGCAGATAGTAGCGCCTGATCCGTTCCAGATCGGCCGAGATTTTCTCCGGGTCATAGACATCAGAATTTTTCAACCAGGACAGGAAATTCATCTCGGTGGTTTGCATGATGTTACGCAACCGCCAGGATGAAATCGCCTTGTTGCCGATGAATACGATTTTGCGAACGCCGGTCTTGCTGCCTTCCTTGATCGAGAACACCACATCGACGCGTCCGTTCGGCAAATTGACGATTCGCGAGCGAACGCTGGCAGCGCCACGTCCCGCCCGCCGGTAGAGATCCCTGATGCGTTGCACATCGCCTTGAACGGTGGAGGGGCTGAACGAACCGCGCGAGCGGGATTGGACTTCCCCGGCAAGCACAGCGCTCTTCAGCTTGCTGTTGCCTTCGAAAGCTACCTGGTTGATCAAACGGTTTTCGCGAACAATGACAACAATCGCGCCGCGCGAACGCGAAACCTTGACATCCGCGAACAGACCCGTGGCGTACAGCTCCTTAACAGCCTGGTTGATACGAGCCTGGCTCGTTCCATTGAAATATGAGCGAATTGTTTCAGCGTCGACACGTTGCGTGCCCTGGATAATGATTTTCTGAGCCGACGCGGTATTCGCTGTCCAGGCTACTGAAAGCACCACTACCGCCAAAATGACAAAGCGGTACATTACACTCCGGAAAAACTGCATAATCAGAGTATTCCCCGTCCAAACCAATCTGTTAGCCCAATGACGCTCCCGGAATGCCGCACCGGACAATCCCGGCACAGCCGCACCTCCGCAGCAAAGCTGGCCGTTCAGGCCGGACGCTGGCCCAAACGATCAGAGCACCAATCAGGTTTTTCCCAAGCAGATTCGATTCATCTGCATCCCGTTACCGGGAACCGTTCTACAAGTTTTAACCAATCGTGCAAATGCAGAATCGCCTGTGAATAGTGAATTTAAGCTTTACGTTGCAAAGCGGCCACGCATTTTGGTTAATATTCCGTTATCCAAACATTCCCAATAGCTTGGGCCCAACGTGGGCGATATCGTTGAAGGTTGCGAACACCATCAAGGCGAGCACCATGGCCATCCCTACGCGGAAGCCCATTTCCTGGCCCCACTGGCTCAATGGACTGCCTTTGACGGCCTCGATCGCAAAAAACAGCAGGTGGCCGCCATCAAGCGGCGGGATCGGAAACAGATTCAGCAAACCGACGGATATGGAAAGGATTGCGGCCAGGTTTATCAGCGCTACAAGACTGATTTTAGCGACTTCTCCGGAGACTTCGGCAATACGGATGGGCCCGGATATTTGATCGACGGATTCGCGGCCAATGAACAAGCCGCCGATATAGGCGGCGGTACGCTCGACCACGAACCAGGTCTCACCGGCGCCAGCAGCCACGGCCTCGAGCGGGCCGAACGAACGAATCTTCCAATCTTCCTTGCGATTGGACGCCGTGACGCCCAGGATCCCGGCGCGATGAACGCCAAACCGGGTCTTTATTTCCTTGCGCTGCGGGGTCGCCTGCAGGGAAACGACGTCATTTCCACGCAAAACCGTGAATTTCAGCAATTGACCGCCGGAGGACTGGACCGTGCGTTGCAATTCCGCCCAATGCTCGATCTTCTTGCCGTCGATCGACAGGATGAGATCCCCGGGCTTGAATCCGGCGGCCGCGGCCGGTGCGCCCGGCCGTACCTCGGCGATGCGCGGGATCAATTCGCCGCGGCCGAAAAACAGCATCACACAGGTGAATATGACAATAGCCAGGATGAAGTTCGCGAAGGGACCGGCAGCGACAATCGCTGCGCGCTTGCCCAAACTCTGTCCGAACAGGCTGATTTTGCGCTCCTCCGGCGTCATTATCTTGGCCTGTTCTTCGCTGGTCATGCTCGCAGCGTCCGCATCACCATAAAATTTCACATATCCCCCGAGCGGCACCAGGGCCAGCCGCCACCGCGTCCCCTTCCTGTCGATGAATGAAAACAGTTCTTTGCCGAATCCGATTGAAAACGCTTCAACCTTCACTCCACACCAGCGGCCCACCAAAAAATGACCGAGCTCGTGAAAAAACACGACCACGCTCAAAATCAGTACAAAAGGAACCAGGTAGGTGGCGAAAGACCACAGGAATTGAAGGACTTGCATCTGATCAGCATTCCAGATTGGCGGCAGGCCGCGCGATGGTTACCAAACCGTTACTTATCAGATCGCTCAGGCAGGCCAAGATGTCCGGACAATTTCTCTTGCATTATGGTCAACAGCCAAAGCCTCGCTCACGCTGGCGGGGACGCCAATCCGTCCGCGCGCCAGGAAATACTGGCAGGTTTGGTCAACAATGCGGGCAATATCGGGAAAAGAAACGGCATTCTTGAGGAAAAGTTCGACGGCTACCTCGTTGGCGGCGTTCAGGATCGTGGGCATTACACCGCCATGCTGCAGGGCCGCGGTGGCCAGTTCCAACGCGGGAAACCGCTCAAGATCGGGGGCCTCAAAGGTCAGTTCGGCGATTTTCGCCAGATCCAGTTGAGCCGTACCGCTGGCAATACGGGACGGCCAACCAAGGCAGTGGGCGATGGGAACCCGCATATCCGGAAGGGCAAGCCCGGCAACCATCGCCCCGTCAGCGTAAGTGACGAGACCATGTACAATGGATTGCGGATGCACGAGCACACCCAGTTTTTCGGCGGCGACATCAAACAGATAATGCGCTTCTATCAGTTCCAGCCCCTTGTTCATTAGGCTGGCGGAATCAATGGTAACCTTGGGGCCCATGTCCCAATTGGGATGCGCGAGGGCCTGATCGGGGGTGGCGGCGGCGATTTGCGCGGCACTCGATAACCGGAAAGGACCGCCAGACGCTGTCAGGATCATCTTGGTTATTGCCCGTGCATCCTTGCCGTTCATGGCCTGAAATATCGCGTTGTGCTCGCTATCCATGGGCAGGATCGTGGCGGCATTCGCTTCGGCGGCCTGCATGAACGGGGCGCCGGCACAGACCAGACATTCCTTGTTGGCCAGGGCGATTGTCTGACCGGCGCAAACAGCGGCGAAGGTGGGCTCAACACCCGCGGCCCCGGTGATCGCACCGATTACCATGTCGACCGGGCGCACGGCCGCCTCCATAAGCGCCTGCGCGCCAGCCGCCACCTCGATACCGGTGCCCGACAAAAGCGCCTTGAACTCCGCATACCGGCTGTCGTCCGCCAGAACAGCGTGACGCGCACCGGTTCTGCGAGCGATGCGCGCAAGCGCCTCGGCATTGCTGCCACCGGCAACGACTTCAACCGCGAACTTTCCTTCCGCAGCATCCAAAACATCAGCCGTCGTGCAGCCGATGGAGCCGGTAGCACCAAGAATGCTCAGCCGGCGCGGAGCTTCGGACGAAAACGGTGAACTGGCGTGAGTTTCCGCATTTGCCGGTTTCGTCTTCAAGCGTGGCGACATCAAATACCTTTAAAACCGGTCCGTTCTGCAATGTGGCGAACGGAGCGACCGCCGAGGGGTCAAGCGCTGCTTCCCAGCCTTGGACAGCACACTAAATCAGCGTCCGTTCTAATGAAATCACTAAAACCGCAAAAACATGCCCGTTGCAACGAACCGAGCCCCGTCAACGGCAATACCGGTTTCGAATGTACTCGCAACGGATCATGCGTGCCGGCAAACCCGCCGTGGACCGCCCTTCTGTGGGCCTGAGGGAAATACTGCTGTCCACTTTTTTTCGCGCGCAGTTCAGGAACTACCAGATCAAAAGTCCGTGCGCCGCATCTACCGGGCCGGCCTTGATCATCCCAACCATGGCAGCACACACAGTCGCAGCAGTGAAACCGTCAAGCCGGTCAAGCGCTCCGCCGTGCCCTGGGATGAGATTGCTGGAGTCCTTGACGTTGTAGCGCCGCTTCACCGCCGATTCCAAAAGGTCGCCAGCCTGCGATCCAATGGCAAACAGGAGCGCAAACACAAACATCCAGGGCCAATGCTCTCGCACCTGTGGTAGCGCGACACTGATCAAAATGGTCCCGGCCATTGCGCCGCCAAGAACACCCCCGGCAAATCCTGCCCAAGTTTTCGACGGCGACACCTTTGGCCACAGTTTGGGGCCGCCGATTGTTCGGCCGCTGCAATAGGCAAGGATGTCGGTTCCCCAAACGATGGCGAAGAGCCACAATATCGCTTCGAGACCGTGGCTTTGCGACAAGCGAAGTACGAGCACGGAGATCAGTAGCAATCCTGCATAAAAAACCCCGGCCGCAGCCCATGCGCACTGGCGGGCAGAACCTCCGTTTATCCGGGCCAAAGCGCCTGTGAGCAATGCTGCCAGGGCCAATGCGGCTATCGCCCAATCGCCAAACCCATTGCTCGCCAGGGCTGCACAAATGGCGAGACCCGAAGCGCCGGCGAACAGCCGTGATACATATCCCGGAGCGCTGATCATGCGCTGCCATTCCCACAGGACGGCGAGCGAAGCCAAAAGCCAAAACAGAACGAAAACCTGTCCGCCGGCCCAAAGCGTCGCAAACGCCATCGCTACGAGAACAAGCGCCGAGACAATGCGCGGCTGCAGATCAGAACGGCCAGGCCCCCGTCCTGGAACCGTCTGCGCACGCGCGGGAGAGTTGACTGGTGGCCTGGCGGTCATGGGATTTGATCAAACGGGTTTCATGCCGAGGCCTGCAGCGATCCAGCCGCAGCAATCTCGCCATAACGCCGGTCACGCCGGGCGTATTCCTGGAGCGCACCCCGAAACGCCTCCTCATCGAAATCGGGCCAATTGACCGGCAGGAACACAAATTCCGCGTAAGCAGCCTGCCAAAGCAGAAAATTGGACAAGCGCTGCTCTCCCGACGTCCGGATGACAAGATCAGGATCGGGCATGCCGGCGGTTGTCAGATGATCCGAGATTGCAGCTTGATCTATGTCGGTTGCATCAATTTCTCCGCTTGCCACTTTGCGGGCCAATGAACGCGTGGCATTCACAATTTCCTGGCGGCCACTGTAGTTGAAAGCGACAGCCAGGGTCATGTTGCGGTTGGCCTGGGTAAGGTCCTCTGCCTCCTGCAACAATCTCAGGATGTCATCGGGCAGGTTTTCGCGGCTGCCAATTACGCGTACGCGCACGCCGCTGGAGTGCAATTCGGCAAGATCGTTGCGGATGAAACGCCGCAACAGGCCCATCAGAAAACCAACCTCCTCGGCGGGGCGACGCCAGTTCTCGGCAGAAAACGCGTAGATGGTTATATACGGGATGCGGAATTTACCGGCGGTCCGGATTGCCTTGCGCAACGCATCGACACCGCGCCGGTGACCCTCGACGCGCGGCAATCCGCGAGCAACTGCCCAGCGGCCGTTGCCATCCATGATGATCCCGACATGGCGCGGACGCCGGCCGTCGAGCCGGTATTCGGGGGGCGTATCGGCCTCCACGCCTCCGATTGCGTGCGATTGTCCGGTATCGTTCATCAAATCCGCTTCAACAAGTTTCTCAACAACGAGCCGCTCCGCCAATGCGTTACTCTTGAGGTCGTTCCGGGGCATGCATCAGACCTGCATGATCTCCTTTTCCTTGCCGGCGAGTATCGTGTCGATTTCCCCAACCGCGGTATCGGTCGCCTTTTGTATTTCGCCCTGATGACGTTTGTCGTCGTCTTCGCTGATAGCCTTGTCCTTGAGCAATTTCTTGACCTTATCAAGACCGTCACGACGCACGTGACGCACGGCGATACGGCCATCCTCGGCGTACTTGTGAGCGACCTTCACCAGCTCCTTGCGGCGCTGCTCGTTCAGCTCGGGTATCGGGATGCGCAAAATCTGCCCTTCGGTCTGGGGATTGAGACCAAGGCTGGATTCACGGACCGCCTTTTCGACGGCGCCAACCATCGCCTTGTCCCACACCTGCACCGATAGCATTCGTGGCTCCGGAACGGTGACAGTCGCAACCTGGTTGAGCGGCGTGCGGGCACCGTAGGCATCGACATGAACCGGATCGAGGAGACTTGCCGATGCGCGCCCGGTGCGCAAACCGTTCAGTTCGTGGGTCACCGACTGGACTGCACCAGTCATGCGCCGCTTGATGTCCTCCAGATCGAATTCGTCGCTCATCCTGAAATCCTGTTATCGGAACCGGTTACCGCTGTCGCGCCGCCAACCGGACAGGGCGTCTGGCTCACCGGCGATTTGAACCCCTGACCTTGTATTATCGGCGCAGCAGTCCAACTCCTGCGCGGCCAACGCATCATCCTGCCCTACTCTAGCTGTGCGAAGCAGATACCGCCAGCGCTGATTACCGGTTGTACGCCGGTTTCAAAGCCCGCAAATCCGGCCCCCGCCATATCATGGCGTCACAAGCGTAGCCTTGTTTTCACCTTTCAGCGCGCGGGTGATTGCCATTTCTCCTTCCAGGGCAAATACGATGATCGGAATAGCGTTTTCCCGCGCCAGCGCGAATGCGGCAGTGTCCATGACAGCGAGGTTCTTCTCTATTGCCTCGCTTTGTGTCAACGTATCGTAGCGAATGGCGGATGGGTCCTTTTTCGGATCCGCGGAATACACACCGTCAACCTGCGTCGCTTTCATGACGAGATCGGCGGACAACTCAGCGGCACGCAATGCCGCCCCGGTATCCGTTGTAAAGAACGGATTTCCAGTGCCCCCTGCCAGCACCACGATCCGGCCTTTCGCAAGATGGTTGAGTGCGGCTTGCCTCGAATAAGGCTGGCAAACATACGGCATTGGCACCGCCGAGAGGGCGCGCGCCGGCTGGCCTGCGGTTTCGATCGCATGTTCGACCGCCAGACCATTCATCACGGTCGCCAGCATTCCAATGGAATCGGCTCTGGCCCGGTCAATTCCCTTGTCTGCACCCTGTATGCCACGAAAAAAATTGCCGCCGCCGACGACAATCCCGATTTCAACGCCCAGTTTGGCGGCGGCCGCCACGTCGGCCGCAATCCGGTTCAGTGTATCCTGGTCAAGGCCGTGGGTTCGTTTTCCCATCAATGCCTCGCCGGAAAGTTTGAGAATAATCCGCTTCCAGGCCAGCGCCATCCCCAGCGCCCTCCAATCTGAAAAATCGCCCGGCGACATGCAACCGGAAGCCGGACACAACCACTGATCCCGGGGCTTCGCAAAGGCCGTCGCCGGACTGCAACCGTTGCCGTTAATCGCACGCTTTGCAAATGAGTAGCGCGATTCGGTCCTGCAAGACACAAGCAATAGGGAGCAAAACCGGGGCCCTCCAGCCCGGATTGGAGCTGAAGGGCCCTTTGCAGCGTCTGTCCGAGGGGGGCTCCGCCAGACGCAGACCACGGCCGTTAACGATTTCAAGGTTTCGTTGAACGACACCGGTTTCTGGATTTGACGTGTTTCTGGACGGAAAACCGGTATCCATTTTCCCCGGTCTTGGGTTGTGGCGGCTCGATCTCCGCCGTGTTTCGATGATTGGAAAGTAACCGGCGTATTTGCCGAGCGATGTGCGGGTACACACGGGGCCACGCGTATTGGTGCGCAGGAGGTAATTCGCGTCCTGCTGGCAAGCAGCGAAAATCCGCGCTACGTTCGGCGTGTACAGTGATCCGGCTGTAACACTAGCGGTTGTGAAAGCACTGGCGAATAGCAGCACATTGCATGTCAGCAATCGCTCAACAGATCGCCCGCGCGCTGTTCAAACCGCACTCTGGAGATGAATATCATGCTGAAAGCCGTTGCAACCGCATTGTTCCTATTGTTCGCAGCCAGCGCTGCTGCACAATCGATTACGCTTGAACCGCGCTACGAATAGCCGGCAAGAATCCCAACGGGTCCGGTTACCGCGGAACTATTAGCCTCGCGCCATTGTCCAATACGACGTTCGCGGTGCGCTGGAATATCGGCGGGAGCATATACACCGGCTTTGGCATGCGAATGAACAACATGCTGTCAGCCACATATACAATCAATGGGCGGCCTGGTCTTGTCATGTATCAGCTGGAAGCAGGCGGACGCCTGAGCGGCATCTGGGCAGTAAGGGGAATTGATGGCAATGGTTCAGAGGTACTGACACCCCTGAAATAAAGCGGACGAAAGCTGCCGCCCGCGCCCCGGTGATAGATCGTGGCGCGCGGGCGCTTATCTCTCCGTCTTGGGCAGGAACCAGGCGAACAACCCGATTGCGGGAAGCCAGGCGCACAGTTTGAACACGAAATTCAGACTTGTCAGGTCAGCGACGTAGCCCAGAAGCGCCGCGCCGAGGCCTGCCATCCCGAAGGCAAACCCGAAGAACAAGCCGGACATCAATCCCACCCTGCCCGGCAACAATTCAATGGCGTAAACGATGATCTGCGACATCGACGCGGACAGAATAAAGCCGATCGCCACCGTCAGCACGCCGCACCAGAAAAGGCTGGCGTAAGGCAAAGCAACGGAAAACGGCAATGCGCCAAGCACTGAAATCCAGATTACATATTTGCGCCCGATCCAGTCGCCAATCGGTCCGCCAAAATAGACGCCGGCGGCAACCGATCCCATGAACAGGAACAGCATCAACTGCGCATCGCGCAAACTGACGCCGAACTTCTCGATCAGATAGAAAGTGTAAAATGTCGTCAGGCTGGCCGTGTAGAAACTCTTCGAAAACGTCAGCAACAGCAGGACACCGATGATCGCCACCAGCTTGACGTTCGAAAGGCCGAGCGGATTTGGATTGCCGGCAATGCTTCGCTTGCGGCTTACCTCATCCTTCATTTGCCCAGAAACCCAGCGGCCGACAAAGAACAACAATACCACCGTTGCAAAAGCGACGATGCCAAACCACCCGATACCAGCCTGGCCGAGCGGCACGATGATAAATGCCGTCATCAATGGACCCGATGCCTGGCCAAAATTTCCCCCGACCTGAAACGTCGATTGCGCCAATCCGTGCCGCCCGCCAGCGGCCATGCGCGCAACACGCGATCCCTCGGGATGAAAAATGGCCGATCCAAAGCCGACCAATATCGCTGCAAACAGCAGCATCAGGTAAGTCCCGGCCGATGCGAACAGGAGCAGGCCGGCCATTGTTGCGATCATCCCGAGCGGCAGCGCATATGGATACGTCTTGCGGTCGGTGATAACGCCAACGACAGGCTGAAAAACCGACGCGGCGATCATGAAAGCGGCGGCGATAATGCCAACCTGGCTGAAATCGAGGCTGTAGGCGTCTTTCAAGATTGGAAGAACGGCAGGGATCAGCGCCTGCAAGGCATCGTTCAGAAAATGCGCAAGGCACATGGTCCACAAAATTACGTGAACTGTTCCGCTGTGAACAGTTTTCGCGGGCGCGGCCTGCCCCGGCGCGCCTGCGTCAGCCTGACGGGCTGTGGCATCCTGTTGATCAGCGGGATTTGCTACGCTCATCGCATCCCTGAAGCGTTGTGACGTGCCGCAGTATATTACCGCAGCGTGAAGTAGAAAACCGCTGCCTGATTATCTCAAACAGCGGTTTGCACAAGTTTCGGCCACGCAGGGCAGCCATGCGCCACGGTCCGGCTAGCTCGCCATGCCCGCGACTTCGGCGGCGAAATCCGGTTCCTGCTTTTCAATGCCCTCACCGAGTTGATAACGGATGAAGCCGGAAACCTTGATGTCGCCGCCAGCAGCCTTGCCGGCCTCGGCAAGCGCCTGGCCGACGCTCTTGGCGGTGTCATGGATGAAGGCCTGCTCCAGGAGACATACTTCCTTGAAATACGTCTTCAGACCGGATTCGATGATCTTCTCCATGACGTGATCGGGCTTGCCGGCGTTCTTTTCCGCCAGGACGTTCTTTTCACGCTCAAGAATCGATGGATCGACGCCGGCGCTGTCTACTGATACCGGAGAACTGGCGGCGACGTGCATCGCAACCTTGCGGCCAATATCCGCCAGGGCGTCAGCCGGGGCGGTGGATTCAAGTCCCACCAATACACCAATGCGGCCCATGTCGTTGCCGACGGAAGCGTGCACGTAGCTTGAGACGATGCCCTGCCCCACTTCTAGCCGGGCCACGCGGCGCAAGCTCATGTTCTCGCCGATCGTCGCTATGGCGTTCGAAATCGCGTCGGCAACGGAACCGCCGCCAGGATAGTCGGCCGCTGCCAGTTTGCCGGCATCATCGACGCCGACCTCCATCGCGATACCTGCGACCGCGTCTGTCAGCTTCTGGAAATCCTCGTTGCGCGCAACGAAATCCGTTTCCGCGTTCATTTCAAGGACGACACCGGTAGCGCCCGCAGTACGAGCGGCAATCAATCCTTCGGCAGCCACCCGATCAGCCTTCTTGGCCGCCTTGGAGAGGCCCTTGGTGCGCAACCAGTCGACAGCCGCTTCGACGTTGCCGTCATTTTCGCTGAGCGCGGATTTACAGTCCATCATGCCTGCGCCGGTCATGTCGCGCAGTTCTTTTACAAGAGCGGCAGTGATCGTAGCCATGTCCTGTCCTTTGCAATTTATGGCCCGGCTCGGGAACCTTGAGACGGCCCTGGTGGTATTCTGTCGCTGCCAAGCGTACGCTGTATGACGGCCACAACGATGTTTCGGCCGAACGCCTTGAAAGCGGCTGGTTAGCGGACCGCAAAGCCACCGGGCATGAGGCCCTCAATAGCTGCTAGCCGATACCCGTATGCAGCGGCCCGATAGATACGGGCCGGGTTCGACGCCAAGCGATTATTCAGATGCCTCGATCAGCTTCTTTACCTGGTCGATCCAGCCATCGCGCTCGATACGCCCGTTCAGTTTCAGCTCGGCATCGATTTTCTCAACGTCAGCCGGAGACATCGCGGCGATCTGCCAATAGTGGAAGATACCGCCCTCGTTGAGCCGCTTTTCAAGTTGCGGACCAACGCCGGCAAGCTTGGTCAACTCGTCGGGGGCGCCGCGCGGCGCGGCCAGTGTCTCAAATGCATCGGTGGATTCAACGACCGGTGCGGCGGCATCTTCCGTCGAAGCAACCGGTACGACTTCCGCCTCTGGCGCCGCGGCCGGCTCCTCGGTGAGCGCCTCTTCCACCGGCGCGTCAAATTCGCCGATATCAACGCCGGAAGCCCCTGCACCGCGAGCGATGCCGTCGATGGCGGCGCGGGCGATCAGGTCACAATACAGCGCAATTGCGCGGCCGGCGTCATCATTGCCCGGGATCGGATGGGCAATGCCGTCCGGATCGCAATTCGTGTCAACCACGGCCACGACCGGGATACCCAACCTGTTGGCCTCCTTGATCGCCAGGGCTTCCTTGTTCGTGTCAATCACGAACATCAGATCCGGCACACCACCCATGTCCTTGATGCCGCCCAGCGCGCGCGTGAGGCGTTCGCGCTCACGTGACAACATCAGCATTTCCTTTTTTGTCAGACCGGTGATGCCGGCCTCGACATCCTCATCCAGCTTGCGCAGCCGGGAGATCGAAGCTGAAATCGTCTTCCAGTTAGTCAGCGTCCCGCCGAGCCAGCGCGAATTGATGAAATACTGGGCCGAGCGCGATGCGCTGTCCGCGATTGCCTCGGAGGCCTGGCGCTTGGTGCCGACGAACAGAACGCGGCCGCCCTTGGCAACCGTTTCGGACACCACATTCAGCGCCTGATGCAGCAGCGGAACCGTCTGGGCAAGGTCAATGATGTGGATGTTGTTGCGGACGCCAAAGATATACTGGCCCATTTTCGGGTTCCAGCGGTGCGATTGATGTCCGAAATGCGCGCCAGCTTCCAAGAGCTGGCGCATGCTGAATTCTGGCAGCGCCATTTTGTCTTCTCCGGTTATGCCTCGGCGGAGTGTTGGAACGGTTCCCAATCAACAGGTTATCCGAACCACCGGAACGATCCTTAAAGCAGGAGCGCAATCATCCGCCTGTGGAATGAGCGACTTATAGGGCACGAGGTCAGCGGATGCAAGCACGATATTGCTGCGCTGCGGCATAAATCCGACGCCAGACTCCGCCACCGGATACTGAAACGTCGCTGCCCGATCAGTTCCCCCTGGATCGACCCTTGCCGATTCACCGGGGCCGGAAGCTGACGGGAACGCGGAACGCACGGCCCGCGCCCGGCGGCGGAGGCGGGAACGGGGAAGCGCGCCGCACAGTCGCGAGTGCGGCCCGGTCCAGCGCGCTGTGACCCGCCGATTTCACCAGCCGGACGCTGCGTGCCGCCCCGTTCGAGGCAATGCGGAAGGCCACAACCGCAGTCCCGCTGGCGAGCGAAGCGACATTCCCGGAAGGCTTGTTACGGCGCAGCCGGGCGGCAATCAGGCTGCGCCAATTGGAACGCGACATGCCCCGACGGCTTGCCCGCGTTGCGCGGCGCGAATTGCTGACGGCCTGATGACGGCTGGCTACGCGGGTACGGGCGGCCGCCCGCTGGGCGGACCGCTTCGCAATACGTTGCGCGCGCCGGGCTTGCCTTGCCTGTGCATCGCGCCTCTCCCGCGCACGTTTCCGCTGCAGGGCTTGTTCCCTTGCCTGTTTGCGGGCGATGGCGCGCCGCTTTTCCGCTAGTAATTTGGATTTTCGTATCCTTGCTTGCCGGAGTTTTGCCTGCTGGAGTTTTGCCTGCTGGAGTTTTGCTTGCTGAAACTTTGCCTGCTGGGGTTTTTTCTGGCGCAACTTCATCTGTCGCAACCTGGTTTGCCGGCGTTGTTTTTCCCGCACGCCGGCAGCGGCTCTTGCCTGCCCGGCACGGGTCTTCGAAAGCGCTGCCGTCAAAACCCCTGCCGGATCAGGTGGACGCGGCGGCAAAACAATTTCTGGAGGCGGCAACAGCGCGGGCGGAAGTGCTGCCGGTGCAGGCGGGACCGGCAGTTTTGGGGCCGGCAGCAACTGGGCAGACAACATCGGTGGCGGCGGCGGCGTTGCAATCTCGGGCGCCGGCAATAGCTCGGCTGCCAGTACCGGAGGAGCCGCGGGGGCAGGCAGCCTGGGCCTGGGCAGGAGTTCCGGGGACAACGCCGGCAAAGGCGGAGGACGGGCGACGGCCGGCGCGGGCAAAAGATCGCTGGCGAGCATTGGTGGAACCGCCGGAGCAGGCAATCGCACCGAGGGCGGCGGCGCTGCCATCACCATCATTACATCGACCGAGGACGAGCCCGGATCATGAAATGGCTCTGCCTGTTTGAGCCAGGCATAGCCAGCAGAAAAAATCGCCAGATGGGCGAAAACCGAAATCGCGACACCGAGCTTGCCGCCGGCTTTCGCCGAGTGACCGGCGGCCTGGACCCGCAGCGATGCCGCCACGTAGCCGGTATCAACCGGCGGCGCGGCGCCCAAGCCCTGAAAGTCTGGAGAGGAGTTGCCGATCAATCCACTCGCCCCGCCAAATTGACCGGATATGCGCCCCGCTACCGGGCTGGCAGCGCCCCGCGAACCGTGTCGATCACGCCTCGAGGATCGGCGGGTTCACCACCTGCCCTCCATGCGACGTGACCGTCGGGACGCACAAGCGCCAGCTTGCACTCATACAGCGCCTCGATTTCCGGATTGGCAATATCGCAGACTGTAACCGGCATTCCAACCTCCTTTACCGCCTTGAGCAGGTTGTCAGCGCCCAACGGCGGGGCGCCAAACCGCAGCAGTACGAA
>CAZTMN010000090.1:0-15106 GCA_964615275.1 uncultured Beijerinckia sp. | reverse complement strand
GCGCCATCCCGGTTCACCTTGTTGCCGGCATCTGGGGCACGTTCATCGTACCGTTGTCGAACAAAGGCGCTTCCTACGGCGTTCAACTGCTCGGCATCGTTTCGATCGGCGCCTTCACCATCGTCACAACGGCGGTGCTCTGGTATGCCCTCAAGTTCACCATAGGCGTACGCCCGACCGAGGAAGAGGAAATGGCCGGGATGGACCATACCGAGGTCGGTATCGAGGCCTATCCCGAATTCGGCAGCGGCGCTCCACGCGTGATCTGACCGTCACAACCTGCATCCTCCCGCAGACAGACCCCCCGGGGATTTTCCCCGGGGGTTTTGCGTTTCAGCGTCCGCTGCATTTGCGCAAAAACATATGGCCAATCGCGATACTATCGCTATTCTACCGTACCAACAGGACGCAGGAACGTCCCGCCATATCCGGGAGGCATATTGTCATGAGCGAGCAGGAAGGACCCCGTTTCGGTATCGACCCTTATCTCGACTGGATCGAGGCGGAGGGGCTCATCGTCCACGAGGATTACGGCATCTACCTCACCGATGTGGAGACGCAGATGTGGCCGCGCTTCGGCGTGCCGGGGGCAGCTGTCCATTGCAAGGGCAGGGGCGATTTTGCCTCCATGTTCCTGTTCGACATACCCGCAGGTGGCGCGACAGAGCCGATGCAGCACCTGTTCGAAAAGGTCGTCTACGTGCTGGAAGGCAGCGGTTCGACCCAGCTCGAATTCGAGGACGGCACGAAACGCAGTTTCGAATGGGGCGTTGGCTCCATGTTCGCCATTCCGCTCAACGCCCAGTACCGGCATTTCAACGGCAGCGGGGTCAACAAGGCGCGCATCGTCGGCACTACCAACATGCCGCTCATCATGAACACGTTCTTCAACGATGAGTTTATCTTCAACACCAGGTTCGCGTTCAAGGAGCGCCTCGGCAAGGAGGAATATTTCGACGGCGCCGGCGATCTGCACAAGGTCAGTGCCGGCAAGAACATGTGGGAGACGAACTTCGTTCCCAACCTCAACGATCTGGAATTGCTGCCGTGGAACGAGCGTGGCCAGGGCTCCAGCAACATCATGTTTGTTCTGGGCAATGGCCTGATGCACGCGCATATGTCGGAAGTTGCCGTTGGCACCTACAAGAAGGCGCACCGCCACATGGCCGGCACCCATGTCATGGTTGTTTCCGGCCAGGGCTATTCGCTGATGTGGTTCGACGAGCAGCAGGATTATCTGCGCATCGACTGGAAGCACGGGCTCGCCTTTCCGCCGGCGGAAAAGCAGATGCACCAGCATTTCAACACCGGCGCAAAGCCGGCGCGCTATTTCGCCACCGGCGTCGGCTCACTGAAATATCCGCTGTTCACCGCCAAGCGCCGGACATCAGGAACGTTGAAGGACGGCAAGGCCGCGGCGGTATCATTGAGCACCAAGCTCGGCGGCGACCAGATCGAATATGCCGACCAGGACCCCTACATCCATTCGCTATACAAGAAAGAACTGACGGCGTCCGGTGTAGAGCTGGTGCTGGAGGACAGCGAAATACCCGTGCAAAAGGATGCAGCGGAGTAGGGGAGGGTACGGCTCACTTCACTTCGTTCCAAGAACGATCCGGCTTCTGTTGCGTGTCACCAGGACGCGCCATTTCTTGAACAGTCCCGGCTTGAAGCCCTTCAGATCGGAGACTGTGTTGCAGGTGTTGCCGTCAATGTTCTGCAGGACGTCGAGCTTTTTGAATCCCAGCTTGGCTGCTGCCGAACCCGCCTTGACCTGCAGGACCACGACGCCTGCAATCGAGCTATCGAGGCCGAGCTCCTCGGCAAGCGCCGGCGACAGGCTGGCAACTTGCGCGCCGCGCAGGGGATGGAGCGGCGACAGCCAGGTGTCTTCCCGGAGCGGTGTTGCAGGCGGCGCGACCAGTTTCACCTCGACGGTGAATGGCACGCCCATGCGCAACCCGGTGAGTTTGATCGTTGAACCAATCGGCCGGGTTGCCACGCGATAGCGCAAGGCCTGTATTTCTCTCACCGCCAGTCCGTCGACTGTCAGGATGACGTCGCCGATCAATATACCTGCCTTGTCGGCGGGGCTGCCCCCAAGCGTGCTCGTCACGATGACGCCGTCGCGTTTTGGCATGCCAAACAGCATCGCGATGCGCGCCGGTACCCGCTCGCCGGAAAGACCGATCCAGGGCCAAACCTGTTTTCTTCCTGCGAGTGCGTGATCGACATAGACCCGCACGAGATTGGCGGGAATAGCGAACCCTACGCCGACCGAGCCGCCGCTGCGCGAATAGATGGATGTATTGACGCCCAGAAGCTTGCCGCTGGTGTCGATCAATGCGCCGCCGGAATTGCCCGGGTTCACCGCGGCGTCGGTCTGGATGAAATAGCGAAAATCGGTGATGCCGATATTCGTGCGTGCCAGACCGGAAACGATGCCCATGGTGACGGTCTGCCCGATGCCGAAGGGATTGCCGATCGCCAGGGTCAAATCGCCCACTTTGGCGCGATCGGAATCGGCCAGGGTGAGCTGTGGCAGGTCTTCGGCCAGGTCGATAACGCGCAGCACAGCGAGGTCAGTCCGCTTGTCTGATTGAAGAACGACGGCCGGCCGGGAGCGTCCGTCATGCAGCACGACAACAATGCCTTGCGCGGCTTCGATGACATGATGGTTGGTGACCACAATTCCGGACTTGTCGATTATGACGCCGGAGCCCAGCGAATTTTCAATACGTTGTTTGCCGTATCCAAACAGCAGGGTGTCGCGAAACAGCCGCCACAATGGTGATTGGGCGGGTAATCCTGCGGGCGCACGGGAGCGGATTAGTTTGCGTGCGAATATGTTCACAACCGATGGCGCGGTTTTTTCGACCAATCCTGCGAACGATTGTTTGATCTGTGAGCGCGATTGCGGCGCTTCAATTGGAGCCGGTTTTGCTGCTGAATGCTCTTCGAGGCTTGCCGGTGTGGCGAAAAACAGGGCAATTGCGGTGAAAGGCCAGAGGAGTCCCTGCCGGAGGCATGTGTGTTGCCCGCGCGCGGATTTCCAGCCAACCGCTGTCGCAGCCGCAAATTGACCAGTACTTCTGTGCTGCGCCATGGAACCGCTCCTCGTTTTGGAACAGGCAGCTATCGAATGCCACTACTGAAAATATTGCGGTACCAATATCAGGGCGATGACCGCCCAGAACAAAACCACCGAGTATACAGTGGCCATTTTGAAGTGGACCGTAAGGCGCCGGCTTGGCGGAAAATCGTTCTCCTTGAAATTGCTGTTTATGCCAGCCCAGGACTGTACAGGATCTGTGTTGGCAATATGCTCGCACGTCTCCACGAAAGAGCGTTCGGTGTTTCCGCGCGGACGCTGCCGCAAATAGCTGCGGTAGAAGTCATAGCCAAGCAGGAGTTCGAGAAAAATAATGCGCGGATACAGGGCGACCACGCTGCGGTCCATACCCAGCACCATGCGATAGGAAAACCACACCACCAGCGTTGCAACAATGGCCGAGGCGATCATGACGGGTGCACTACCGATTGTCAGGCTGGTGGTAAGCAGCAGCCAGAAAGATAGATGTGCCAGTATCTGTCCGAAAGCGTACCAGAAATTATAGAGGCGGATATATTCGCGCCGTTGCTGTTGGATTACCACATATTCAGATGCGCCCTCCGACCCCGGCACACAATCCGGGGCCTGTTCGGGCTGGCCGGCATCGGAGGCCTTGTCGTCCGTCTCCGTCATCGCACAGGCTCCTTTAGTTTCAGGTCTCCTCGCCAGGGTGAATGGGAGCGCCGGTCATTTCTCGATGCGTGTACAATCCTTGCGTGTTTAGTAAAACAATAATACCTGACAGGGCAGCATTGCAAAGCACATCAGGTAACGAAGCTGTCACATTGGCGTAGCGACCTTCGCTACTCCCCCCGTACCGGATTGCTCAAACAGCAAATCTGGTCGACTTCGACTTCGCAGACATCGCCGTCCTTCATCCATAGCGGCGGTTCGCGAAACGCGCCGACGCCAGCGGGGGTGCCCAGCACCAGCACGTCGCCGGGCTCCAGCGTCATGACTTCCGAAGCGACTGCGATGATCTCTTCCACCGAGAACAGCATGTCGTTGGTATTCGCTTCCTGCACTGTCTCGCCGTTCAGGCGCGTACGCAGTATCAACCCGCGTCCGCCCGGCGGCAATTCATCGGCGGTGACGAAATCCGGGCCGAAGCCCCCTGAGCCGTCGAAATTCTTGCCACTGGTCCATTGCGGCGACTTGAACTGGTAATTGCGCACCGAGCCTTCGTTGAACACCGAATAGCCGGCGACATGCTCCAGCGCATTGTCCTTGGAAATATGGCGTCCGCCCTTGCCGATGATGGCGACCATCTCGCCTTCGTAATCGAACTGCTCGGAGCATTTCGGCGCGATTAACGGCTCGCCATGCGGCACCAGCGATGTCGCCACGCGCAGGAACAGAACCGGGTAGTCCGGCCGGTCGTAGGGGCTTTCCTTGGCGTGGTCGGCGTAATTGAGGCCGACGCAGATGATTTTCGGCGGCCGCTCTACCGGCGACAAGTAGGTGTAGGAGCCCGCGACGATTGCATCGGCGCCTGCGCCCGCGACCTTGTCGGCAAGGCCCGCCAGCCCGCCCTTGGCCAGGATCGCCGGCAATTCTGTGCCGAGGCAGGGAGATACCTTGTTGAGGTCGACCAGCTCATCGCCGCGCCGCGCTGCGAGAATGGCGTTTCCGTTCTGCTTGATGTGGACGATATGCATTGTCGCTCCCCGGGGTGACCTGAAATAGTGTTGCCTTTTACGCCAGCCCGGCGCGCGATGCAAAGGGCAGGGCGGGAAGCTCTATTCGTCCTTCTCGGCGTGCGACTGGGTGCGCACCTGCTATTGCGGAACCGCTTGCCGGCTTTTGCCTAAACCGTCTCGACTTCCGGCGGCACGACGCCCAGCCGCGCTGCGACGTCGCCCAGCTGGCCCCAAAGGAACGCGGTCAACTCGATGCCTTCGCGGGCGCTGCGCTCCAATTCGCGGTCGCCGCGCTCTCCCGGCATGAGGATTTCGTCGAAGCCGTCGGCACGCGGCTGCTGCGCCAGCGTCCGGGCGAAATGGTCCACCTCGGCCTCGAATTGATCGGCGAACGGAAAGGCTGCCGGATCGATTGCCGCGACTGCAGCATTCAGTACGAAATCGGTTTTCAGGGACGGATCTTCATAGGCGCTCGCGAGCAGGGGATATCCGGCCAGCAGGCTGGTCAGGCATTCGATCATGGCGCCCAGACCGGCCCCTTTCGGTCCGGCAATAGGCAACGGCGTTGCCGCCTGCATCGGATCGGTGGTGATGTGCCCGGCCTCGTCCATCGCAACACCTTCCGGCAGCGGGCTGCCGCTTTGGCGCGCCTGCGCCATCGCACCGATTGATATTGCTGCGCTGGCCATGTCGAGCACCAATGGCTCGCCCCCAGCCCGCGGCGCGGCAATCGCGATGGGTGACGTGCCGAGCGCCGGGCCGCGCGTGCCGTAATAGGCCATCAGCGGCCGCGAGGCGCAGGTTGCGATGCCGATCATCCCGGCCTGCGCCACTTGGCGAACGTAAAAGCCCATGGCCCCCGTATGGGTCACCTGCCGCACGTTGACCCAGCCGATACCGTGCTCGCGCGCCTTGCCGATCGCCATTTCCGTCGCCTTGCGCATCGTGTACAGCCCCGGCGCCCGGTCCGCCTCCAGCAGGACCATGGCGCCTTTTTCCGCCATCACGTGAATATTGGCGTCGGGCTTGCGCAGGCCGCGCGTCATCCAGGAAATGTACGAGGGAATGCGCAACACGCCATGCGATCCAAGCCCACGCATGTCGGCCCATACAAGCACTTCCGCTTCGGCCCTCGCCCATTCTTCCGGCAGGCCTGCAACTTCGAAGAGCAGGCAGGCAAAATTTTCCAGCTCCTTCGCGCTGATGCGGATTTTTTCGCTCATTTTCTTCTTCCGGGTCTGTTCGCAATCGTGGATGTGTGCAATTTAATGCCAAACTTCGAGCGTTACGTCACCGTCTGCGGCGGAAAAATCAAGGGGAGACGAATATGCAGCAGCGCGTTACTTTCAAATCCGATGGCATTGACCTGGTTGGCGTGCTGCACACGCCGCGCGGCATGAAGCCGCGGGAAAAACGCCCCTGCTTTATCGTGCTGCATGGTTTCGGCACCAACAAGGATGGTACGACGCCGGTGCAGGCATCGGAGATCCTGGAAAAAATGGGCTACGTCGTGTTGCGCTTCGATGTGCGCGGTTGCGGCGAGAGCGGCGGTGCCCCCGCTTACATCCTGTGCATGGACCAGGTGCGGGATACCCAGGCGGCAGTCACCTTCCTGCAAGGCGTCAAGCAGGTCGACAACAAGAAGATTGGCGTGCTCGGACATTCCTTCGGCGGGGCCGTTGCACCCTATGCGACCGCCGTTGACAAGCGTATCGCCGCTTGTGTTTCCGTCGCCGGTTGGGGCGATGGCGTTGCCAAGTTCCGTGAGCAGCATCCCTCGCCGGCGCAGTGGAAGCGGTTCCTCGGCAAGCTCGAGCAGGGACGCCGGCACCGGCAGAAAACCGGCAAGTCGCTGATGATCCCGCGCTTCGATATCGTGCCGATCCCCAAGCACATGCGCCACCTTCTGGTCGGCAACTCGATCATGGAATTTCCGGCCGAAACCGCGATGAGCATGATGGACTTTCGCGCCAACGATGTCGTTGCGCGGATTTCACCGCGGCCCTATCTCATCCTGCATCCGGCCGATGATACGGTCACGCCCACATCGCAAGCGCTTGGCCTGTTCGCCAATGCAAAACAGCCGGTCGACATGCACCTTGTTTCGGGCGTCGATCATTTCATGTTTGCCGACGACGATGGCGTAGTGCGCAAGATCCTCGAGGCCTGGCTCGCCAAACATATTCCGGCCAGAAAGAAATAATCCGGAGGTAGCGCCATGGGCTACGAGCTTTATTACCACGCCAGTATTCAGGGCCGCGGAGAATTCGTGCGCCTGGCATTGGAAGAGGGCGGGGCATCTTACACCGACATCGGCCGCCAGCTGGCCGAACAGGGCGGCGGACAGCAGGCCGTCCTCGCCATGATGGGCGATGCCGGTGGCGACAGGCCGCCGTTTGCACCGCCGATCCTGAAAGATGGCGATTACCTTGTCTCCCACACCGCGAACATCCTGATGTACGTCGGCAATCATATTGGCCTGGCTCCCGCGGATGAACAGCAGCGTCACTGGCTGCACGGACTGCAACTCACGATCACCGACTTCATCAAGGACGTGCACGACACGCACCATCCTTTATCCAACGCGCTGTTCTATGAGGAACAGAAGGATGAGGCCGCTGCGGCGAACGAAAAGTTTCACGAGCTGCGGGTGCCGAAATATTTCGGTTATTTCGAAATCGTGATTGCGCGAAATTCGTCGGCAAGCGGCTGGCTGGTGGGCGATGCGCTCAGCTACGGCGACACGTCCATTTATCACCTGGTCGAGGGCATGAATTATGCCTGGCCGAAGCGCTGGGCCAGTGTCGCGGGGAATTATCCGGGCATGTGTCAAATCAGGAACCGGGTGGCGGCACGGCCAAACATCCAGTCCTATCTGGCCTCGGAGCGCCGCATCCCGTTCAATACCAATGGCGTGTTCCGGCATTATCCCGAGCTGGATCGTTAGGCGGCCGTGTTAGTCCGCGCGTGCATGTCTGGCCAATGCCGGAGGAAAAGCACATAGCGCGAGGCAAGCAACGAAAGGCAAGTCATGTCGAGTGCATCCGGGCAAGTGATCGAGGAAAAAATTGTCCTGAAAGCTGCCGATGGTGGTGAGATTAACGGCTTCTGCGCTCGTCCGGCCTCCGGGGCCAGGGGTGGGTTGATCGTTCTGCAGGAAATTTTTGGCCTGACCGATCAAATGAAGTCTGTGGTCCAGTTTTACGCCGGCAAGGGATACGACACGATCTTCCCGTGCTTTTATGACCGGGTGGAACCGGGACTAGCAGTGCCCTTCGACGAAATAGAACGGGCACGGGCAACGGCCGCCGGCCTCGATCAGGACAAGGTCATTGCGGACATTGGCGCAGCCGCAGAGGCAGTCAAGAATCCGAATGGCGTTTCCGTGATCGGGTTTTGCTGGGGCGGTGGTGTCATTGTGCGGGCCGCGGCTGATGTATCGCTCAAAGGTGCGGTTGCGTTCTATGGTACCCGTTTGGAAACATTTCTGGATCACCAGGCCAAATGCCCGTTGCTGTTCCACTTTGGCGAGACTGATCATTACTCTCCACCGGAAGTGATAGAGCAGGTCCGCAAGGCTTTTCCGCGCGCAGAAACCTACATTTACAGTGCCGGTCACGCTTTCGCGAATGACGTCCGCCCATCCTATGATCCACAGGCAGCAGAGCTTGCGATCGAGCGAACGCTTGAATTTCTTGGGCGTGTGCATGCAGCTGCCTGATTAACGGTTTGGAAACCAGCGCGCGCTGGTCAAATTGAAACATTCTCCACGGGCCCGGCCTTTGCAGGTTCGGGCCAGATTGTTTGCAATGGAGATGTTTTCATGACTTCAACTGTGGCAGCAGCGGCGCCTGTCGCAACCGGCCCCGGCCTGATCTGGGTCGGGATGATCCTGTTTACCGTCACGACCAATGCTGCGGCGCAGATCATGCTGAAACGTGGCATGTTGGCGCTGGGACCGCTGAATCTGGGCGAGTCAGGCGTCGTTGGGACGGCATTTTCCATCGTCTTTCAGCCCTGGGTCTTCTTTGGGCTTTCGATGTTCGTCATCTCGATGGCGTCCCACCTGGTTGTTCTTTCCAAGGTACAACTCAGCTTTGCCTATCCGTTTCTCAGCCTCGCATACGTGATTGTCGCAGCCTACGCCTTCTTCATCTTCGGCGAAGACGTTGGCCTGATGCGGATGGCCGGCATAGCCCTCATCTGCATGGGCACGGTGTTCATTTCCATGAGCTGATCCAGCGATGCCAAGCGTGCCGGAACCGGCACGCCGCTTGCTCCGCCACACATCACCAAGTGATTGAACCACAAAGAACACAAGGTTGTATCAAAATGAAACACATCATCATCGGAGGCGATGGATTCGTGGGTCAGCATCTCGCTGCAGACCTGGCCGCGGCGGGCGAAGAGGTCGTCGTTGCCGACATCGTCAAAAGCCGTCACGCCCATTATGACAAGGTCCGCTTTGTCCGCGTTGATGTGACTGATCCGGCCAGCCTGGCAAATCTCGTCGTCGGCCCGGAAGACGCGGTTTACAACCTGTCAGCCAAAATGCTGAGCCCGATCATGCCGCGCGCCAAGCGCCGCGTCTTCTGGCCGGTCAATTACGAAGGCGTAAAGCACATCCTGCACTGGATGGAGGAGAACGGCGCGAGAAACCTCGTCCATTTCTCCACCGACATGGTGTACGGCCATACGAAAAAAGTGCCGACGACCGAAGACGAGGAATGTCACCCGCTTGGCGAATACGGGCTGTCAAAGCTGGCGTCCGAGCGTTTGTGCGAAAAGTGGCGTGCCAAGGCTTTCAACATAACCCTCTGCCGTCCGCGCCTGATCATCGGCCCCGGCCGCCTTGGAATTCTGACCAAGCTGTTCAAACTCGTCGACATGAACCTGCCTGTGCCGATGATCGGCAGCGGCCGCAACCCCTATCAATTCATCTCGGTGTACGATTGCGCCAGCGTTTGCGTCGCCGCCTGGAAGGCCGGCTTTCCCAATGCCGTATACAATCTCGGGTCGGCCAACCCGCCGCCGGTGCGCGCCTTGCTGGGCCGACTAATCAAGGATGCCGGTTCATATTCGATCCTGTTGCCGACGCCGGCGCCACTGGTGAAACTGGCGCTGAACACGCTTGATTACTTCAACATGCCGATCATGGATCCGGAGCAATATCTGATCGCGGACGAGGAGTGCATTCTCAGCACAGAAGCCGGCAAAAAGGACATGAACTGGTCCCCGCAATACCGGGACGAAGACATGTTGTCGGCGGCCTATCAGGAATACCGGGCCGGGATAGAAGGCAGAGTGACCGGTTCCGCATTCGCCAAACATCAACCAGCCAGCGCGATGGAGAAATAAGCATGTCTCTCATTGATAGTCCCGTCGCGCATGCGGCCAGTTCCGGCGGCAAATCGAACATGATCACTCTGGAAGATGCCAAGCAACTTCCGATTGAGGATGTCCGTAAATTCACCATGGATCACCTCAATCCCGGCCAGATGCACTTTCTTAAACTGCTTGGTTTCGACAAAATCATCGTCGACAGCGCCGAGGGTCCGATCTATCGCACCCGTGATGGCAGGGAGGTTCTCGATTTCTTCGGCGGCTTCGGATCGGTGGCCTTCGGTCATAATCATCCGCGCATCGTTGCGGCGCGCAAACGTTTCCAGGATGAATAGCGGCAGGAAATCTGCATGGCGTTCATGTCGCAATATTCTGCTGCGCTGGCGCACAACCTGGCGCAGATTGCGCCCGGTGATCTTGACATGGTGTTTCTCGGTTCATCCGGCTCCGAAGCGATGGAAGCCGCTCTCAAGGTAGCGGAGAAGGCGCAAGGTCCGCAGAAGTCGACGATCGTCTACGCGGAAAATTCCTTCCATGGCAAAACCAAGGGTGTTTTGTCGGTCATGGACAGCCCGCTTTACCGCTCGGAATTCAACCTGACCAACAACACCCGAAAAGTGCCTTTCGCCGATATCGCGGCGCTGCACCAGGCTTTCGATCAGGATCCGACGACCGGTATTCTGGTTCTGGAAACTGTCCAGGGCGGCGCCGGGATCATCGAAGCTCCGCAGGAATACTGGCTCGGGGTTCGCAAGCTTTGCGACGAGTTCGGCGTATTGTGGGTGGCCGACGAAGTTCAGTGCGGCATGGGCCGGACCGGCAGTTTCTTTGCCTTCGAGCAATTTGGCGTGATTCCCGATGTCACGGCCCTTGCCAAGGCGCTTGGCGGTTCGAAATGCGCCATGGCAGCCATGATCGCCCGCCGCGACGTGTACATGAAAGCCTATGGCACGCCGAAAACGGCGATGGTGCACGCCCACGCCACCTTCGGCGGGATCGGCGAAGCCTGCGCGACGACAATCGAAGCGCTGCACGTTTTGTACGACGAGAACCTGATCGGCAATGCTGCCGACCAGGGCGACTACCTGATCAGCGAATTGAACCGGTTGAAGGACAAGTATCCGACCTTGATCAAGGACGTTCGCGGCCGCGGGCTTATGGGTGGAGTCGAGTTCGAGGACATCAGCCGCACCATGCCCTTCGGCCTCAAGCAAATGGTCTCCTTGCTGGATGACAAGCTGAAAGGTTCGATCTGTGGTTTCGTCGGCGCGCTCCTTCTGAAGAAACACGACGTGCTGGTTGCATTCACCGAATACAACCGCAATGTCGTGCGCCTCGAGCCGCCTTTGACTATCGGCAAAGAGCATGTCGACCGCTTCATCACGGTCCTTGACGACGTGCTGGCAGGCGGAATTGTCGGCATAGTGAAGGATTATATCTCCGGCGTCGCGATGCGCTGATGATGTGAACCTGGATGTTCAATCCAGCTGAATTACGAAAATGCCCGGGACGTGTGCCCGGGCATTTTGCATGATTGGCGTTGGAAACAGCGCTGCAATTGGCAGGGAAATAGATTACGCGGCCTGCGCCAGGAAGCGCGCGTGGCTTTCATGAAGACCGATCCGTCTGCTGAACATCGATTGTGCGAGCCCATCCATAAACGGTAGAATCTGCTCCCAGCCGGGGAATGAGGCCTCAAAAACCTCGCGGCTCATCCGCGCGTCCTTGTACGGATTGACAGCACCGCCCGCCGCCAGGGTAATACCGTCCAGTTCTCCCAAAAGAGCATCGGTCGATTCGCCGCGATAGGGGAAGTCCAGCGTCAACGTGAAACCGCGGCGCGGGAAGGACAACATTCCGGGCGAAGAGATTGAGCCGAATTTTTTAAGCACGGTCAGGAACGATCCGTGGCCTGCCTTTTGCGACAACCGCAGCATGTCGCCTACGGCCTCGTGCGCATGGGCAATGGGAACAACGCACTGGAACTGGCGCAGGCCGCGAGGCCCGTACAGCTTGTTCCATCCTTCAACGCCGTCGAGCGGATAGAAGTACTTCCGGTAGTCCACCAATTCCGCGCCCGGTTTTCGCGGTGCATTGTAATAGGCGAAGTTGAAGGCCCGCAGCATTAGCGGCGAAATTACGGAAACTGGCGGGCGAAAAGGAACGCGCAGTTTAGGCAGCCGTCTTGCGCTGTCTGAGGCAAGCGGCTTGCCCGAATTGGCCGCTGCGTGATCGCCGGTCATAAGCACACCGCGGCCGAATTTCGCGCCGCTGGCCATGCTGTCAATCCACGAAACGCCATATTCATGGCCGTCGTCGGCGTCCATGTGGCGTTCGAAATACTCTTCGAGATTTGCAAACCGGGTCGATGTTTGCAGCACGTGCGGGCTGGCGGCGCGCATGAGCGAAAACTCGATCCACGTTACAATCCCGGTCAGACCCATGCCGCCAATGGTTGCGGCGAAATATCCGGCGTTGGCGCTGGGCGAACAGACCATGCGCACACGGTTGGAGCGCAACAATTCGAATGCGCGCACATAGCGCCCGAATGTGCCCGCGCCGTGATGGTTTTTCCCGTGAACGTCATTTGCCAGTGCGCCGCCAAGGGTTACATGGCGCGTTCCAGGCGTAACCGGTAGAAACCAACCGTGCGGTATGACGAGGTCGAGAATGTCCGCCAGCAGTATGCCGGCTTCTGCGCGCATAACGCCTCTATCAACGTCGAATTCCAGCACCCGGTTCATCGTTCTGGCGTCGATGGCGACGCCCTCCGCCGGCAGGCAGGTATCGCCATAGCTGCGGCAATTGCCGATCGCCAGGTATGGCTTGCGCGGCGTCTCAAGTCCTTCGTGATCGACCGGGCTGAGGATCGTTTGCTGGCGCGCGGTAATACCGCGCCAGGATGAAATGTTGCTGGCCGCCATCGGGTTTCCGCTCCAGTGTGGAATGGATGTTTGTATGCGCATCGCAGAGGCAGGTTTCATGCCATCCAACCATGCATGCAGCCATTTTTCCTGGGCTGTAGACTGACCCGGGTGTGGTTAACGGCAGGTAACATTTTGCAGGGCGCGCCACTTCAATTGCGCGGCCAAACTATAGGTCCTGACTTAGGCTGTCTGATATCAACTGGGACGTGGTCCGCAAATCGGGCAGATAGGTTTCCGCAAAAGCATCGTGTTCGAGATATTCACGCGGCCAGAGCACGGTTAGCGCGCCAACGCATTCGCTGCCGGAAAGAAGGGGAACCGCGATGACGCGCATCCGGTCTTCGCGAATTTCGAGCGGGCCATATCCGGGTACGCGCCTGGCATAACCGGATGTTCGCACCAGTTCGAGGTCTGGGTGCAGTTTCTCCGGTGCAACGTCGAAGCGGGACAATCCGTGTTCAGGATGTTGGCCCAACTCGTTGACCAATTGTTCGACGCGTTTTTTGGGCAGGGCCGAAAGGAAGGCGCGTCCGCCGGCTGAACCGAACAGGTTTACTGTAATATCGATCGAACTGCGGTGGATGTGGAAGGGAGACAGGGTCCGCGTCGATTCCACGACGCGCATCCGGTCGTCGGCGAACAGGTGCAGATCCGATGGCCAGCCAATTTTCTGGGTCAGCTCAATCATGTGCGGCATCGCCAGCTCAACGAGCCGCGCCGCCTTGGGTGTCAGATCGGCGGGGCGCAGGTCCGGCAGAGCGACGTTCGAGCGGTAAAGCTTGTCGCCAAGACCGACCCGCACGATCCGCCGCGCCACCAATGTGGCCAGCAGCCGGCGCAGCGTCGATTTCGGCAGTTCGGTTGCCAGATGCAGGTGATGCAGCGACATCGCACCGCCCTTGGCCAGCGCTTCCAATACGCTGATCCCACGATCCAGAGACCGGTTTTCAAGTTGCTTTGCCATCGTCCAGGCTTCCGTTTCCCATCCTATAGCGTACCGGAGAGCGGCACGCTAGGGCCTGTCCGTGGCAGCGGACAAGGTGCTATCCGCGGATTTTGCAGACGCAGGCAGCAATTTCTTGCCTGGGCGCAATGCGCGCGCGATAACCGCCGTGTTTGACAATAGGGGGAGAGAACATTCGTGGCCGGGACCGTAAAGAACATCCTATTTATCATGTGTGACCAGCTGCGTTATGACTATCTCAGCTGCTCGGGACACCCGCATCTGCTCACCCCCCATATCGATGCACTGGCTGCGAAGGGAGTGCGTTTCAACCGCGCCTATGTGCAATCCCCGGTTTGCGGTTCGTCCCGGATGAGTTTTTACACTGGCCGCTACGTCGATTCCCACGGAGCGAGCTGGAACGGAATTCCGCTGAAAGTCGGTGAGATGACAATGGGCGATTATTTGCGCCCGCTCGGCATGGATGCAGTGCTTGTCGGCAAGACGCACATGCGCGCCGATACAGAGGGCATGCAGCGGCTGGGTATCGAGCCGGATTCGATCATCGGTGTGCGCGTTTCCGAGTGTGGCTTCGATCCGTTTGACAGGGACGATGGCATGGTTGCCGTTGGCCCGGACGGAGAATACGAGTCCTACCGTCCGCCCTACGAGCAATACCTGCGTGACAAGGGCTACGATGGTCCGAACCCGTGGCACGACTGGGCCAATTCCGTTGATCTGGGCGGCAATCGCGTCGGCTCCGGCTATGTAATGAAATACGCCCGCATGCCCGCGCGCGTTGCCAACGAGGACTCCGAGACGCCCTATATGACCCGCCGGGCGATGGAATATATCGACAGCGCCGGCGCCAAGCCCTGGTGCGTGCATCTGTCATTCATCAAGCCTCATTGGCCCTATGTCGTGCCTGCTCCCTACAACGACATGTACGGCTATGAGCATGTCATTCCCGCCTGCCGCTCGGAAAGTGAACGCGCCAATCCCCATCCGGTCTATCGCGAATTCATGAACCATCGTCCGGCGAGGGCGTTTTCCCGGGACGAGGTGCGCAACGAAGTCGTGCCGGTCTATATGGGACTTATCAAACAGATCGACGATGAAATGGGCCGGCTGTTTGCTTTTC
>CAZTMN010000089.1:0-15246 GCA_964615275.1 uncultured Beijerinckia sp. | reverse complement strand
GCGGGTTTTCAAATATTCCAGGGTCTGCTGATTGAGCGTGTGCATGATGCCCAAAGCCTCGCAGCAGACCGCCGCGATCGCCCGGTCGCGCGCTGCTTCCAGCGCCGGCAGGGCCTTGCCCTCTTCGCCAATGAGCGCCGCCCCCGCGTTTTCCAGCGTGACCTCACCGGCGGGGCGATCGTCGATATTCGTAACCGGCTGAATCGTAACCCCTGTTGCCGAACGGGGGAGGACAAACAGCGACACCCCATCCCGGTCGCCATCACCGCCCGATGTTCGCGCCGACACCAGAATCGCATCGGCGCCCGGGACGCCCAATACCACGGCCTTGGCTCCGGTGAGCATATAGCTATCGCCTTCTTTCCGGGCTTTTGTCTCAATCCAGCCGAGGTCGTAGCGGCTGGCGGGCTCCTCACAGGCAAGCGCCATTTTTGCTCCGCCGGAGGCCAGCTTCGGCAACCACTCATCCTGCTTCGCCTTGTCGCCCGACGCCCGCAGCGCCTCTGCTGACAACACGATGCTCGAAAGATACGGCTCAACCGCCAGTCCCGAACCGAAGGCCTCCAGCACAACTGCCAAATCGGCAAATGTGCCGCCGGAGCCACCGTGCTCCTCTCTGGCATCGACGCCGAGCAGGCCAAGTTCCCCATATTCACGCCAGAGGTCGACCGAATAGCCTTCCGGCGCTTCCAGATATTTCTTGCGCGCCTCGAACTCGTACTTGTCACGCATCAACCGGTCGGCCGTTTCGCGCAGCAGGGCTTGTGTTTCCGTATCAGAGAATTCCATCTTTGCTCACAGCCCCAGCATTTTAGAAATGATATTGCGTTGGATTTCGTTCGACCCGCCATAGATCGTAACCACGCGGTTCATCAGATAATTGGGCCCAAGAGAGCCAGCGACCTCCGGCCCGACCGGCGGTTCGTTGCCGGTGTCCCCGCCGCGTGCCGGATCGAACGGCAGCGCATACGGCCCGGCAACATCAAGAAACGCTTCCGTCAATTGCTGCTGAATGACCGACCCCTTGATCTTCAGCAGGTTGGCCTCCACTCCCGGCCCGTCTCCGCCTGGCGTCGATATCGTTCGCAACGCGGTTATTTCCAGGGCCGCCAGTTCGATTTCGATTTCGGCGATTCGGCGGCGGATTACCGGATCGTCGATCATCGCCTTGCCATGAACTACCTGGCTGCTTGCAAAATCCTTCAGCTTGCGCAATTCGCGACGCGATTGGCCGATGCGGGCAATTGAAGTGCGCTCATGCCCCAGCAACAATTTGGCATAGGTCCAGCCCTTGTCGACTTCACCGATCAGCGCATCGGCTGGCACGCGAACGTCGTCAAAGAACGTTTCGTTGGTGTGGTGACCGCCATCCATTGTAACGATTGGCCGCACCGTGATGCCTGGCGTCGACATCGGGAAGACCATCATCGATATGCCTTCCTGTTGCTTTACCTCGTTATTGGTACGCACGAGCATGAAAATCCAGTTGGCGTTGTGTGCACCGCTGGTCCACATCTTCTGCCCGTTAATCACCCACTCATCGCCGTCACGCACTGCCCGGGTACGCAGGGAGGCAAGGTCGGAGCCCGAACCCGGTTCCGAAAATCCCTGGCAGAACCAATAGTCCAGCGTCCGGATCTTCGGCAGAAAATGGGCCTGTTGTTCCGCAGACCCGACCGCCATCAGCACCGGCGCGATCATCGCCTCGCCAAAGGGAATGATCGCCGGGGCGCCCTCTTCGGAGGCAATATTATCGAACACCAGCCGCTGCAGCGGGCTCCAGCCCGGCCCGCCGTATTTTTGGGGCCATCCCGGGCAGGCCCAGCCCTTGTCAGCAAGCTTTTGCTGCCAGGCCCGCTGTTCGGCAGGCGGAACCGGCCGGTTGAAATATACTTTCTCTCGGGTTTCGGGCGCGAGTGCAGCACGGACGAATTCTCGCACTTCGTCGGCGAAACTGGCTATTTCGGCGGGATATGGCAGGTCCATTAAAATCTTCCGTGGTTGGCTCAAGGCGGTCGAACCATCGTCTGCCTTGTATCGCGCCTGGTCAATAGGCAATGCGGTAAGATCGGGGGGCGTCCGGATCGCAATTCCCACCTACGGGGTTGCGCCCGCCACCAAGGCCAATTACGCTCGCTTTTAGCAGTTGTGCATCCCCGTCTGGGCTGGATGCGCGGCAAAGCGCGCTTGGCAGGTTAGACACCCTGCACGGTTCCGAACAGGCTAGGCGCAATGCGGCGAAGTCCGCACCAACGGGAGGAAACGGCTTATGTTCCATGCGACTCGTGTACTTGTGAGCAGCGCTGCCGCGCTTGCTGCAGCCGGCGTTCTGGCGGCTCCTGCGCTCGCCGCAGATTTCTACAAGGGTAAAACGCTCAACGTGATTATCAACTACGGCGCCGGCGGCAATACGGACGTCCAGGGCCGCACCCTGATGCGCTACATGACCAAGTACATCCCCGGCAAGCCGCGCGTGGTCATTCGCAATATGCCTGGCGCCGGCGGCGGAGTTGCCGCGAACTACATGAACAAGGGCGCCAAGCGCGACGGGTCTGTCATGGGCGTTTTCACCACCCCGTGGATGCATGAATTGTCCGCATCGGGCGTCCTGACGTCGAGCCTCAAGGATTTGACATACATCGGCGCCATTGGACAGCAGCAAATCTCGCATGTCCGCAAGGACGCTGGCGGTCTGCAAATCAAGGGTGCCGCCGACTTCATCAAGATCAACAAGCCCTTCAAGACAGCTGGCCATTCGCCGTCTACCTCGAAAGACATTTCTATCAACATCACTCTGCGCATTCTCGGCATCAAGCATGAGCATGTCACCGGCTTCAAATCGGCAGGCCCGATCCGCCGGGCAATCCTGCAAAACGAAGTGCAATATTCGGAAGACTCGCTAGCGGGCTATTTCGGCGGCGTAACCAAGTTGCTGATCAAGCCCGGCGTTTCGGTTCCGCTGTGGCATAACGGGATTGTCAACAAGGATGGGCTTCAGAGCCGCGCCGAGTCCGCAAAATTCGTTCCGACTTTCTCCGAAGTCTACCAGATGAAGTTCGGCAAGGACAAAAAGCCATCCGGCCTCGATTGGGATCTGTACGTCAAGATCACCAACGCACGCCAATTCCTGCGCACCATCGTCATGCCGCCGGGTGCGCCGAAAGCGGCCGCCGACGCCCTGCGCTCTGCGTGGCTGAAAGTGGTGAAGGACAAGGAATACCTGACGGCCTATGCCAAGAAAAACAAGAGCCAGCTCAACTGGAAGACAGGCGCTGACGCCAAGAAAAATATCGTCACAACCCTCAGCGTGAAGCCTGAACTGCTGGCCCACGTTCAAAAGATCGCCGGTATTAAGAAAAAATAACCACTGCAGCATCCTGCGCGCCGCTTGCTGAGCGGCGCGCATACTTCCAACAACAGCAATCAGCAAGCACTTGAGCGCCGGCACGCGGATTCGCGCAGCGCATGGACACGGCACATGTTCGAAGCCGCACTTGAGGGTCTCTACCTTGTCACAGCATGGCCGGCTTTCGGATACATGCTGCTTGGCATCCTGATTGGGATGTTTTTCGGCGCGGTTCCCGGATTGTCCGGCCTCGTCGGCCTTGCGATCCTCCTGCCATTTACATTCGGAATGGGCCCCGGTCCGGCAATCGCGTTCCTGCTGGGAATGTACGCAATCACTACGACGTCGGACACACTGGCGTCCGTGCTGTTGGGGGTTCCCGGAACAGCAGCTTCGCAGGCAACTATCCTCGATGGCTATCCGCTCGCGGCCAAAGGGGAAGCGGCACGCGCATTGGGCGCGGCCTATACAGTCTCCATGATAGGTGGCGTGCTGGGCGCAATCTTCCTGGCGCTATCCATTCCCCTTGTGAAACCGCTGATTCTCTCTTTCGCCGAGCCTGAATTTTTCGCACTGGCGCTCCTCGGCCTGACCATGGTCGGCTCACTGTCTGGAAACTCGATCTACAAGGGTTTGGCCGCCGCCTGTCTCGGACTGCTGATGGCCATGATCGGATATGCACAGTTCGGCGGCATTCCACGATTTACCGGCGGTTCAAATTACCTCGCTGACGGCCTGCCACTGATCCCGGTAGTTCTGGGCCTGTTTGCCTTGCCGGAAATGATCGACCTGACCCGGCGCGGGGAGTCGATTTCAAAGGTTGCAGATACCGGCGGCGGCATGCTCGATGGCATCAAGGAAGCCTTCCGCCACTGGTGGCTAGGCCTGCGCTGCACCGCGCTCGGCGTCTATGTCGGCATGCTACCGGGGCTCGGCGGCTCGATCGTTGACTGGGTCGCCTACGGCCATGCAGTGCAATCGGCCAAGGACAAATCGCAATTCGGCAAAGGTGATATCCGCGGCGTAATTGCGCCCGAAGCAGCCAACAATGCCATGAAGGGTGGCGCATTGCTGCCAACCATTGCTTTTGCCATTCCCGGCAGCGCATCCATGGCAATTCTGCTGGGCGCATTTCAAATTCAGGGCATCGAACCCGGCCCGTCGATGCTGACAGACAAAGCCGACGTTACATTCTCGCTCGTGTGGACCCTTGCGATAGCCAACATCATCGGCGCGGCCTTGCTGCTGGCCTGGGGCAAACAGGTCGCAAAGATCACTTTCCTGCCCGGATTTTACATCGTGCCGATCGTCGTCCTTTTCATGTTCATGGGAGCGTGGATCGGCAATTCCGCCATCGGCGACTGGATTTCACTTCTCCTGTTTGGGTTGCTCGGCTGGCTGATGAAGCTCGGCGGCTGGCCGCGCCCGCCGCTCGTGCTTGGGTACATCCTCGGGAAGATCATGGAGAACGGCCTTTTGATCGGCGTGCAAACCAATGGCTGGAACATGCTGACGCGGCCGATTTCAATCATCATTTTGGTGTTGATAGTAGCCACAATCGTTAGCGGCGTTTACAAGAACCGCCGGGACAAACGATCCGCCGCGGCCGTTGCGGGCGTGGGTGGCGACACGCCCGTTGCCACGCCGTCGGACGATGGCGGCTCCTATTTCCCGCGCATATCCCTTGGCCTTGACGTGTTCTTCATGGCGATCTTCGCCTATGCTCTTTACGAAACCGTTGGCATGCCGGGCAGGGTCAAATTCTTCCCCTGGGTGGCGATCTGGCCCGCACTGTTCTTGCTGATGATCGCTATCTATCGGGATTATGCCGATGCACGCTCAACAACGCCAAGCGATGGGGGACTTGGGCGCGGACTGTTATTCTACCTCTGGCTCGTTGGCATCCTCGTCGGCACATTGATCATCGGACAATATCTCGCGCTATTGGCCTTCGTACTTTTGTACCTGCTGATATGGGGCAAGGCGCCGCCGTGGATCGCCGCGCTGTATACTGTAGCGTGCGCAGTCATTTTGTACATCGTCTTCAACCTTGTTGTACCCGTCCTCTGGCACGAATCTCCGTTCTTCGAATTATTTTCCTGACAGAGATCGCGCAGATCCCGGCGCCCATTTCGGAAGGAGATCCGTTGTTATGCCGATAACCGACGTCAAGACGCCCTATGCGCTCGAACTGGTAAACTACCGGACAAACGACGGTGTGGACCCTGAGCAATTCGTGGCAATCAACCGACAGGTCGGCGAGGAATTTACCAGCTCGCAACCCGGCTTCCTCCACCGGGAGATCGGCCGCAAGGAAGACGGAACATGGCTGATCGCTGTATTCTGGAACACAAGTGAGGACGCAAGAAACTCTATTGCAAACATCGACAATATCCCCGATACGGTCAAGGAATACATGTCCATGATTGACCGTACGACCATCGTCCGTTCCATCTTCGATATCGTTTGATCGCCCGCAAGCGCGCTTGCCAAAACCCTCCACCTGAATACGAAGCCTCATGTCCGCATCGCCAGCCGCCGGCGCTACCAAGCACGTTTCTTTTATCGCCCTGCGTAGTCCTAGCGGACGAGCCTATCTCGGCGGCACGGCGCTGGTCATGATGGCCGACTCCATTGAGCACGTAATCAGCTATTGGATCCTGTTTGAAAAATTTCATTCGCCCGTTCTCGGCGGAATTGCCGTCATCACCCATTGGGCGCCGTTCCTGCTGTTGTCGGTTTATACCGGGGCATTGGCTGACTGTTTTGATCCGCGGCGTATTATACAAATCGGCATGGCGTTCTTTATGCTAACGTCTCTGGGCTGGGCGGTTCTGTTCCTGACCGATACGCTCACTTGGTGGAATGCAACGATATTGCTCACCCTACATGGTCTTGCAGGCGTGTTCTGGAGCCCGGCATCCCAATTGCTCATTCATGACATCGTCGGCACGGCCCAATTGCAATCCGCCATTCGCTTGCTGGCCATGGCCCGGACTATCGGACTTTTGGCCGGTCCCGCGGTGGGCGGCGCAATGCTCGTCTGGCTCGATCCCGCAACCGGCCTGTTTATCAACATTTTGATTTACGTGCCGCTGACCTGGTGGTTGTGGAAAGCACCCTACGGGCCGAAGTTCAGGGAGGAAGATCCCGGCGTATCCAGAAAACCGATACCTTCGCGAACGTTCTCGGACTACGCGGCTACCATACGCAAGATTGCCGGCAATAATATCATTGTATCGATGACAGTGCTGGCGGGGCTCGCTTCATTTTTTATTGGCGTTGCGATCCAGCCGCTAATGCCCGCTTTCTCAGCGCACCTGGGCGCCGAGGCAGCCAGGGCGGCGGCCGCTGCCGCCATAAGTGGCGATGGTCATGCCCACGGCGCGCAAATGCTCGGGGCATCAACCCGTTATTCCATGTTGATGAGTGCGAATGCGGCCGGCGCAGTTGCTGCAGGCCTGATCCTGGAGTTCCGGGGACTTTTGCCCGCCGAACCGCGAACCGCCATAATTCTCACTGCCTTGTGGGCACTGACACTTATCGGATTTGCGGCAACATCGAACTTCCTGGTCGCGGTAACGTTTCTCTTCGCAGCCGGTTTCCTGCAATTGACCTACCAGGCAATGACTCAAACGCTGGTGCAACTCAATGCACCTCCGGAATTGCGCGGCCGGGTTATCGGTCTTTACCAGACATCCGCGCTGGGCATGATGACGTTCAGTGGTTTCACTGTTGGATTTGGCGCAAGTGTTCTGGGCGTCCATTGGGCCTTGATAACCAGCGCCGCCATGTTGCTCGCTTTGACCGCTATCATCGTGCCGGCGCTGCTGCGAACCGGCCATCGTACGCCCGCTTGACAAGCGAAGACGCGCGCCGCCCCGAGCTCATACTTGCCCTGCCGCGCGTTTGATCAAAGCCAGAGGATCTTGTGGAGCCGCGTCACCGCACCAAACGACATACTGGTCCGGACGCACCAATATCAACACCGCACCATACCCCTCCGCGCCGTCCGCCAATGCTGCCTGTACGATCGTCAACGGGATACCTGCTGCTCGCGCGGCGGCTTCGAAGGTGCGCGCATCCGCTGGGCTTGCGCCAAGAGCGAGTAAAGTAAAACCCTCCCCCAGCTCCTCATAAACATCACGCCCGGAACTCAACGGCTGTGGAGCCAGGTGATGGCCGGCGCGCGCGCGCACTTCATGCTTGCCATGCGCCGTGCATTTGCCGCCCGGCGGCCCGGCTATAACCGCAGACCCCTCGTAGCTGGGTTCGTACTGCAGCACCAATCCGCTTATGCCGGTCGCCATCTCTTTCCATGCGCGCTCGAAACCCGCCTTGTCTCGTTCAGGATCATGCTGTGCAAAAAATTCGGCATCGCGGCGAATTCGCGATTCGATAAAATCGTCGGCGGTTTCCTTGAAGACCGGACGCCGTTCCTCGCTATAGGAACGCAGCAGGTTCTCGGTTCCCCAGCCGTCCAGGCGCGCTGCGAGTTTCCAGCCGAGGTTCCGCGCATCTTCCAACCCGTTATTGACGCCAAAGCCTCCGTATGGCGGGTGGCTGTGCGCCGCGTCGCCGGCGATGAAAACCCGTCCCGCCTGGTATTCGTCGGCAACCGCGATCTTCATGTCCCAGAATCCGACGTATTCGAGTTCGCACTCAAATTCAAAACCGGCGACCGATTGCAGCAGCGCATGAAAATCGTAATTGTCGCGCGTTGTATCGTTCGGCACCGGCGCATGGAAGAAAAAGCCCTCGCCCAAATCCACCCGGCCGAAGAATTGCCAATAGCCTTTCAGATCGGGATTCATCACGCGATAGGTCGATCGATCCGAGAATCTGCCAAGGCCGTCATGAAATTGTTTCGAGCGGAAAACAACCAGCGCCATCAACTGGTTGTGGTCGCTCCCGCTGCGCTGGAGCCCGGCTGCCTCGCGTACAAAAGAATGGCTGCCATCGCAGCCAACGGCATAGGCTCCACGCACAACTTCTTCAGCACCATCCGTGCCCTGAATGACGACACGCACGCCGTCCTCATCCTGTTCGATTTGTGTTGCCGCCCAGCCAAGGCGGGCCTCCACCCCGTCCAGCTCCTGCGCCCGGGCGCGCAAAACCTTTTCCATCTGGTATTGCGGCAACCGGTCGTTGGGCTGGAAGTAGAATCGCTTGACCGCTTCGCGCCCTTCAAATCCATACCAATATTCGCTGGTAAGCGTCCGGTAGGCTGTTACCCCACCTGTCGGGTAGCCGGGCGGCAACATTCGTGCGGCGCGCAACTCGTCGGCGATGCCCCAAAACCAGAAATGCTCAATTGTCCGGCCAGTCAAATTCTGGCCCTTCGGAATATTGTGCAATTGCCGCCGGCGCTCCACGACAATGCAGGATTTCCCTCGCTGCCCCAATTCGATGGCGAGCCCGAAACCAACCGGTCCACCGCCGACGATGACTACATCATAACAGTTGTCCAATTTCCGCCTCCGGATGGTCAATACCTTGATCGCTAGCCGTAATATCAAATCACGTTCACGGAAAGCCGGAAGCGCCAGTTTTTCACCGGTGCGGATCAGGTGTGCCCCTTCGCTGTAGCTGCCAATCTACCCCGGGACCCTGCCAGATTGGAGAAATGGCCGGAACTATTGTCTTCAAATCGCTATTTCGGGGTGGTTCAGAGTTCCGAACAGCTGGAAACTGTGGCTCGTGTGTAACGATGAACGGCAGCTTTCGCCCAACCCCCGGGAGCCCGGTTTTGCGGCCTCTCCGAACGTCGGCAATTCAGTTTGAGCAAGTCAGTTTGAGCAAGACAGTTTGAGGTTCTACTCATGTTGAATAAGTCCCGGTCAAACGAGGTACCGAACACAGAATGTACGGCCGAAGCCGGACAGGACACTTTGGTTCGCAGGGATCTCGTTGACGCAATTTACCAGGCAAGCAACGTCACGAGAGCGGAAGCTCAGCAAATCCTTAGTGCTGTTCTCGACGTGGTGGTCGACACCGTTGCAAGGGGTGAGGAATTCAAATTGCACGGGTTCGGTAAATTCAAGATCCTCGACAAGAAAGCTCGTATCGGGCGAAACCCGCGCACGGGCGAAGAAGCCATGATATCCGCCCGCCGCACGATCAGCTTCCAGCCCTCTCCCAACCTGATTGCCACGCTCAACCGCAAATAGCGCTTGCGGCCCCTCCCAGCCCGGGCCCTAGCACTGCCGTCTCCGTGGGTCGCTGTCGCCGGATCGACGATACGGGCATCCGCATACAATTCAGGCCCGAATCCTGTTCGCACCGTCCTGTGTGCCCCCGCACATCGCACCGGGCGGGCGGCCGGTTATTCTCCAATCATCGAAACACGGCGGACATCGGGCCGCCAAGACGGCAAGACGCAAGACCAGGAAAAGTGGTCGCCGGTTTTCCGCCCGGGTCTTGCGCAAAAAGGAGAGAGAAGATGAAAAAGTTTGCAACCGCTACCATCGCCGCCCTGACCATCGCTGGCACGATCGCCATGTCGTCGGCCCCGGCACAGGCAAAATTCGGCCGCAACGGCGCGTTCATCGGCGGTGTTGCTGCAGCCCTGATCGGCGGAGCGATCCTCAGCCACGCCCACCGCAGCCATTATCGCGGCTACCGCGATTGCTGGACCGAGAAGCGCGCCCGTTACAACCGCTGGGGCGACTTCCGCGGCTACCGTTACATCCGGGTCTGCAACTGATCCGTCCGTAAAGTCCGCGCCGAATCAAAATTCGGCGTTCCCGCAAAACCCTCCACTCCCCCCGGTGGAGGGTTTTACGTTTTCGGCCTGTTCTCCGGAAATTCATAGCCCAGCGCAGATTCAACCTCGATCGTCTTGATCACCGCGGGGCGCGCCATCATCCGCTCATAATGGGCATCCAAAGCCGGGAACCTTCCAGGCGCAGGATCAAACGCATTCCTGAAGCGCCAATAGAGGCGGAACAGGTGGATGTCCGCTATCGAATAGGAACCGGCGGCCCAGTACCTGCTCCCAAGCCGTATGTCGGCAAGGCTCGTAACCTCATAGGCAATCTCTTCACCCTGGTTGCGCGAAGGATGCAGCCGTGCCGCGTTAAAAGATAACCAGGAAACGATCCGCGATTGCGCTGTCAGATCATTTGCGGGGAACAGGTTTGATGTGGGAAACGCGCGGGCGAGATAGTACAGACAAGCAGCAACTTCGGTCAGAGCCTCACCATCCACCATCAAGGTCGGCACTTTGCCTTCCGGATTGATGGCCAAATAACCGGCCGATTTTTGCTCCCGCCTCCAGAAGGAAAGCGGTTTCGGCTCAAATTCAGCACCTACCTCATACAGCGCAATATGAACGGCCATGGAGCTGGAACCGGGAGCAAAATAAAGCGCAAGCTGTGTCATGGAACCTCCCTGAATTGCGACCCACCGTCCTCCCGGATTACCGCAAACCCTCTACGCCATTGGCGGCAGGAACAATGACGCCCGCCTGGTCGTCAATGGTATGTCAACCGGATAAAGCGTCAGATAATTACGCGCCGCGGAGGCTACATCTCAACCCGCTGCCACCCTTTGGGGTGTTGCACCCGGTACCATGGCACGGGGAGCGTGTGCGAAAATCCGGCGGCCAGCCGGTTCTGCAACTCCCGCAATATTACTCCGGTTATGGCGGCAAGATCCGACAGGCGGTGCACTTCGCTCACGGGAAACCATGCCAATTCCACCAATTCCTTGTCCGGACCGATGGTGCCATCAACGTTTCCGGTGATGTGATCAGCCTCGGCGGCAAGAAAAATGGTGTCGAACCGGCGCGGCATGCGCGGCGGCGTGATCGCCCGGCCAACAAAGTGAATCGCTTCCAGATTCGGCAATTGACCTTGGGCGGCAAACTCCGACCAGCCGCCGTCGGGCGCATCGATCGCCTCGCCTTCTGCGGAGGATCCAAGAAGGATGCCGGTCTCTTCAAACGTTTCGCGGATGCCTGCCATCGCAATCGCGCGCGCATTGGATCGGCCACGGATGCGCGCCAGCCGCTGCTCGACGGGGTCCGCAAGCACGCCCGCAGCCGGCATGAGCCGGTCTTCGGGATCAAGTTGCCCGCCCGGAAATACGAACTTGTCCGGCATGAACTTGTTGGCCGGATTCCGGCGGCCCATCAGAACCTTCGGTTCCCTGCCCGTCCGGTCAATCAAAATCAGGGTTGCAGCCGGGCGCGCACGAACACCATTTGGCGTCATGCTCCTGACCCGCGGCCATATCTGTTGCTGCAGAACGTCGACGAAACCGGATGCGCCAGGTGGATTTTGGTCAGGTCCGCTCACTGCGCCGCCGACCCATTATCGCGTCCATCTCCGGATCGCCTTTGCACGCTTTCAAAGCCGTGCATCCGCAACGCCCACTGATAGGCGATCAGGGCGCCCTTGATCCGCGGCAATGCCAGCATGGCTACGACGAGCCCGATCAGCGGATAGACAATGGCCTCCGTCCAAACCGAAAGGTTCAGGTCGCGCTCGTGGGCAAACAGCATGATTGCACCCAGGATATGCCCGACGATCACAATTGTGATATACGGCGGCGCGTCGTCGGCGCGATGATGGTGTAGCTCCGCCCCACAATTTTCGCAGACGTCACACACTTTGAGATACTTGTAATACAGGCGGCCTTCACCACAATCAGGGCAGCGCTGGCGCAGGCCCAGTTTGACCGCCCTGAGCCAATCGCGATGCTCATGTGCATCGGAACCATGGGCGAATTCGTTTGTCGTGCTCAAACCGGCGGCCACGCGTTGCTCCTTGCTGGTCATGTCGGGGAAAAGGTTCTAATGCCTGCGCTTGGTGAATTTAGACTTTCGTGACGGTCCACGGGAAGGTGGCCTCTTGCCGCGCCCGGTCCCGCTTTTTGCTGATCTTAGCAGGCCGCGCCTCGAAGGAGAACCTTTTCGGCCATCGCTCACCATTTCAAAGCGCAATGCCCCTGCCATCGGACTGGCTTCCACCAACCGCACTTCAACGTTATCGCCAATCCGAAACGTGTCCCCGCTACGCGAACCGATCACCGCGTGCTGGGCCTCGTCGAACAGGAACCGTTCCGCGCCCAGCGTAGAAATCGGAATAAAGCCGTCAGCCCCGGTATCGGCCAGCTTCACGAACACGCCTGACCTCGTGACCCCGGCTATGCGGCCCGCAAACGTTGCGCCGATCTGCTCACTCAGGTGGATGGCGATTAGCCGGTCGGACGTTTCGCGCTCGGCGGCCATGGCGCGTCGCTCAGCCGCCGAGATCCGGGCTGCAATCTCCGGTAGATCGGCCGCACTGCTGGCCTTCAGCCCGCCCGTACCAAGTTTCAACGCGCTGATCAGCGCGCGGTGGACGACAAGGTCCGCATAACGGCGAATGGGCGAGGTAAAATGGGCGTAACGTTTCAGGTTCAGACCAAAATGCCCATAATTGTCGGCAACATATTCCGCCTGTACCTGGGTTCGGAGCACGATTTCGTTGACGGCATTTTCGTACTCGCCGCCCTTTGCCCGTTTGAGAATTCCGTTGAACTGTTCCGGCCTCATAACCTGTCCCTTGGCGAATTTAATCCCGATACTCGACAGGAATTCGGCCAGCGCATTCAGCTTCTCGGGAGAAGGCTCGTCATGGGCCCGGTAAATCAGCCGCTGTCCATGATGTTCAAGCGTTTCAGCGGCCGCAACATTCGCAAGAATCATGAACTCCTCGATCAGCCGGTGCGCGTCCAGCCGCGGCGGAATGATCACGCGATCGACCTTGCCTTCGTCGTCGAGCACCATGCGGCGCTCCGGCAGGTCCAGCTCAAGCGGATGGCGCTGGCTCCTTGCCCCGCACAGGGCGCGATATGCCGCCCAAAGCGGTTTCAAAACAGCATCAAGAAGCGGCGCCGCAAATTCATCGGTTTGGCCGTCGATAGCAGCTTGCGCCTGTTCATAGGCTAGTTTCGCCGCTGAGCGCATCATAACTCGGTGGAACGAGTGAGAAACCTTGCGGCCTTCTTTGTCGATGCGCACACGAACCGCCATGGCCGGCCGGTCTTCACCGGCGCGCAACGAGCAAAGATCATTGGAGATACGCTCCGGAAGCATCGGCACGACCTGCCCGGGAAAATAAACCGAGTTGCCGCGCTCAAGAGCTTCACGATCCATTGCGCTGCCGAGCGTCACATAGGCCGCAACATCCGCGATGGCGATCGTCAGCACAAAACCGCCGCGATTGTCCGGGTCGTCGTCTGCTGTGGCGTGCACGGCATCATCGTGATCCCGGGCATCGGCGGGATCAATCGTGACGAGGTCGAGATCGCGCCAGTCTTCTCGGCGATAGGAACCCGCGTGCATTGAGGCACGCTTTGCCTTGCCTGCTTCTTCCAACGCTTGTGGCGAAAACGCGTTGGGAATGTCGTGGGACAGAATTGCAATGTGGGCAATCGACTTCTCCGAATCCAGCCGCCCCAGGCGCTCCCTGATTTTTGCGCGCGGCAGCCCGTAGCGGCCGGTCTTGAGCACGTCGACCGAGACGAGATCGCCATCGGATACCTCGATGGACGAATCCCGGATTACTTCCAGGTCATCGGAGAGACGTTTCTTGTCGACGGGCTCTATACGGCCCATGCCGGAAGGCAATGTGCGATAAATACCCAGAAGGCGCGGGCGCGATTTCGGCAGGACCTTGATAATGCGTCCGCCATAGTGCTTGCCTTCGCGAACTGTTCGCACCAGCGCCCGGTCGCCCACACCCGGAGCCTTTTCACCGCCCCGGGCCTTGCGCGCCGACAGGATAATCCGCGGTGCTTTTGACCCGTCTTCCGCCTGCCATTCGGCCGGCGTAGCCACGAGCTCGCCATCGTCGTCACGCCCGGTAATATCGCAAAGTACGACCGGCGGCAGTTGGCCCGCCTTGTGCAGGCTCTTGCCGCGCTTCTCGATGGCGCCCTCATCCTGCATTTGCCGCAACAATTGTTTCAGGGCTATACGCTGCCCGCCCTTGATGTTGAACGCACGGGCGATTTCCCGCTTGCCTATTTTCAGCGGTCCGCCCTGCCCTTGTTCGCGAGCGTGAGCCCGCTCGCGCGCAATGAACGCCAGAACATCTTCCCGCGAGGGCAATGAATCAGCAGCAGGATGCTTATCCATGGCAGTTGGAGCGGCGTTTTTCGCCGCTGCCTGTTTGCGCTTCTTTCTGGCGGGAGGCTTGGCTGGCAATGAAGTCCTTTCGCGCCGGCTATGGCATTTCCAGGAAAACTGGAAACCGGTTTGTAGTTCCATCAACCCGATACCAAAATCTTTGATTTTGGATTTCGGACAAGTTGATGGCCAGACGATATCCATCGCCTAATCCGGAAAGCCGAACCGACAGCCATCCTGTGGCACGCAAATACAACGATGTGTGGAATTACTCAAACCGGCAAACGGCCGGTCACCGAAGTACGCCCGCACCAACTCATTACTGGCGTCAGTCAAAACCGGCCGGAAACATTCTTGAACCAGTATTCGCCAGTCGCGTCATGCAAACCGGAACAAGCCGCAGCTTTGGCCCCTACTCCGCCGCCACCTTTGCTGCCGCTTCCTCGTTTTCCTCGTCCATCCAGCGTTTGAGGATGCGCCGGGCAGAATTACCGGCCTTGTCGAACGACAGCGCCACCAGCGGCCGTTGCTCGGGATCGTTGTCGATCACCCAGCCCGGCATTAACTCATTAACACCGACTTCTGCGACCGGCTGCACCTCCACGGGCTCATCGTACGACAAGTGTTTCAGCATGTACGCGCGCGGCGGATTCTTATGCCCGCCGGCCGCCGTATGCTCTGCAACGTTGACGCGATTCTCTACGTCGGCGCGAAAGCGCGCCATCTCTTCTCGATCCGCCTCCGTCGATTCGAACGCAATCTCGTCGGTGTTGTAGAACCC
>CAZTMN010000088.1:0-15446 GCA_964615275.1 uncultured Beijerinckia sp. | reverse complement strand
CTCGACACCATCCTCAACCAGAAGCCGTTGAACGACGGCGACGACGAATCCCAGAAGCTGTATTGCGTCTATGTCGCGGTTGGGCAGAAGCGCTCGACGGTGGCGCAATTCGTCAAGGCTCTGGAAGAGCGCGGCGCACTGGAATATTCGATCATCGTCGCCGCCACCGCGTCCGATCCGGCTCCCATGCAGTTCCTTGCGCCATTCGCCGGCTGCACCATGGGTGAATATTTCCGCGACAACGGCATGCACGCCGTGATTACCTATGACGATCTGTCGAAGCAGGCCGTCGCCTACCGGCAGATGTCGTTGTTGCTGCGCCGTCCTCCGGGCCGCGAGGCATATCCCGGCGACGTATTCTACCTGCATTCACGTCTGCTGGAGCGGGCCGCGAAAATGGGTGACGATGCCGGCAACGGATCGTTGACTGCCCTGCCGGTTATCGAAACCCAGGCCAACGACGTGTCAGCCTATATTCCGACCAACGTGATCTCGATTACCGACGGCCAGATCTTCCTGGAAACCGATCTGTTCTATCAGGGTATCCGCCCGGCAGTGAACGTCGGTCTGTCGGTTTCGCGCGTTGGCTCGTCGGCGCAGACCAAGGCGACCAAGAAAGTGGCCGGCAAGATCAAGGGCGAATTGGCGCAATATCGCGAGATGGCCGCCTTCGCCCAGTTCGGTTCCGACCTTGATGCGGTGACCCAGCGGCTCTTAAACCGCGGCGGGCGTCTGACCGAATTGCTCAAGCAGCCGCAGTTCTCGCCATTGAAAATGGAAGAGCAGGTCTGCGTTATTTTTGCAGGCGTGAACGGTTATCTGGACGGTCTTCCGGTCACCCAGGTCCGTTCCTACGAGGATGGACTGCTGGCCCTGCTGCGGTCCAAGCACGAAGATATCCTGAATGACATCCGCGACACCCGCGATCTGTCCTCCGAGATGGAAGGGAAGCTGAAGGACGTCGTGGACGAATATTCCAAGGCATTCGGCTAATTCCGGTTCCGGCGGGTCACAAGCGGACCGGCCGGAAATTCCTGTGCTTGCAGCGATCCGTAACGGGCCGCTGCAATTGCGAAATATGGAAACGATATGGCTTCGTTGAAGGAACTGCGTAACCGGATCGCTTCGTTCAAGGCGACGCAGAAAATTACAAAAGCGATGCAGATGGTTTCGGCTGCAAAATTGCGCCGTGCCCAGGCGGCGGCTGAGGCTGCACGGCCTTACGCCGAGCGCATGGACAAGGTCCTGGCCAATGTCGCCGGCGGTATGACGGCGGGCGGGCCGCCATTGCTCGCCGGCACCGGCAAGGACGACGTGCATCTGCTCATCGTCTGCACGGCCGAGCGCGGCTTGTGCGGCGCTTTCAACTCCTCGATTGCGCGTCTCGCCCGCGAGCATGCCGAAAGGCTTCGCGGCGCTGGTAAGACGGTGAAGATCCTGTGCATCGGCAAGAAGGGCTATGATCTTTTGCGCCGGCAGTATGCATCGCTGATTGTTGATCTCATCGACCTGCGCTCCGTCCGCAACATCGGCTTTGATGACGCCAATACCATTGCACGACGGGTCTTGGAGATGTTCGAGGCAGGTGAGTTCGATGTCGCTTCGCTGTTCTTCTCCAAGTTCCAGTCGGTGATTTCGCAAATTCCGACCAATCAGCAGGTCATTCCCGCGCAAGTGCCGGAAGGCGTCGAGGCTTCACAGGCCGTTTATGATTATGAGCCTGATGAAGAAGAGATTCTGGAAACCCTGTTGCCGCGAAATATCGCGGTGCAGATATTCCGGGCGCTGCTGGAAAATGCCGCCTCCGAGCAAGGCGCGCGCATGACTTCGATGGATAACGCCACACGCAATGCAGGTGAGATGATCGACAAGCAGACGATCGTCTACAATCGCACGCGCCAGGCGATCATTACCAAGGAACTGATCGAAATTATCTCGGGCGCCGAAGCGCTTTGATTAGGCATTCACAAGAGTGAGGACTTAGAAATGGCAGACGCCGCAAACCAGTCAAACGGAAGCATTACCCAGGTCATTGGCGCCGTTGTCGACGTCAAGTTTGACGGTCACCTCCCGGAAATTCTGAACGGACTGGAAACCACGAACCAGGGCGCCCGGCTGGTGCTGGAAGTTGCCCAGCACCTGGGTGAGTCGTCGGTGCGCTGCATCGCGATGGATTCCACCGAAGGCCTCGTCCGCGGTCAGGACGTCAAGGACACGGGCCAGCCGATCGCTGTGCCCGTCGGTGACGGCAATCTGGGCCGCATCATCAACGTGATCGGCGAGCCTGTCGATGAAGCCGGTCCGATCAATTACGACACAACCCGCGCGATCCACCAGCAAGCTCCTGAGTTTGTCGATCAGTCGACCGAATCGCAGGTACTGGAAACCGGCATCAAGGTGGTTGACCTGCTGGCTCCCTATTCCAAGGGCGGCAAGATCGGCCTGTTTGGCGGCGCCGGCGTTGGCAAGACCGTGCTCATCATGGAACTGATCAACAACATCGCTCGCGCCCACGGTGGTTATTCCGTGTTTGCCGGTGTTGGCGAACGTACCCGTGAGGGCAACGATCTCTACCATGAAATGATCGAATCCGGCGTGAACAAGAACCCGAAAGAGAACAATGGTTCGACCGAGGGCTCCAAGTGCGCCTTGGTTTATGGCCAGATGAACGAACCGCCGGGCGCCCGCGCTCGCGTCGCTCTGACCGGACTGACCGTGGCGGAACATTTCCGCGATCAGGGTCAGGACGTGCTGTTCTTCGTCGACAACATTTTCCGCTTCACCCAGGCCGGTTCCGAAATGTCCGCGCTGCTGGGCCGTATCCCGTCTGCGGTTGGTTATCAGCCGACGCTGGCGACCGACATGGGCGCCTTGCAGGAACGCATCACGACGACAAACAAGGGCTCAATTACCTCGGTTCAAGCGATTTACGTCCCGGCCGATGACTTGACCGATCCGGCGCCGGCAACATCCTTCGCGCACTTGGATGCAACGACCGTTCTGTCGCGTTCGATTGCGGAAAAGGGCATTTATCCGGCGGTTGACCCGCTCGATTCCACCTCCCGTATTCTCGACCCGCGTATTCTCGGCGAGGAGCATTACGAGGTGGCGCGCCTCGTGCAATCGACCCTGCAGCGTTACAAGGCGCTGCAGGACATCATCGCCATCCTGGGCATGGATGAACTGTCCGAAGAGGACAAGCTGGTGGTTGGCCGGGCTCGCAAGATCGAGCGCTTCCTGTCGCAGCCGTTCTTCGTTGCCGAGGTGTTTACCGGATCGCCGGGCAAGCTGGTGCGTCTGGAAGATACGATCAAGGGCTTCAAGGGTCTGGTCGAAGGCGAATACGATCACCTGCCGGAAGCTGCCTTCTACATGGTTGGCACGATCGAGGAAGCAGTCGAGAAAGCCCAGCGTCTGGCCGCCGAAGCGGCATGATGCGTGGCGGCGCGGTGATGCGCTGCCGTCGCTATTTGATTGCGAAGTCCACGCGGAAGCCGGAGTACAGGAATGGCCGCATTTACTTTTGAACTCGTATCGCCGGAAAAGTTGTTGTTTTCTGGCGACGTCGAATCGGTTGTCGTTCCTGGCACCGAAGGCGACTTTCAGGTGTTCAAGGACCACGCGCCTGTCATGTCGACGTTGAAGCCGGGGATTGTCGCTGTAGACGAGAACGGTTCGAGTCAGATGCGCCTGTTTGTGCGCGGCGGCTTCGCGGAAGTGTCGGCCAGCGGCCTGACGATTCTTGCTGAACAGGCATTGCCAGTTGAGGAACTGGACGCTGCCCGTATCGCCCAGGAAATCAAGGATGCGGAGGAAGATCTTGCCGACGCAACAACCGACGCTGCAAAGCGGCAGGCCACCGAAAAGCTTGATCAGCTCAGGGAATTGAAAGCAGCCCTGGGCATCTGAGCCGCGATCGCGGAATGTGTTCTCAACAGGTCATTTGCCCCGCCGTCAAGGCGGGGCTTTTTACTGGGATTAGCTGTGAACATTTTCTCCCGACCGGATTGCATCGGCAAGACAAGCGGCAATGCACGATGCATTATGAAGCGGCTTTTGCGTACCAGCAGCCTATGCTCTTCACGATGAAGGTCCTGCCGAGAAGCCGCAGCTCTGCTGCGCCGCGAGGATACCACCATGCTTCCTGACATCCGCGACTATGATGAGTTGCGCCGCAAATTCGCCTGGCGGATTCCCGGGCGTTTCAACATTGCCGGTGTTTGCTGTGATCGGTGGGCTGCGCAGACGCCGTCCAACCCGGCAATCATCGAGGTAAAAGGCGACGCGACACGTTCAGTCAGCTTTCTGGAATTTCAGCAATACGCCAACCGCCTGGCGAACGTGCTGGCGCAGGAGGGTATCGTTACCGGCGACCGCGTCGGCATTCTGCTGCCGCAAAGCCTTGATGTCGCCGCCCTCCACATGGCGATCTACAAGCTGGGCGCAATCGCGGTGCCGCTCGCATTGCTGTTCGGGATCGATGCGATCGAGTACCGGCTTGGCGATGCAGGCATCAAGCTGCTGGTAACAAATGGCGCCGGGCTGGCAAAAGTCGAACAGATCGAGACCTTGCCCGCCAGCTTCGAGACCATACTGAGTACCGACGGAGCCTCTGGCGCTGCGCTGGATCTGCCGGTCCTCGTCAGCAGTGCGCCGGACACCTTCACGACGGCGGACAGCGGTCCCGATGATCCAGCCTTGATGGTCTACACCTCGGGTACGACCGGCGCTCCGAAGGGAGCCTTGCATGCGCACCGCGTATTGCTCGGGCATCTGCCGGGTACGCAATACACCCATGACTTTCTTCCCCGGCAGGGCGACGTGCTATGGACCCCGGCCGACTGGGCCTGGGCCGGTGGCTTGCTGAATATCCTGTTGCCGGGGCTGTATTTCGGCTTGCCGGTCGTCGCCCACGCCTATGAGCGTTTCGATCCCGAGGCGGCTTACGGCCTGATTGCCAGCACGGGCGTGCGCTGTGCGTTCATCCCGCCGACGGCGTTGCGAATGATGCGCGCGGTGGACCGGCCGCGCGACCGGTTCAATCTGTCGCTGCGCAGCATTGCGTCGGGCGGCGAGTCGCTTGGCGCCGAGGTTCTGGAATGGGGCAACCGTGAACTCGGTCTGACCGTCAACGAATTCTACGGGCAAACCGAATGCAATCAGGTTCTGGGCTCATGCGCGGCAATTGGAGTCAATCGCCCGGGCGCGATGGGACGACCCGTCCCCGGGCATGATGTGGCGATCATTCGCGAGGACGGTTCGGTTTGTGGTCCGGGAGAGACCGGTCAGATCGCCATGGCGCGTCCGGATCCGATAATGTTTCTTGGATACTGGAATCGGCCGGAGGCGACCCGGGACAAATTCATCGGCGATTGGATGACCACCGGCGACCAGGGGTACGTCGATGATGACGGCTATTTCTTCTTCGTCGGACGTGACGACGATGTCATAACCTCGTCCGGATTCCGCATCGGTCCCGGAGAGATTGAAGATTGCCTGATCTCCCATCCCGCCATCGCCATCGCCGCGGCCGTCGGCAAACCCGATGAACTGCGCACCGAGATCGTCAAGGCCTTTGTTGTCCTTAGAGAGGGTTTCGAAGCCAGTGAGGACCTGGCGCGCGAGATCCAGGCCTTTGTCCGCCAGCGCCTGTCGGCCCATGAATATCCGCGTGAAATCGAGTTCGCCGACGAATTGCCGATGACGACGACGGGCAAGATCATTCGCCGCATCCTGCGCGACCGCGGGTGACGGCCAGTTTCAGGCCGCCTGGCGCTTGAAGCTGTGATAGGCTCGTTTCGCCAGCGCGCGCACTTTGCGGCGGGTCCCTTCGACAGTGGCCGTCGCGACGTACCGGCTTTCGCTTCGCCCCCGGATCGCGATCATGAGATCCATCATGCCGATCCGGTCCGGCCAAATGCGATCGATCATCGGATGGTTGGGGATGGCGTAGGAATTGACGAACCGCACGGCCGGATCGTTGAGGAGCCGCGCCGTCATGCGCAGCGTCAACAACACGCCCGGCGAATATTGCGCGAAGTCTTCATTGTATGCGGTTTTCCAAAAGAAGGCTTCATCTCCGGACCGCAATACAATGCCGATCGCCAGCGCTTCACCGCCAACCGACAAAGTGTCGATCTCTATGCTGTCGCGCGAAGAAAGCCGCCGCGACATCGTTCTCAGGAAGGTTGACAGGGAAGGATCGCTCAGCAGCGCGGTCTGGTTCCTGCCCTTCCATCCTCTTGCTTCCAGCGCCAGGAATTGTTCGGCTGCGGACTTGGCGTCAGCCCTGCTGCGGGCCGAAGCAAATTCCAGCGCTCCTTTTTCCGATAGCCGGCGGGACAGGCGCCTCATTTCCTTGGTGCGCTTGCGCCCGATCCATTCGGTGACACGTTTTGCCGAATCGGGACCCACGCTCAACACGGCGCGGCTGCGCAAATCGAACTGGCAGGTCTGCAGGTTCCGGGCTTGTGAATGCGATTGCACCAGTACGGCGAAGGGGCCGGAAACGGGAAGGCCCGTCAAAACGACACCATTCATTAAAGGAAATTCGCGCGCCAACCATTCCTGCAGCAGGTCGAGGGCAGCGAATCCGTATTCCGGATGGATAAGTGGAGTGGCCACCGGCATTTCCGGCGGACACCACAGCCGGTCTATGAAAATGCCCGTCCCGCGCGGCTGCTCCAGGGCAAATATGGCGACAGGCAAGCCGGAAATCCCGCCTGTTTCGATTTGGCTGACGAACAGAAACATCGGCCGGATAGCTTGCGGCAGGTGCTGGGCCGCGGAAAGCGCAAAGTCCGATTCGTTGAATATGTTTGCTTCCAGCGCCTGCGCCGCCAGGGTGCGCCACGCTTCGGTTCGTCGGGCTGCCTCTTCCCAGCTCAGGCACTCAATCGCCAGCCCGCCTGCCGAGGCAATCCAACCGGTGCGGCTGGCGTTTGATGCAGCGCCGGAAACTATCGGCGCGGCACTGGCTTCCGAAATCCTCCGGACGGAAGCCGGATTGATAATCGTGAAAGCCCTTGTGCCAGAATCGGCGGTCATTCCTGCAAACTCCGGGCCCGTGCGTGATGCGGTTTGGGCCATTTGCGTATCGCTGGCGAAGCGGGCGTGCCGGAATGGCACAATCGCAATTCTGCCCGCGGTTGCGGAGCGATTTATTCAAGAATTGGACCATGATCAGGGCGTGTAGAATCGGGACCGGGCTCGGTCTGGCGAGCCCGTGAAAAGCCCGTTCCGCGAGTTCCTAGTGACAATAAAATGCGTTTTGAAACAATAGGGTAATTGAATAAACGCTTTGTCATGACGCGGTGCCGGGTTGTGGCAAACAACGGTCACTCAGGCCAGCAGCCCAGCATTTCCAGGCTTGAGCGGATTTGCACGAAGGCTCGCATCGTCCGGCTGGTCGATCGCAGGCGTGCCGGTGAAGGCATCCCAAAGCCCCTGTATGAATTCTGGCTCCAGATCATGCAGGATGCAGACCATCCGGCTGGACCGGTCGGTGTCGGGCCAGCGATCAAGACGTGCTGGCGGGTGAAAAATGTGTTGGACGCCGTGAATCACCAGCGGCCTGTCCGGATCGTTGGCCAGCGCGACAATTCCCTTAACGCGCAGCAGGTGCTGGCCATGCACCTTGCGCACCATTTCGATGAACATTTCGAACTGTGCCGGATCAAGCGGATTTTCCGAACGCAGGCAGGCGGCCCGGACATGGGCGTCATGGCGATTGGGATCGTGTGCGTGGTGATGTTCATGTCCGTCATGCCGATGGCCGCTGGATGCCGCCACGGCGTCCTCGCGCAGCCATTCCCGCACGGCAGCCGGTTTCGCAGACAGGTCATACGGACTGCCGCAGAACAGTTTGGCAATCGTCGCTTCACCGGCCTGCGCGTCAAGCAGCATCGCCAAAGGATTGATTGCCTGTAAGCGCGCACGCAATCGGGGCAGGCCTTCGCGTTCGTTGGCCGTGTCGATCAAGTCGGTCTTGGCGAGCACGATCTTGTCGGCCATCGCCACTTGCCGTTTTGCTTCGGGATGCCGGTCAAGTGTTTGCGCACCGTTGATCGCGTCCACCATCGTAATCAATGTTTCCGGGTAGAACCGCAGCGAGAGATAAGGATGCTGCATGATTGTCTGCATCACCGGAGCCGGATCCGCGAGACCGGTGGTCTCAATCAATATCCGGTCAAACGCGCCCATTCGCCCGTTATCCACGCGGCGCAGAACATCCTCCAGCGTGTCGGCAAGTTCGCCACGTATGGTGCAGCACAGGCACCCGGACTCCAGAAGCATCATGTCGCGGTCAATGGTCTCGACCAGCAGGTGATCAAGGCCGATTTCGCCGAACTCGTTGATAAGCACCAGCGTGCCTTCAAGCTCTGGATCACGCAGCAAAGCGTTGAGGAGCGTTGTCTTTCCGGCGCCGAGAAATCCGGTCAAAATCGATATCGGGATGGGCGGCGGCGGTTTGCGCTGACGGGATTCATGCATATGCCGATTGTGACAGAACCAGACGCCGTGCGGTAGTGCCGCGGAGCGGGATCTTGCGCCGCATAATAGCGGTCAGGCCCGCCGGATCTGAGATCCGGGGCCTTCAAGCATCCGGGTTATAGCCTCGGCCGGAACGGCGGGTGAGAAGTAATGTCCTTGCAGATAATGGCAACCGGCCGCTCGCAAAAATCGTTGCTGTTCACGCGTTTCGACGCCTTCCGCCGTTATTTTCAAACCAATCGAGCGCGCAAGGGCAACGATGGAATGGACGATAGACGCGGAGCGCAATTCGTGGCAATTGACGACAAAGGATTGATCGATCTTGAGTTTGTTCAAGGGTAATTGCAGCAGTGCGCCCAGGCTGGCGTAACCGGTGCCGAAATCGTCCATCGCGATCGAGATATTCAGCGCTTGCAATTGTTTGATGACCTGGATCGCTTTCTCCGGTTCGCTGAACCAGGATGATTCAAGAATTTCCAGCTCCAGCCGCTCCGGCGCCAGGCCACTGCCGAGAACGATTTCCTCAACGTCGCTGACAAATCCGGGCGCGGTGAACTGTATCGGCGCCACGTTCACGCCGACCGTCAGGTTTTGCCATTGGACGGCGTCCGCGCAAGCGCGGCGCAATACATATTTGCCAAGCGCACCGATTGTGTCCGCCTGCTGTTCAACCAGGGGGATGAATTCGCCCGGACTGACGTATTCGCCGTCTGGACCGCGCCATCGTATGAGCGCTTCGACGCCAGACAACGTTTCTCCATCGGAAGTCAATTGCGGCTGGTAATGGACTTCAATCGCGCCATCGCGCAGCGCATCACGCACTGCCTGGTCTACATCGTCCGCTTGTTCCGCCATGTCAGCTCAGCTCCTGACGCAATGTGGCATGAACTGCCTTAAGAATAGGTCAAGAGCAGAATCCCGGCAATTCATGCTCGAAGATGGCAGATGCGGCGCATCGGCATGGTTAAGAATACCCTGCCCACCGCCCGGTTTGACAGGTTGACACTCCGGCAGGATGGGGTGAATACCCGCTTCACTTGGCGCGCATCGAGGGCGGCAATAATGGATTCACGGGCCGCCAATGCACTGCGAGTGACCAGGTGTGGCGACCGGTGGTTTGGAGTTGGAATGCCTGATTTACCTGCTGAAGAAATTGTCGAAGTTTCCATCGAAGGCGGCGCTGGCCTGATTTTGCGCCGCTATGAGCGCCCGGACAAGCCGCGCCTGTTGATCAGCCATGGCAATGGCTTTGCTATCGACGGCTACCAGGTTTTTTGGCGGCTCCTTCTCGATGAATTTGAAGTCGTTACATTCGACCAGCGCAATCACGGCCGCAATCCCAGGGGCCCAATCGAGACCCATTCGGTTACGGCCATGGCCGGCGATCATCTGGCCGTCCAGGTTGCTGTCGAGAAGAATTTCGGCAAGCGCTTCACAGCCGGGTTGTTTCATTCCGTTTCGTCGATTGCTTCGATCAAGGCAAGTTTGATCCACCAGGCGAAATGGGATGCGCTGATCCTGTTCGATCCGCCATTGATCGCCCCGGAAGGAAACGAATTGCGCGCGGGCGGTCAGCGGATAGACGACATCTTGTCGGAATTTGCCCGCAACCGGCCGGAACATTTTGACGATTTGTCCGCACTGGTTGCTTACTACCGCGCCCAAATCGGCCGGGATTGGGTTGAAGGCGCCCACATGGACATGGCCAAGGCAGTCACCCGGCATGATCCGGCTGGCGGTTACGAATTGTCATGTCCTGGAGAATATGAGGCGAAAATCTACCACGACAACGCCAATTTTGATTCCTACGAGGCGTTGGCCAGCCTCAATCAACCAACATTGATTATCGGCGCCGATCCCGAATATGGCCGCCCGATGCTGCCGGCGATTGTCGGCCCGGTCGCCGCAAGGGAGTACGGCATACCCCATGTGATCGTTCCCGGTACGACCCACATGTTGCAAAACGAAAAGCCGGGTGAAATTGCCGGGGAAGTCAGATCGTGGCTGGCCAGCCAGGTTGCCACGCAATAGGGTATCCCTAAACTCCGATCCGGTCCAGATGGGAAGCCTGAAACGCCGGCAGCGGCGCGCATGCGGCCACGATTTCCCGCACGCGTGGATACGGTTCAAGGTCAAATCCGGTCAGCGTTGCGTTGTAGGCCTGTGGCATCAGGCAGGCATCCGCCAGACCCGGCTTGTCTCCGTGGCAGAACAGGCCGGTCGCAGGTTCTTTGGAGAGCCTCGTTTCAAGCGCTTGAAACCCCGCAGCGCTCCATTTTTCAAGCCAATTGGGGACGGCGTCCGGATCAGCTGGCAACAATGTGCGTATATGGTTGCGTACGCGCATGTTGTTTACCGGGTGGATGTCACAGGCGATGATTTGCGCCAGCGAGCGCACTCTTGCTCGCTCCGCGGCGTTGGCTGGCAGCAGCGCAATCTGTGGGTGTGCTTCTTCGAGAAAGTCGATGATCGCCAGCGATTGGGTGAGCACATCGCCGTCCGGCGTAATCAGCGCCGGCACGAATCCTTGCGGATTGATGCCGCGGAACCTCTCCTCCAGGTGTTCACCACTTGCCAGATCCACAAGTGTTTCGGCAAACGGGATTTGCTTGAGATTGAGAGCAATGCGCACCCGGTAGGACGCGGCCGAGCGGGCCGCCCCGTATAAATGGTATGATTGCCCTCGCCGGCTGGCTACCACTGCGCGCTCCCTTTTGCTGTTGAAGAAATTGCTCCGCTGCAATTGGCATCGCGCGCGCGCCCGGAAGTTGGCGCAGGCGGGAGCGATGAATTTGCAGTTTGCAACGGCTGCACGGGTGGCAGTATGATCCTATCCAGCTAAACTTGCAAAGTTGCGCCCGGGAACTGTCATGCCCCTGACTGCCGAAACTCCAAGCCTGTTTGGGCCGCCCGCGATTGATTGCGACATTCACATTTCCGTTCCGTCCACGGATGTCTTGCTCCCTTATCTTGACGCCTATTGGTACGATGCCTTCGTGTCGAGGGGGATTGATCGCACGAGTTTCGAGATGACCGGCGATTCGCCTGGCGCGCCGCATTCAGCCCGTCCGGACTGGCGTCCTTCCGCCGGCCGGCCGGGCAGCGATTTACCCTTGCTGAAGGGCGCGCTGGATGCTTTTGGAACCAGCGCCGCAATTGCCAATTGCATTTTCGGAGGCGTCGCACTGCACAGCGCCGACATGGCTGGCGTCATGTGCCGGGCGGTCAATCAATGGGTGAAGGAAGAATGGTTGGACAAGGAGCCGCGCCTGCGCGCTTCGATACTCGTGCCGCAGAATTCGCCTGAACATGCCGTTGCCGAAATCGAACATTGGGCGCCGGACACGCGCTTCGTGCAAGTGCTGATGCTTGCTGGAGGCAAGGAATTGCTCGGTCAGCGCTATCACTGGCCGATGTACGAGGCTGCCGCGCGGTACGGGCTGACAATCGGAGTGCACGCCGGTTCGCTTTATCACCATCCGCTGGCGACGTCTTTCGGTTCCTATCAGGCTGAAGATTATGTGGCGCAGTCATTTGCTTTCGAAAGTCAAACCCTGAGCCTGGTATCGGAAGGCGTCTTCCAGAAATTTCCGGATTTGAAAGTGGTATTTCTCGAGTCGGGCGTTACCTGGCTGCCGGCTTGCCTGTGGCGCTTCAACAAGACCTGGCGCGGCGTGCGGCCGGAGATACCCTGGGTGGAACGCTTTCCCGCTGACATTGTCCGCGAACATGTTCGCCTGACCGTGCAGCCCTTCGACGCGCCTGACATGGCGGACGGATTGCGGCATTGGTGCGACCAGATGGGAACCGACGAAATGCTGCTGTTTGCTACGGATTTTCCGCATTGGCATTTTGATGGGGCCGACGCTTTTCCGCTTTCCGGCGATTCGTCGCTGGCGCGCCCGATCCTGTTCGATAATCCGCTTGCCACTTACGCACGACTCCACGCTGTGGAACAGGAGGACGCGATACCATGAGCATGACACTGGACACTCGCCCGGACGCGAGCCGGACAACGCGCAGCAACCAGAAGCTTTCGGTCATCGACTGCGACATCCATCCGCTGGCGCAAACGCCCGGCGAGATTACCCAGTTTCTTCCGGTGCAATGGCGAGAATACGTGGAAACCTGGGGCGGGTTTTACCGGCAGGCGCTGGCCAATACGTTATCGCACCCGCGGATAGCTCCGGATGTCGCCCGCCACGATGCCTATCCGCCGAAGGGTCCGCCCGGTTCCGATCTGGCGTTTATGAGCGAGCAGCATCTCGACGCCAACAATGTCGAATATGGCATGCTGATGCCGTTGAACCGCGGGCCTGGCAATCAACGCAATCTGGAATTTGGCGCCGCCCTGTCCAGCGCGGTTAATGACTGGCAAGTTGCATACTGGACATCCCGCGACGAGCGGTTGCGCGCGTCCATCGTGATACCGCAGGAAGATGCCGGTGCGGCTGTTGCGGAAATTGAGAAGCGGGCGGGCGACGCCAGTTTTGTCCAGATCATGGTGCCGCCCCGCTCGTTGGAGCCCCTGGGCCGCAAACGCTATTGGCCGATTTATCAGGCCGCCGTCGAATGCAACCTGCCGATCGCGCTGCATGTCAGCGGGATCAATGGTTTTGCGTCCACGGCAAGCGGTTTTCCTTCCTATTATATCGAGGAGCACCACTCAAACGTCCAGGGCATGCAATCGCTGATCACCAGCCTGGTATTTGAGGGCGTGTTCGAACGTTTTCCGGAACTACGCATTGTGTTGGTGGAAGGCGGCATAGTCTGGGCACAGGCATTGCGCTGGCGGCTCGACAAACACTGGCAGAAGTTCCGCTCGGAATTGCCGCATATCAAGCGCCCGCCATCGGAATATGTTTCCAGGCACATCTGGTTCACCACCCAGCCATTGGATGAACCCGAGCGTCCACAGGATCTGGCGGCGATCTTTCAGGACATCGGGATCGATCGCATTATGTTCTCGACGGATTATCCCCACTGGGACTTTGACGATCCGCGCTTCGTGCTTGGCAAACTCGGGTTGGCGCCGGACCTGGCGCAGCAGATTTTTTCCGGCAACGCGAAAGCGTTGTACAACTTGTGAGCCGGTATATCCATGGCCGAACGATCCAGAAAAAACGACAGCGACAATCATAAGCCACCGGCGGGAAAGTCGCGCCACGTCGTTGCCCGCATCGATGATGTTGCCCCGGGCGAGCGCATGCGGGTTACTATTGGCCGGCGCACCATTGCCCTGTTCAATCTTGACGGCGAATTCTTTGCGCTGGGCGATATCTGCCCGCATGAATTCGGATCCTTGTGCAAGGGTAAATTGTCCGGTCTCGCCCGTTCGAATGCGCCGGGAGAATATGCAATTGAACGGCCGGGTGAATTCATAAAATGCCCCTGGCACGGCTGGGAATTCGATATCCGCACGGGACAGTCCTATTGTGATCCTGAAACGATGCGCGCGCGGTCATTCCCGGCGTCGGTCGCAAAGGGCGCAGATATAGTCGAATATGAAAGCGGACCGGTCAAAGGCCCCTACGTGGCGGACACCTACCCGGTGCATATCGCGGACGATTACGTGGTCATAGAAGTGTAGCGGCAAGAGAAAACGTATTGCCGGCCGCTTCTCGCCCATTGACTGGCCGCTTGTGTGCCTTGGTGAAAGTGTATTTGTTCCCGGCCAATTGCCGATGCCGGACACGCGGCCCGGCAATGCTAAAATTGTATACAATTCATTAAACATAATACCCCGTAACCATTTGCATTTAACCTGCGTGTAATCCTTCTCAACCAAGAATTTCAGATATCGCCGGGTGCGGACATCCGGCCGTTACGAGCCGCGCAAACCGGAAACCGGCAGGCACGGCCCGTACACAGACAATAATGAGGACGTGACGATCCATTCCCGTGAATACCTCTGCTCGAGGCATTGGATCGCAGTCTGTAAAAGGAACGCGTGTGATGCGTATTGGACTAATCCCGTGTCTGGCGGCAATGTTTCTTGCGGTTTTGCCGGCAAGTCATGCGGCCGACTGGTATACCGGTGCAGCAAGCAGTTCCCGCAAGATGAATCGGGATTTTGGCGTTTCTATCGACGGTTCGGTTGCAGCGACCAGCCAGAATGCCGTCCATGTCAGCATCATCGGGACCATTGCACCGTTTACGGGAATCAAGCAGACCGGAATGCGAATGCGGATCGGCGGGCTTGTGGGTTCATATAAATATATTGCGTCCGCCGCAGGCGTCGGCTCCGTCACCGGAAACGAGACCTCCGCATCGTTTCTGGGCGGCTACGAATGGGTCATGCCAGGCACGTCGGTTGGAATTTTCGGTGGCGCTGAGTTCCAGAACCGCACAATTTCGAAACCCGATCCCAACAACACGGTCACCGGAACCGCGTTCGGGTTCAAAATGGCGCTAGATGTTTTTTCCAATCCGACGCCCTACACGATGGTGTCCGGAAATTTCACCTATTCAACCAACCACAGCGCCTATTACGCCCGGTTGAAGGCCGGCATGGCGTTCTTCGGCAATGTTTTTCTGGGTCCGGAAATGCTGTTTCTTGGTGACTCCTTTTACGGGCAATGGCGGTTCGGCGCGCATATGACCGGCTTCAAGGTAGGCACGCTGCAGTTCGGCGTATCTGGCGGTTATGTGAGCGACCGCAAGAACGGCGGCGGGGGCTATGCCATCCTGGACGGGCAGGTCCGCTTCTGAAGCATCGCGCGGAAAGCAGATCGGTTTTTCGCGAACAAAATTGCTCCACATCCTGAAATCGACCAGCTTTCGTGCGTTCATGTGTATCCATCTGCGCGAACGTTGATCCAGACGAAAAACCAAACCCGTTTTCGGATTTGCGCCTCCGGGGTTGATAATCTCGCCCGGCCGCACCGCTTCTCATTAACGTGTCCGTCATCAGATGATTTGGCACACGAGCGGGTATCTGGTTTGAGAGGATC
>CAZTMN010000087.1:0-15546 GCA_964615275.1 uncultured Beijerinckia sp. | reverse complement strand
AACATCCATTGCAGAAACCTGACCCACCCGAGATTGTTTCGCTGGATCATCGCCACGCTCCAGACCGTGGCGCAAAGCGAGAACGTCACAGCCGCCGCGGCGAGTTCCCGCCCGCCGGAAAACAACCCGGCGCGCAGCAGGGCCAGGGTCAGGCCGGCCAGCAGGATGGAGACCAGGTGCCAGCAGTAATAGGCGGTATATCGTGCCACTTTGCCCACATCTTCAGCAGCCAGAAGCGGCCGGGCGACAAAACGCCCGCCAACGACGGTGTGAAAGGCAAAAGTCGCAATTGCTGCGAACGATGCAGCGAGAAACCAGTAGTTCATGGGGTAACTCCATATAATACCATACTATATGGTATTATATTACCTGGCAATTGTTGATCGCGAAGGCGGGACGCCGCTCCGGCACGCCCGGGTTGACGACCCATGCCCCATCCGCCATGGCGGTGCAGTTGCAGCGCCGCAAACCCATCCGACCGACCGGGGCTTGATATGTCTGACACTTCCGACCACCCGCACGGCACGTTGACCGTACGCACTATCGCCATGCCATCCGACACCAACGCCAACGGCGACATATTCGGCGGCTGGGTGATGGCCCATATGGATCAGGCCGGCGGGATAGCCGGGGTGGAACGCGCAAAGGGACGCGTCGTAACCGTTAAAGTGGATTCCATGACGTTCATTGCACCAATGAAAGTGGGCGACGTATTGGAAATTTACACGGCGATCGAAAGCACGGGCCGCTCGTCCATGAAAATCCGCATTGAAGCCTGGGCCCAGCGCTTTCAGACCACGCACAGGGACAAGGTGACAGACGCCTTGTTCATATTCGTTGCCGTCGGCGACGATGGCAAACCCAGGCCGGTGCCGGCGCTTTAGCCCATTGCGAAACAGCGCTGCAGCGGCGGGCGATTTGGACGCACCGCTACTTCCAGTCAGCGTGCGCGGGCAGGAAGCGGGTTAAATCGGGTGAAAACTGCAACCGTTGCTTGCGGGAAGGGAACGGATATCAGATAGCTTCGCGCTGGCGGCTTGTTTCCAAACCCGGCTTTGAAGCAGCGTGGATCATGACATCGAGTTTCAGCCGGTTCCACAATTCTTCGACAGCTTCTTTCGCGTTCACGGATTTCTGTCTCATCTCCACTCCTTGCGGTTACGATGAGCCAGAAATCCTCCCTTACGCAATCACCCTGAACTGTCCCATAGGCGCTGATGTCGGGCAGAACGCTACACGCGTGATGCCGATCAGGAACGTCTGGCAAACGACGCTATAAACGCGCTCGAAGGGTATAGCGCGAACAAAGTTTCCCAAACCAACGTCATTGAGTTTGGGGAAATTCCCGAAATGAAAGGAAAAACAGCATGATAAGAATTACGATGGCGCTCCCTAGGGGACTCGAACCCCTGTTTTCGCCGTGAGAGGGCGACGTCCTGGACCGCTAGACGAAGGGAGCGCGGCTGCCGCGCAGGCAAGGCCGCTTCCATAGCAAAACCGGCGCGCCGCGTCATGCACAATTTTCCCGGCCGGCGCAAACCGCATCATCGGTGTGATTGTTGCACAGTCAGCGCCGCCAGCTTTTGCTGCAATTCACGGACTTTCGATTGCAACGCATCGGACCGACCACCGGCGAGGCGCTCATCGCCTGAATTCTGACCCGCGGCTTTGTCCAGCACCGCCGACGCCTGGATAATGTCGGATCCAAACTCGGTTATCATCCGGCGGATCGCAGCCGTTTCGCTGTCATCGGCTCGCGATGCAGCGCCAGCCGTTTCACGCTCCGCCTGGCCATTCGAATACTGTCTGGCGCCAGCTGCCCTCGCGGCCGGTTTCGCGCTGTCTGCATTGGCCGGTACCTGCGCTACTCCTGCCACCGCCAGACCCGCCACTCCGCTGGCTGTGCCGTCGCGCCGCAAGGCATTGATTTCCGACCGCAACGCCTGGTTGTCCCGGCGCGCCGCATCAAGCGCACCTTGCAGCATGATCTGGGCCGACTTGTGCGCTTCCTCGCGTTCCGCCATCTGTTGCTTGAATTGCTCCAGCGAGCGCGCCTGTGTGTTGATATCGGCGCGTAAACGCTCCTCCAGCGCCCGCGCGTCAGCCAGTCGATCATCCTGATGGTTGATCGTTTCCGTCAGGCGCGTTCCTTCCCTCCGAAGGTTGCGCAATTCCGCGTCAAGTTTTTCCACCAATTGCTGCTGGTCGGCGATGTTCTCCAGCAAGGCCTCGCGCCGCTCGCGCGCCGCAACCGCGTCGGCCCGGAACTGATCGCGTTCCCGCTCCATGAATTGCGCAAGGGAAATCTTTTCATTCAGGGCTTTTCTGGTCTTTGTTAGTTCGTCCTCTGTAACGTCGAGTTTCATCTCTACCGTCGCCGCCCGGGTTTCGAGCCCTGCAATCGTGGTTCGCTGGTCGTCGCTGACATCGTTCAGGTCCCGGTGATCGCGGGTCAGTTGCAGCAATTCGGCGCTGCGGCGCTCCAGCAAGCCGGCCGCATCGTAATGGGTCTTCTCGATCGCTGCTCGCTCGAGTTCCACCGATGCCAGCTCCTGATTCAGGCTGTCGATCTCCGCCGCCGCGGCTTCCAGATCGCGCCGCATGTTTTCCAGATCGCTTTGCTGTGCGGCGATCCGCTTGGATCGTTCGCCCAATTCGGCGCGGCCGCGGGCCAGGCTGGCGGACAGCTTCTCGCTCGTCTGCTCCAGCTTGCGGCGTTCGGCTGCGAATTCCGCACGCAGCTGGTCACGCTCGGCAACGATCTCGGACATCGACAGAGGCATCTGCAATTCGAGCTTGCGCGCGGAAAGCCGCATCGCCCGCCGCCAGAATACCGGCAGGAAAAACAGCGTGAGCATTCCAGCGCACAGGAAGCCCAACGCGAATATCATTATGGTTTCAACCACGCCTGATGGCCAACTTTATGCTCGAACCATATCGAACCGCCAGGCTCCGGAATGAAGCGGCGGAAAACCGTTCCCAGAAACACCTACAATAGCGCAGAATGCCACGCGGGCGTCACAAAAGCAAAGCGGGAGGCGCTTCAGCGCCAAGGCGCGGCCGCAAACAAACCCAATAGTGATCAGAACGGATTCCACGTCGATCGCGGCGTAAACTTCAGATAGCCCAGATTGATCCCGAGTCGCGCGCCGATCCCCGAGCGGATGGGCACTACAACCACCCGATCCGCGGTAAGCGCTGTAAATCCGAACCCGCCGATGAAATAGGCCGATCCATCCACTCCACCAAAACGCCGGTATATCCAGCGGGTCGATGGCAAATTGTAAACGAGCATCATGGTGCGCGCACCGTCGGCGCCGGCATCGAAACCGATCGACGGGCCCTGCCAGTAGACCCGGCGATCGCCTGCGTTACGGGTGTACATCATGCCTTCGCCATAGCGTGCGCCGGCGATGAATGCGCCCGACGCCTCTTGCCCGAGAATATAGGCGTTGGGCTGACCCCAGCGGCGGCTCGCCTCCTCGACGACCTGCGCCAGGCCGCGCGAGATGGTTCCGAAAAACTTGTGCCCGCTGTCGACCAATTGCCTGGTCGAAAATCGCTGCGGCCGCGGTTGGCGCGCCAGCGCCGGCACCGCAGGCAGACCAGTTCCTGCTATTACGGCGGAAATCCCGGCGATCGCCTGACGCCGGGTAATTGCACCGCTGTCGCCGCCAGCCGATGCATCCGTTCCTTCAACTGATCCCCGTTCTTCAACGCCACGCATGACGTTTTTGGCAAGGTTCGTTCCGTCCATCGAATTACCCTCCAGGATCAGCGTCTGCCCGGCGCGCCCGGCCATCGCGAATCGCATCAACCCGCCAGTGATCCGAGACTGGCTGCAAAAATTGTCCATGCCGTGGCAATGTCCCGGCCTCAGGTCAAGGCATGTGCCCAACATGCACACTCCGACACCATGGTTAACGTTCGGTTTACCCGCGGCGCTACGCCGGGCCCGATCGCCCCCGGCTTTCCGGGCTTCGCGGCCTGGCGCGACACAGGATTGTAATTTGGTTTTGCCATTAGCTTGGCTTTAAGGTTTCGTTAACAAGGCATTGCGATTAATGGTGGCGGGGCTCACTACTTTCCAATCCGGCGGATCACGTCTAACTATGGAATGAAAGTGCGATTCGATGATTCGCAATCTGCGTCATCTCAACACTGGATCGCGCCGCGCGCGGCTCTTCACGCGCCCACGACTTCGACCGCGCGGAATTGTTTTTACACCGGCGCCGCGAAGCGTATGCGTAGACACTTCACGTACCGTGCCAGTGGCCTCACCTGAGTCTTGAGATTCGACCGGTTCACACGTAACGACAGGAATTAGCATGCCGCACGTAAATCTGGATTCGCTGGACCTCGCCGCACTTCTTTGCTCACGCGTCTGTCACGACGTGATCAGTCCGGTAGGCGCGATCGTCAACGGACTGGAACTGCTGGACGAGGAAAAAGACCCGGCAATGCGTGAAGAGGCCCTCGGCCTGATCAAACGGAGCGCTGCAACCGCTTCCGCGAAATTGCAGTACTGCCGGATCGCGTTTGGTGCAGCCGGATCGGCGGGCGCTGCAATTGATACCGGCGATGCCGAGCAGGTCGCCCGCAACCTGCTGCAGGACGCCCGCACCGAAATCACGTGGAATGCGCCGCGCATGCTTTTGGCCAAGAACAAAGTCAAGATCCTTTTGAACATGTGCCTGATAGCGGCCGCATCGATACCGCGCGGCGGACATATTGATGTGGCGATCGAAGGTGGCGAGGAAGACACCAGCCTCAAAGTGGTCGTTTCCAGCGAAAAGGCCGTACGCGTGGCCAGTGGCACCCGCGAACTGCTGAGCGGCGAAGCCGAGAGCGGCAGCATCGATGCCCACGGCATACAAGCCTATTTTACTGGTCTGGTCGCCCGCGATTGCGCCATGGTTGTCGGCATCGACGGCGGCTCTGAGGGGATCACGATTTCCTGCCGGCCCGCGGCATCCGGCGCCGCCAGGCAGGACAGCCAAAACGCTGCCTGACAGAGCCGCCGCAAGGCTCCTTTAACTGTTTTGGTACCATAATTCCGGACGCGGAAAGCATGGCGCTTCCGCGTTTGATCGGCGCGATTTTCAATACGCTTTCTGAAGCGCGAAAACCGTTCGATTTCAAGAATAAAGCGTTGTTCCACGCGAAAACCGGCACCTTGTTTCGCGCGATGCTTTAGCAGGCGGATTATGGAAGAATTACTCAGTGACTTTCTGGCGGAGGCAAACGACCAACTCGACCAGGTCGAACGCCAGATCGTGCAATTTGAGAACGATCCCTCCGACTCTGAATGCATTTCCAGCATTTTCCGGCTTATACACACGCTGAAAGGCACCAGTGGGTTTCTGGACCTGTCGCGCCTGGAAAAGCTGACACACGCCGCTGAAACCCTGCTCTCGAAGACGCGCGACGCCGGACGCGCCAGCGCCGACGAAGTCGACCTGATCCTGCAAACCGTTGACGCTGTTCAGGAAATTCTCTCCGCGCTTTCGCAAGATGGACAAGAACCCGAGGGCTCGGACGATATCCTGATTGACCGGCTGGAAAACGCTGTCCAGCAAGATAGCGAAAGCGCAATTGCCGCGGCCAGCGAACCAACGCCGCCGCTTCCGGTTCCGGCAGAAGACGATCTCGCCGGGCACGAACCCGCGCCATCCGAACGTTTGCCGGCGGCGCGAACCGGTTCCGCAGGGGAAAGCAGGAGCGAAACGGCGAAGCCCGAAGCGCAGCTCCGCGCAAAAGACCCCAAGCCGCAGCATTCCTTTACGACCCGCGACAATGGTTCGATACGGGTTACGATTGATACGCTCGAGCGGATCATGCGGCTCGTCTCGGAACTGGTGCTTACCCGCAACCAGTTGATCGATCTTTCCAGCAAGGGAACCGAAACCGCCATCAGCGGCCCGCTGCAACGTCTTTCCGCGATCACGACAGACTTGCAGGACAGCATTATGCAGGCGCGCATGCAGCCCATAGACAGGCTGTTCGCCAGTATTCCGCGCATAATCCGCGAATTGAGCCATGACCTGCAAAAACAGGTCAAGTTGATCATCGAGGGATCGGATACCGAGCTGGATCGGCAACTCATCGAATTGATACGCGATCCCCTGATGCACCTCGTGCGCAATTGCGTTGATCATGGAATCGAAACCCCGCAGGAACGCGCCGCCCGAAACAAGCCGCCAGCCGGCACGATCCGTATCACGGCAGCGTAGGATGCCGGCTTGATCTCCATCCAGATTGCCGATGACGGATCGGGTATCGATGTCAATCGTATCCGGGATAAGGCCGCGGCGCTGGGACTGGCTGACGACAACCGGCTTGCAGTCATGACCAATGACGAATTGTGCCGGTGCATCTTCGCACCTGGGTTTTCGACCGCCAACAAGGTTACCCATGTCTCCGGCCGCGGCTTTGGCATGGACGTTGTGCGCGAGAATATCGAATCCATCGGCGGTACCGTGTCCCTGACAACCGTCGCCGGCCAGGGCACCACGGTCACCCTGAAAGTACCGTTAACGCTCGCGATTATCCCGGCGTTGATTTTTTCGGTCGGCAACCATCGCTTCGCCATCCCGCAGGATTCGGTAGTGGAAGCTGTTTCCTGCCATGATGGCGACAAGAGCCGCCTGTCTGTGGTCCAGGGACAAAAAACACTGCGCCTGCGCGACCAGGTCATGCCGGTCGCCGATCTGGCAAGCATTTGCAAGGTGCAACCGGCGGACGACAGCGAACGTCTTGTCATTGTCACCAGGCTTGGAACGTCCAACTTTGCAATCGCCGTTGACCAGCTGGCCGATGTCCAGGAAATCGTCATCAAGCCGCTGAGTTCGCCGCTCTCGCATCTCAATATCTTTGCCGGCAACACCATTCTGGGTGACGGCTCGGTGGTGCTAATCGTCGACCCGGTCGGACTGGCGGCTGCGATCGGTCTGGATTCCAGCAATCAGCATTCCGTCGATGTGGACGGTCAGGCCGACCCTTACAGAAAGGATGCAACCAATTTCATCCTGTTCCGGGCGCAGGGAAAGGTGCAGAAGGCATTGCCGTTGTCGCTCGTATCGCGCATCGAAGAGGTCAAGGCATCCGATATCGTTGACAGCGACGGTCAGAAGTTCCTTCGCCATAGCGGCCAGCTGATGCCGGTCATCGTTCTGGCAGGCGACGATCCGGAACGTCAGACCTGGCCGGTTCTGATCATTGGGGTTGCCGGTGAACCGATGGGACTGGTCGTTACCGAGATCATCGATACGATCGAACACAGTCTGGAAATCGACATCGCCGGACGCACACCAGCCATTATCGGCACCACGACGATGAACGGCGAGGTAACCGAGATCATGGACCTTACCCACTTCATGGAATCGGCCCGGCCCGACGAGTTCGCCCGCAAGCACGCCCATCGCTTCCGGGTACTGCTTGTCGACGACAAACTGTTCTTCCGCGACATGCTTGCGCCAATCATTGCCGCTGCCGGATATGAGGTTAACACGGCTGAATCGGCGGAGGCAGCCATGGCTGCCATACGCCGCGGCGGTCAATTCGATGCCATCCTGACCGACGTGGATATGCCCGACGTCAATGGCTACGAGTTGACCCACATGATCCGCGAAATTCCCGCCTATCTGGACACGCCGATCATCGCCATGGACGCCTATGCAGGCGACGAAGTACAGGACACTGCCAACCGTGCCGGCATGTTGAGCGTGGTTGGGAAATTCGATCGCAAGCTTCTTGTTTCGCTGCTCCAGGACAATCTTACGGCGAGCGCGTTCCGGCAGTCGGCCATCGAATCGCGAATGAATACGGAGACCGCAGCATGATGAGTGCGCAACAAGCGGCGGCATCGCTCAGCGCCACCCCGGCGGTCCGGCTCGCATCAACCCGCCAGCTGCGAAGAAAGCAGCGCGCTTGCGGCGCGTCTTCACGATCAAGGTCGGCGGCGCCTGGTATGGAATTCCGATTGAAACGGTTCGTACCGTGTTCCGCGTTGACGCGATCTCGGAAGTGCCGCTTTCGCCACCGTCCATCGCTGGACTGGTCAATGTTCGTGGAGAAGTCCTGACCGTCATCCACCTGACCCATTACCTTGGTCTTGAGCCGGTCGACGGCAGCGGCGGATACCTGATGGTCGGCATCGAGCACAACGACGAAGCTTTTGGACTGATCGTAGCCAAGGCGGGGGACATCCTCGATATCGACGAAGCAGCGCGCGTCATCATTCCCGCGGGCGCCGATGGGCAAACCACGGCAGCTCCCCTGCCGACGTACAAGCTGGAAAGCAGCCTGTTGCCAATCCTGGACGTTGATTCAATGTTGGCATCTCTCGCCACGGCGCCGGCCGGCCGCGCCGCAATTCACGACCCGGCGCCTTCCTGACGCGCCGCTCGCGGCAATCGCACAACCCAATCACCGGCGCATCGCGTTGCAATTAAGAGTCAGTACCAATCAATCGCATTTATTGAACCCGTAACAACCCAAAACATTCCCATCGTCCATTTGGAGGGCATGATGAAAAAAGTACTCATAGTTGATGACTCATCGGTCATTCGGAAGGTCGCCAAGCGTATTCTGGAAAACATGAACATGGAAACGCTGGAGGCCGAAAACGGTCAAAAGACGCTGGAAGTATGCGCGTTGAGAATGCCGGACGCAGTCCTGCTGGACTGGAATATGCCGGTCATGGACGGATATGAGTTCCTGAAGGAGCTGCGGCGCATGGAGAAAGGCGATCTGCCAAAGGTTGTATTCTGCACCACCGAGAATGATATCGCCCACATTGCGCGGGCTATGCATTCGGGCGCCGACGAATACATCATGAAGCCATTCGACAGCGGAATCATTCGTTCGAAATTCGAACAAATCGGCATGTGCTGATTATCGTCGATTGTTGCGCCGTCGCCCTTTTACTCCAAGGCCCGCTTGATGGATATGCATGCCCAACATGGTGACAGCGAACGCGCTGGCAAACGTGCGATCGTGATCGCCGCATCGACGGGCGGGCTTCAGGCCATTCACAACCTGCTCGGCAAGTTAAGCGGCGTGCGCGCGACTGTACCTATTTTTATCGTATTGCACATGCCCGACGGATTTGCCGACGTAGTTGCAACGCAATTGCAACGCAAGACGCAGATGCCGATCAGCCCCTCCCACCACGGCGCGATGGTTGAGCCGGGGCACATATATCTGGCTGCGGGAAACGCCCATCTCAAGATCGCAAACCCAGGTCACCGCGTCATGACGTTGCATGATGACAGCGCGCCGGTAAATCACTGCAGGCCGTCGGCCGACGTCCTGTTCGAGTCTGCATCGGACACCTATGGCCCCGGTCTCGTCGCCATTGTCCTGAGCGGCATGGGTGTTGATGGACTGCGCGGTTGCCAGGCCGTTGCAGCAGCCGGCGGTCAGATACTCGTGCAAGACCAGGAGAGTAGCGCGGTATGGGGCATGCCAGGGGCGGTTGTCCGGAGCGGTATTGCCTGCCAGATATCCCCGCCCGAGGAAATCGCGCAGCGGCTCAAACCTATGTTCCGGCGCGGGGAGTTCATCCGATGACCGCCGCCTGGTTCAAAGCACTACGCGCCCTGGTCCTGGAAGCGACCGGTGTGACAATCACTGCCGACAATCAATATCTGGCTGAGTCGCGGTTAATGCCGCTGTTGAAAGGATTCAACCTCCCCAACCTGAACGCGCTTGTTGAGGCTGCTGCTGCTGCCGGCCGTACGCCGGAAATTTCAACCGCTGTAGTTGATGCGATGATGACCGGCGAAACATTTTTCTTCCGTGACACCGCACAATTCAAGCAGATCCGTGAACGCGTGCTACCTGCGCTGGTCATCCGCAACCAGGACAAGCAAAGCCTGCGCATCTGGTCAGCCGCCTGTTCGTCCGGCCAGGAACCCTATTCGCTTGCCATGATCCTGGACGAAATGGCGCCGCATCTACGCGGATGGCGCGTTGACCTTGTAGCGAGCGATGTATGCCAAAGGGCTCTCGATCAAGCGATTGCCGGAAACTACAACCAGTTCGAGGTGCAGCGCGGCCTGCCAGTCGCCAATCTGCTGAACTATTTCGAGCACCACAACGGTATATGGCGGATTAACGCGGCCATGCGCGCCGCTGTCGACTACAGGATCGGCAACGTGATCAACGCCGGACGATCCGATGAGCCATACGACCTGATCCTGTGCCGCAATGTTCTGATGTATTTCGATACCCAAACGCGGCGGCAAGCTCTCGACAATATCAATCGGCGGCTGAGCAATGGCGGCTTTCTGATTATCGGCGCAAGCGAAGCCAACATTGCCCAGGGCCGTGGCTATCACAATGTGCCGGGATTTCCGGCAATCCTGCAAAAGCGGTCAGCCCAGGCCGATTCCAGCGACTCTGCTGCGGACGGCAGCACCCGGGAAGCTATCTGAACAATCCGCTAATTTGCCCAGCGCAACAAAAAAGCTCCGCGGAATGCGGAGCTTTTCATGGATCTCAGGATTTGGGCGATTAGGCGCTAACCCGTTCGTCCGTGACAGACGGTTCGCGCAATACGTAACCGCGGCCCCAGACAGTTTCGATGTAATTCTGTCCCTGACTGGCATTTGCAAGTTTCTTGCGCAGCTTGCAGATAAACACGTCTATGATTTTCAGCTCTGGCTCATCCATGCCGCCGTACAAGTGGTTGAGGAACATTTCCTTGGTCAAGGTCGTGCCCTTGCGCAAGGAAAGCAGCTCGAGCATCTGGTATTCCTTGCCCGTCAGATGCACGCGCGCGCCGCCCACTTCGACAGTCTTCTGATCGAGATTGACGACAAGGTCGCCGGTTGTGATGACCGACTGGGCGTGGCCCTTGGACCGGCGGACGATGGCGTGAATCCGCGCAACCAATTCGTCCTTGTGGAACGGCTTGGTCAAATAATCGTCGGCTCCGAAACCAAGGCCCTTCACCTTGTCCTCGATGCCGGCGAGCCCGGACAGGATCAGGATCGGCGTTTTGACCTTTGCAACACGTAACGTGCGCAGAACCTCGTAACCGGACATGTCCGGCAAATTCAAATCGAGCAATATGATGTCGTAGTCATAGAGCTTGCCAAGATCGACACCCTCTTCACCCAGGTCAGTCGTATAGACGTTGAAATTCTCCGACTTCAGCATCAGTTCAATGCTTTGCGCGGTGGCGCTGTCGTCTTCGATCAATAATACGCGCATGTGTATTCCCCACCTTGCCCACGCCGGACGATCTCGGCAGCTGCCATCTCAACGTCCCGCCAGCCCGCTGCTTCAGACAGGCAATCTGTCAACTTTTGGCTTGGTAACGTTAATCACGAATGGTTAACAGAACATGATTCGCACTGACAAGTGATTTAAATCCTCACTCGCTTACGCTGTCCAAGCCACTGAATTGAATCAGAGATCAGGAATCGGCTGAATCGCCGAATCCGGTGCGCGCACAAGAATTGCCCCACACCACCACATTAATCCCGGTCCCTGGAAACATTGATTCGTATTACGCAACCCAACCCACCGCACTTCTTTATCGATTGTTAAAGTTATAAGTTAAGGAAGTGTTATCACACCCGAACCAGGCGTCCGGCGTGCATCTTTTTTCGCGTCCAGGCGAATTTTTGTACGTTTTTCACTCCCCCGGTAACCAACCGGCAACCTCGATTTGCCATTCTTCGCCGGTCTCGCGGGTTTGTTAGTCAGCTGGTTTGACCAGCAGTTTTGCGTCTGGAGTACTGCGTCATGAAATCGCGGGATACACTTATCCGCCTGAAACGCTTCCAAGCGGAAGAAAAACAGCGCCGGGTTGCACAAATTGAGGCCATGATCGGCGAATTCGGTCGCATGATCGCCGAACTAGACCGGGAAATCGCCGGCGAAGAGCAACGCTCGGGCATCACCGACCAATCGCACGTTGCCTATTCGACCTACGCCCGCGCGGCCCGGACGCGCCGCGACAATCTGCAAAATTCCGCCGATGAACTCGCAGAACAAATGGCAGCGGCAAACGAAGAACTGGAAGAGGCTCGCGCCGAACTCCAGAAAGCGGAGAATCTCGAAGGCCGTGAAAAGGGTTTGGACCGCGCCGGCAACCTTGCCCATTCCAAGGCTGCCGCGGTAGCGCTCGACCCCGTGCAGGTCTGATTTTCGACGCGTTTCCACAAACGCTCCGGCCTGCAAGCCTTCAGGCCAGCTTGAACCACCGAATTGCGCCCGGATTGTCTCGGCAATCCGGGTTTTTGTTTGTCTTGAGCTCAAATCCGTGCGCGCAGCAACGTCCGCCACGCCGAAATTTGCCGACTTAGCAGCCCGCCCCTTCCTTTCGGCCGGATCATGTCCTACCTCTTGACTGAAGGTGCATTCCACTCGCCGCTGGCCAGCCGCCACCGTGCAATTGCAGGAATAAGCCAGATTTCAGACAGTTACAGGGCATTTGCCACTGGACCAACAATGGAGGTGCGACATGGACGTCAACCGGCGGAGTTTTTTCGGAGTTGCAGTAGCCTCGCCACTTGCAGCCAAGGAAGCTGCCAGCAAGATGATCGAGCAGGCAGCCCAGATGGAAGCAGGCGGAATCGATCTGTACAGCGATTCACTTTATACCGGCATCGCCACGGGCGGCGAAGAAGGTCCGATGCGCAGCATCTGGGACGCGATCAAGGATATCGGCATTCCCGAATGGAAGCGCGAGGACCTGCGCGATGACGCCAGGCGCAGCCGCACCCTGGACCCCGACATTGCCGCAATGAAGAGCTTCTCGCTCGGCGCCAAGATGCGCATGCAGTGGGACCGCAACTACCAGACCCTGGTGGACAGGGCAGTCGCGCAGACCCAGCTGGAGCGGGTCAAGCAGGCTTTTTTTGAGGCCAACCCGGATATTTCCGAATATTGATGCGCGATCGGCTCGGCAATCGGGGCGCGGTCCATACCACGCCCCTATTGCATCTCAAGCCGGTTCAACGCCATGCGGCCTCCTGCGCAAACAATAGACGATTGCCAAAACCTCGATCTGCCGCGATAAGACCCACACCGGATAGATATCTCACTTTCGCGAGCCCCGCCGGCATGCCAGCCAAGAGATGCACCGCATGATGAAGCGGATAAAGGACCTGTTCTGGCCGATCGTTGGCCTTGCCGCCGTGATCTGGTCGGTAAAATTGCTCTACGGCAAGTTGCGCGCCGAAGTCGCATCCGACCCGAAGGTGGCCGAGACATTGGCCGCCAGCGGACTTTGGCAAGACATCAAGATTATTGCATCTGCAATCGCCAGCAAGCTGGTTGACATCCCGCTGGAAGGCTACCTGCTGGCCGGGCTCTCTACCCTTGTCGCCTATTTCGCGCTCGCCTGGTACGATCGGATCGCCCTCCTGCACCTACACCGCACCAAGGGCATATCGTGGACCTATATTGCAGTGTGCTCCTTTGTAACCTACGCGCTGGGCCACAACATTGGCGCCTCGGTGTTTTCCGGCGGCCTTGTCCGGTACCGCGCCTATAGCGCAAAGGGCTTGACGGCGGCCGACGTCACGGTGCTGGTCGCACTGTGTTCTTACACCTTTGCTTTTGGAACGATCTTGCTGACCGGCATCGTGTTTGTCTGGGAACCGCAGGTGCTGGCGCCGATGGCAAAATTGGGATCGGCATTCGCGATCGGTGAAACGGTCACCCGCATGATCGGCATCGGGATGCTTGCATTTTGCCTCCTGTATGCTGCCGGATCCTGGCTCCACCTCAGCCCGCTGCGTATCCGGTCTTTCGAACTCGTTTACCCGCGCCTGCCCATCGTGGCGCGCCAATTCATAGCTGCCCCGCTTGAACTTATCGGCGCGGCCGGGATCATTTATTTTGCCTTGCCGGCGGAGGGCAATCCCGGCTTCATGATTGTGATGGGCGCTTTTCTTCTGTCATTCTCGGCCGGACTTCTATCGCAGGTCCCTGGCGGGGTTGGCGTGATGGAGGCCGTCTTTCTGGCGATTATGCCCGGCATTGCCCCGACGGCCGTGTTCGCCGCCCTGCTGATCTGGCGTCTTTTCTACCTTCTGATTCCGCTTGCCATGTCCGTGCCGATAATCATCGCGTTCGAACATTCTCAGCTAGGCAAGCAGACCAAAGGTCTCAAGCCGCACGGCACGCATCAGGGCCGCGACAGGTAAACATCGGAATTTCGGTATGCGCTAAACCCGGCGCACAGCCGCAATAATCGTCTGCGCCAACGAATATGCAGTCGTCAGTGAAGTCTTGGGATTATCCGGCGCGGGCCGCCCTTCGATACGAATGGTGAAATCGGCGCTTTGCCCTGACACGATTAGCTCGTGGACATTGCGGGTCACTGCCGGATCGGCGATCAAATTGACCCTGGTCTGGGCAAAGCCCACACCCTTCAGCGCGATGGTTGCTGCAACATTGGCGTTTTGCGGGAAGGTGCTGGCAGCCTGCGCGGCATTGCCGGACATGAAGATAACTTCCTGCTCGACAGCATCAAGGTCGATCATGCCCTCGGCAGCGGTGCCGCGCCAGGCGGCAGGCGGCTTGCGCGAGTTGTAAACGACGCTGTCGAGGCCCGACAACTGTACAGCGCCAAGAATATCAAGCCCGCCTACGGCGCCCGCGATAACTTCATAGCTGCAACCTGATTCACCGGCGGCGCTATCAAGCCCGGATCGCAATACGTCATCGGCGAGCGCACCCACCGATGCAACGACCAGCGGGATGCCTGCTTTCAACAACGCCGCGCCGTGATCGTGCAGAGCGCCGTGGCCGGCCGCCTCGGCAGCAAGATCCGGTTTTGCGGCGATGACGTCTTCGATTGCTTCGGTTACCCTGACGGAGTCAGCAAGCGGCGCACCAAGCACCGCCTCGACCCTGTCCACCAAAGACCGCGCCCTGTCGGCGCCGTCGCGCTTGCACAAGATCATCAGCGATTCAATTTCGCCAGGCGCCTCCCGGCCAAGTGTTTCCAGCGCTATCCGGGCAATGGTTCCATAGCCAATCAAGGCAAGTTTCATGCTGCACCCTGCAATCCAGATTTCAGATGAAGCGCGATACGCCGCCGGAAATTTCCAACGCCGCCCCGGTCACATATCCAGCGGCGGGTGAAGCCAGAAACACGATCGAGCGGGCGATCTCTTCGGGCCTACCAAGCCGGCCCCACGGTATGTGTTTCGATTTCGCAAGCGCTGAAATCCATGCATCGCGGCTCTGGCTTTTGTCCTCGCGGGCTTGAAACCGCCGCTCCCATTGGCCGGAATCGATCAACCCCAGGACGACCGAATTGACCCTGATCCGCGGCGCGAATTCACCGGCCAATGATTTGACGAGGCTTTGTACGCCCGCGCGCGCCGACGAAGTGCAGACCATGTAGGGCTCCGGCTGATAGGCAAGCAGGGAATTCACCACCAGCAGGGACGCTTCATCGCTGTCATCCAGCATCGGCTTGAAAGCGCGCACCGGATAGATCTGGCTGAAGTATTTCAGTTCCAGTTCCGCCCGCCACATTTCATCGGTTGTCTCCGCGAAGGTCGTCATCCGGCC
>CAZTMN010000086.1:0-15633 GCA_964615275.1 uncultured Beijerinckia sp. | reverse complement strand
TAGCCGCGGCGCAGGCAATCCGGAAACCTCGAACGCCAGGTTGATAATAGCCGCTGATACGCCAGAGCCGCACGAGGTGATGACGGCATTGTGCGTATCAATTCCCGCAGCGTTTATCGCCTGTACAAGTGCCGTCGCATCCTTGAGCCGTCCATCCTTTACCAGTTCACCGACGGGCAGGTTCTTCGCACCCGGCATATGTCCCGATGGCAGGCCCGGACGCGGTTCGGGCGCCTCGCCGTTGAACCGGGGCGCTGCCCGTGCGTCGGCGATCTGCGCGGCCCCGGTTTGCAACGCGGCCTCGACATCGGCGGTGACGGCAAGGGCTGATGCGTCGTATCGCGGCGTGTAGGTAGCGACCGGACGGGTCGTTTGTCCGCTTTCGAGTGGCCGGTTTTCGGCTTTCCAAGCTGGCAGCCCCCCATCCAGAACAGCAACCCTCTTCGAGCCGAATGTGCGGAACATCCACCACACGCGCGCGGCCGAAAACAGGCCGCCGCCATCATAAACCACGACCTGGTCGGTTTCCCTGATACCGAGCGCCCCGGCCTTCTGGGCAAAAAACTCTGCCGAGGGCATGGTGTGCGGCAAATCGATCGCATGGTCCGAAATTTCGTCGATATCGAAATAGACAGCGCCCGGGATATGTCCCTGGAAAAACTCGGCAGCGCCATCGTGGTTCATCGCCGGCAGGTACCATGATCCATCGACCACGACGATGCCGTCCTGGCCCAGGTTTTGCTCAAGCCAGTCCGTGCTCACGAGCGATTGTGTTTGACCTGATTGACCCATCATAATCCCCATAGTCATTATAAAACAGTTACTTGTAACATAGTACACGCGCCGGTGTGAAGCCTGTTCACCGCCATGTGCGCTCCGGCACGCCGGCCATCGTGCCAATGTGGCATTCAAGGCTGCAACAGGGAATACCAATTGTTAACCATGGGAAAAACACCATGAACCGCACTCGCAGCAACTATTTCGCCCCGATGTTCTTTTTGGCCACATGGTTTGCCGCCTTCGCCTGGGTGATGGTCCGTTTCGCTTGAAACCGGTCATTCGATGCTTGCTCGAGATTTTGTCAGCGCCGGCCGCCGGCCGCGCGTTTATGGTCTGGATATTGTTTCCCACCACCTCTGCTTTTCCCTTCGCATAATCACAATATCCGCCACAAATCCGATGACCGCTGCTGTTTGCCCGCAATGCGGCGATATTCGGCATTGATCCGCCGATGCCCCGCGCGCTATCCCGGCAGCTGATTGGAGCTTCTGGTTCGGGGAAATCATTGTGGCGACAGGTACGATATTGATTGCCGGCGGCGGTGTTGGTGGATTGGCGGCTGCGCTGGCGCTCGGCAAAAAGGGCTGGAATGTAAGGGTCCTGGAGCAGGCTCCTCAGTTCGGTGCAATAGGATACGGCATCCAACTCGGTCCAAATGTGTTTCCGATGTTCGAGCGGCTCGGCATCACCAATGCCATCATGGACAATTCCATTATCCCGAATGATGTGTGGATGTTCGATGCAATGGATGGCGAACCCGTCACCCGCGTTCACATCGGGCCGGAATTTCGTAAGCGCTACGGCCATCCCTATATCGTCATTCATCGTGTCGACCTGCATGACGTCCTCACGGCCGCGTGCCGTGCGGTTCCATCGATCAGCCTCGACGAAAACGCGCAAGTAACCGGATATGTTGAAACTGCTGACGCGGTTACGGTATCGCTAGCCGATGGGCGCAGCGTTACCGGCGATCTGCTGATTGGCGCGGACGGTCTGCGCTCAAAAGTTCGCGAACAGATCATCGGGGCCAGCGAGCCGGAACTGATCGGATATGTTGCCCACCGGACAATCGTGCCGATCGATCAGGCGCCGAAAGGTGTTCCGCTGGACGATGTTGTCCTGTGGGGCGGGCCAGGCTTCCACATTGTCAATTATCCGCTGCGCGACAAATCGATTTTCAATATCGTCGCCGTGTTCCGTACTGACACGTTTGATCAGAAGGGCGATGTGGAAAGCTATCGCGCCGAATTGCAGCATACCTATCGCAACGCCCATCCGGCGATGCGTGAGATGATCGCGATGATGGATCTCGAGCGCCGCTGGCCTATTGGTGACCGGCCGCCGCAGCGTGGCTGGTCGAAAGGCAGGGCGGTACTATTGGGCGATAGCGCCCATGCAACTTTGCAATCGCTGGCCCAGGGCGCTTGCATGGCGATAGAAGACGCGGTGGTGCTTGCCGAGTTGTTGGACTTGGCGGACGAAGATTACAGCGCGGCGTTCCGCCAGTACGAGAACGAACGGCTGCTTCGCACGGCACGCGTGCAGCTTGAAAGCCGCTATATGTGGAACATCTTTTATCACACCGGATCCGTCGAAGCTGATGTTCGCAACGAAGCCTATCGGGCGCGTTCCGACGAAGACGTCTACAAATGCCTCGACTGGCTTTATTTCGCGCCTGATGTCCCGGTCACTCTGGAGCGATAGCTACTGGCCGGTTACTCGAAGTCCGGTTTGGTCGTCGGCGCCCGTTCCATCCAGCCGGGAACCGGAAGGCCCTTGGTGCGCAGAAATTCCGGATTGTAGAGTTTGGACGCATAACGGGCGCCGCCATCGCAAAGTATCGTAACAATGGTGTGCCCGGGCCCCAGTTCTCTGGCCAGGCGAATTGCACCGGCAACGTTGATGGCCGAGGAGCCGCCCAGCAACAGTCCTTCGTGCTCCGCAAGGTCGAACAGGATTGGCAGCGCTTCTTCATCGCTGACCTGGTAGGCGAGGTCTATGGGCGCATCTTCAAGGTTTGCCGTGATGCGTCCTTGGCCGATTCCTTCGGTGATCGATGTGCCAGAAGATTTCAGTTCGCCGTTCTTGTAATACTCGTAAAGTGCCGCGCCCATCGGATCGGAAATGGCGATTTTTATGTTCGCATTGCGCTGTTTCAATGCCATTCCGACTCCGGCCAGCGTGCCGCCGGTGCCGACCGCGCACGTAAAGCCATCCACCTTGCCATCAGTCTGGTCCCAGATTTCCGGCCCCGTTGTTTCGATATGGCCTTGACGGTTCGCAACATTGTCGAACTGGTTCGCCCAGATCGCCCCGTTCGCCTCCTGTTGCGCCAGTTTCTCCGCCAAACGCCCCGAAACTTTCACGTAATTGTTCGGATCGCGGTAGGGGACTGCCGGTACCTGGATCAATTCAGCGCCCTGCAGACGCAGCATGTCTTTTTTCTCTTCCGACTGCGTTTCGGGAATAACGATTACAGTCTTGAAACCCATGGCGTTGGCGACCAGCGCCATCCCGATCCCGGTGTTACCCGCCGTCCCCTCAACGACGGCGCCGCCCGGTTTCAAGTGGCCTTTGGAAATTGCGTCCTTGATGATCGCCAGCGCGGCCCTGTCTTTCACCGAGCCGCCGGGATTCATGAATTCGGCCTTCCCCAGAATTGTGCAACCGGTGACTTCGGACGCTGCACGCAGTTTGATCAGCGGCGTGTTGCCGATGGCTTCGATTACAATTTCTGCGGTTTGCATGGGAGATTTTCCGGTGGGTGCAGGAATCTTGACGGCGGCGTTTTCATTCGCTGCCAAGTATACCTGAATATCGGATTTACAGGTGCTGTTCTGGCTCTACAATTGAAAAACTCGAATGCCCAGATCCCTAACGCGTCCCCAATGCCCGGAATGCCTCCAGCGCCCTTTCCCGGCTGACTTTCAGATCGACGAGCGGTTCGGGGTAGGAGACGCCTGATTGAGGACGCGTAGTCTTCAACAGGTCGGTTGGCGCGTCCCACGGCTTGTGGACAAGCTTGTCCGGCAGCCCGGCAATCTCCGGAACGTAAGCACGGACATACTCGCCGTTCGGATCGTATTTCTCGCCCTGTAAAACCGGATTGAATATCCGGAAATAGGGTGCAGCATCGGCGCCGGAGCCGGCGACCCATTGCCAGCCGGCTGCGTTGTTCGCCGGGTCCGCATCGCAAAGCGTATCCCAGAACCAGCGTTCGCCCTCACGCCAATCGATCAGCAGGTTCTTGACGAGGAATGATGCAACGATCATCCGAACCCGGTTGTGCATGTAGCCGGTCTGCCACAGTTCGCGCATGCCGGCATCGACAATGGGCACTCCGGTGCGGCCCTGCGTCCATGCGTTGCGAGTTGCAGCATTTGGTTCGCGCCAGGCAAAATTGTCGAACTTGCCATTGTAGTTGTTGGTTGCCAGGTCGGGATTGAAAAATAGCAGGTGGTAGGAAAACTCGCGCCAGCCAATCTCCGACAGGAATTTATGTCCGGCCGCGGCAATATCGCTTTGCTCGCCGATGCGGTGTTGCACCGCATGCCAGATCGTGCGTGGAGAAATTTCTCCGAATGCCAGATGCGGCGACAGGAACGAGGTTGCGTCGCGATCTGGCCGGTCACGATCGCTGGTGTAGTTGGCGAGAGGACCGTCCAGAAAAGTCTTCAGGCGTTGCCGAGCGCCTGCTTCTCCCGGCGTCCAGCGTTTCCGCAGACCCCCGGCCCAGTCCGGTTTGGTTGGCAACAACTCCAGTTCTTCAAGTGAAATCTTGTCCGGGGCGTTGCGCGGCCAGGCGCTATTGATGATTTTCGTGACGCGGGGAAGGGGCCGCTCAAGCCCCGATTTTGCAAGCGCCGATTTCCAGAATGGAGTGAAGACGCCATAGGGCGTGGCCGATTTGGTTTCGATCTCCCACGGCTCGAACAGAAGCTGGCCGTTGAAGCTTCTCGCCTCAACATTCTGTTCGCGCAACCGCTGCTTGATTTGCCGGTCAACGGCAATGCCTGCCGCATCATAGCGCCGCGTCCAGTAGACTGCCCCGGCATTGGCAGCTTTGGCTATTGCCGGGACCAGCTCTCCCGCCGCGCCACGCAATATGTGCAAATTTACGCCAGCTTTTTCGATACTCTGCGTCAGTGCGGCGAGTGAGTGATGCAGCCACCAGCGCGATGCGCCTCCACGCGGGCGCACGCCATCGCTGACTTCGTCGAAGACGTAAACGCAGATAACGGGCGCACCGCTATCAGCGGCAGCGCGTAAAGCAGGCTGATCGGTAAGACGCAGATCGTTGCGAAACCAGACGATGACGGGCTGAATGTGATTACTCCCTTCCGACCGTCTACCTAAGACCCTATCCGGCAATTTCAATGATATCGATGCCGCGCACTCTGTCGACCAGGTAAATCAGGCCGCGCGCATCCATTGTCACATCGTTGGACGAGCAACGATCGGCGCCAGGGGCGGGGTCCGGGATGTAATGGCCGATGTTCTTGGGAGCGAAAGGATCGGCGATGTCGAATATCTGCAATCCTTGCGCAAACCAGGCGAAGGGTATGACCGTGCCCGTAAACACCTCCGATGGCTGGTGGCAGCCGGTGTTCGGCGGTTGCGGACTGCCGTCCTTGTCGAGGCCGTCGATGTTGATGGTCGATATCGGCGTCGGGATGGTCTCGTCGGTGATGTCATAGACCATGGCGAAGGCCGGGGGGGAAGGGTGGAGCTTGGCGACGTCCTCGTCGGCGACGACCATGATATCGCGGCCCTTGTGCTGGCCGGGAACGACAAGACAAGTGTGCGTCGGATGCGGGAAAGCCGGTGAGCGGCGGCTTTCGCCGACCAGTTTCGGCTTGGATATGTCGGAAATATCGAGAATGTATAGCCCGTGGTGCCAATAGCTGACGTGCAGGCGGTCTCCCGTGCGCAGCGGATGGTGGCAACGCGGCTGGGTAAACCAGGCCCAGGGATAGTCTTCTCCGCCTGCGGCCCATTGGCCGGGAATCCACCAGCGTCCTGCTTCCTCAGGCCTGGCCGGGTCCTTCAGGTCGAGGATGCGGACTATATTGCCGACGTAGCCTTCGTCCGTGGCTGACAGATAAGCGTAGCGGCCGTCGAAATCATATCGGTGCACGCCTTTGCCTGGTGCGATCCACTTGGTGATCGGCTTGGGGTTGGCGGGATCGTCAACGTTGTAGATCATCAACCCGCCCTGGAAATTCTGGCCGGCCTGCAAAACGTCGCGCGGGCCGTTCTCCTCGTGGTTGACGATCATGATGCCGTCTTTCACCCGCACCTTGTGCGAGTGCCAGCCCTCAGGCAGTTCGATGGAGTGCAGATGTTTGGGGTTCTTCGGATCGGAAATATCGAAAATCGAAGTACCGCTCGGTGCTTTCATGTGGCCGACATAGAGGAAATCGCCATCGATCCAGACCTGGCCGCCTCCATCGCAGTCGATATGACCGACGAGCTTGGTGTTGTGTGCCTTTGCCATAGAGCCTCTCGAACTAACCTGATTGCCTCGCAACAGATACCATCAGGATGCCGTCGGTGCATAGCAGATTGCACTGGCTATTGCTGGGCGCGTAAACCGGCGGCCTACTGGATCATCGTATTCGGCAAGAACAGGGCGATCTGCGGAAACATGATCAGAAGCACCATGCATACGAACATGGCAGACCAGAACGGCAGGATGCCGATGAATATTTCCTTCATGGGCACATCGTCGGCGATGGCTTTCACCACAAATACGTTCACACCGACCGGGGGGCTTATCAGCCCCATTTCCAGCACCACGACCATCAATACGCCGAACCAGATCGGATCGTAACCGAGCTGAAGGATCAGCGGGTGAACGATGGGCAATGTCAGTACGAGGATGGCAAAACCTTCCAGGAACGTTCCCAGGATGATGAACGTCAGCATGATGATGCACAAAATGCCTATCGGTGGCAGGTTTGTGGCGGTCAGCAATTCGGCAAGTTGTGTCGGTATCTGGGTCAGCGCCAGGAACGGGTTGAAAACGTGGGCGCCGATCAGGATTAGGAAAGCGAAGGCGCTGGTGCGCACGGTTTGCAACAGCGCGTTGTTCAGTTGGCCGCCGCCAAGTTGCCGGCGGAAGGCTGTCAGGCAGAAGGCAAGGAACGCACCGACGCCGGCCGCTTCACCGGTTGTGAATATGCCACCGTAAATCCCGCCGATGGTTATGACAACGATGAGAATCATTGCCAGCGCACGTCCGGTCGCGCGGCCTCGTTCCGTCCAGCTGTGTCTCGGTCCCGCCGGCCCCAGATTGACGTTTATCCGTGTCATGATCGCGATGGCGACGATGAACAGCGATGCAAGCAGTAAGCCGGGAAAGACACCGGCAAGGAACAGCCGCCCGATTGATTCCTCTGTCAGGATAGCGTAGATGATGAAACCGGTAGATGGCGGAATCAAAATTCCCAGCGTGCCCCCGGCCGCGATGCACCCTGTTGCGAGTCGCGACGAATAGTTGAACCGCTTCATCTCCGGCAGCGAAACCCTGCCCATGGTCACGGCCGAGGCAACGGAAGAGCCCGACAGGGCCGCAAAGCCGGCGCACGCGGCAATGGTTGCGGACGCCAGCCCGCCCCGCCAATGGCCGATCCACGCATAGGCCGCTGCGTAGAGGTCGCGGCTCATGCCGGAAATGCCTGCGAGATTGCCCATGAATATGAACAACGGAATTATCAGCAGCTCAAAATTCGAGGCAATTACAAATGGCTCCGAGCCCAGCGTACCAAGTGCCGCCGGCCAGCCATTTAAAAATGCGATGCCAAGCGTACCGATGAGCATCATCGCGATGCCAACGGGCATGCGCAGTCCCAATAGGACGAATAGGGCAATTAGCCCGATGATGCCGGCAAAGGTCGGGTTCATGGCTTGGGAAAGTCCGTGATGCCGCGCGCCGCGCGGACCGTCAGCACCAGCGTCGTAAGGGCGAACAGGCCGAAGCCCGCAGCAATTACCCAGAAGAACGGGTATAGCGGGATGGCGATCAGGTTTGTTGTCTCCGCATCGCTCTGCGCCTCAATGGCGCGATGCACGCTTTGCCAGGCGAGTGTAGCTAGCAATACGGTCGCTACCGCGCGCATGACAAAGTCGATTATTCGCAGTACCCGTTGGCTTACTGCATCTGCAATCAGATCAACCGCGATGTGCCCGCCGGTCCAACCGGCGTAGGCCATTGCGGTGAATACAACAAAGATCAGTGAAACTTCGGATATGTCCTGGACGCCGATGATCGGGCTGTTCAGCACCTTGCGCGTGAATACTGCAACGACAGTCAGCAGCATCAGCGCGACGAGAACGTAACCGCCAACGAGCGCCAGCGACTTGACGGCTTTGCCCAGCGCCGGCTCTACCGAGCCAGCGCCTTCATTACCCCCCTCGGTGTCCAACTACTTCACACCCATGGCTGCCAGGATTTTACCGGCAGGAATGCCGGCCTTCTCCATGGCTGCGACTTTTGCCTTGCGGAATGCAAGCGCCGCCTTGGTCAGCTTGGCCGTCTCTTCGGCAGAAAGCGTGATGATTTCGTGCTTGCCAGTGTTGCGAACCGTATTGAGTGACTTTTCGGTTTCCCCGTCATAGATACCGCCAGCCTTCATGCTGAGCGCCTTGCCGGTGGTCGATTCGATAAGCTTCTTCTGGTCCGCGGTCAGCTTGTTCCAGCTGTTGCGGTTCATGACAATGAAGAACGGCGAGCGAATGGTCGGCAGACCCCTGGTGTAATATTTCGCCACTTCTCCGAATTTGAAGCTGCGGATGGTGCTGGCGCCGGTGAGCACGCCATCTATGACGCCGGTGTTAAGGGCGTTGTAGACGCGGGTGATTGGCATCGGCACAGGCGTTGCGCCCCATGCGGCGACAATTTCGGCCTGCACCTTCGAAGGCGTGCGGATCTTCATGCCCTTCAGGTCCGACATTTTCCGGATCGGCTTGTTCTTGGTCATGAATATCTGCGATTCACCGACCCACAGGCCGAGAATTTTTACCTTCTTCCATTCTGGCTCGATCAGCTTCATCGCTTTCCAGAGCTTTTCCGAACCATCGGGCCCGGAATTGGTGACGCCCGGCAATTCGATGATGCCCGTGCGCTTGAAAAGCGATGCCGTGAAACCGGGCAAGCCGAAAGTGATATCGGCGATACCGTCAACTGCGCGCTTGTACTGCGCCACCGGTCCCTTCCCGAGCGCGCCGCCGGGGTAAATCTTGACGGTGAATTTGCCGCCGGTCGCCTTGGCTATCTGCTTCGTCCACGGCTCCATGATATAGCGGTGCATGGAATGTCGCGGTGACATCCAGTGCGCCAGCTTGAGTTCTTTGGCTTGAACGCTATGGGACGCAAGCGGCGCGGCGCCGGTTACGGCCGCGAAAACGCCGGCCGCCAGTACCAGAGGTGCGCCCGGGATTGTCATCGCATATTGCTTGAACATTAGTCCGCTCCCTGTTTCATTTGTTCCGATGCCAAGCAAAGCTCACTTGGCTGCAGAACGCAACCCTCGCGCCCGCAATATAAGGCCATCAGCGCAAATGTGATGGGCAAATTTGATCGGATTATCCGCGCGCGTATCCCGGTGCGGGGCGGTGACGAAGCGTATTTCTTGCTTTACTATCGGGAAAACGACCGGGATTGTAGCCTGTCGGTAGCGGTATCATTCCCTGTTGGCCAGGGAATGCCGACGGTACGACATAAAATCGGAATTTTTGCGGGGCGGGGATGGAAGCGGAAATGCTCGGGATGGCAGCGAAAGCTGCCGGTATCATAGTCCAGCCCGAGCGACTGGCGTTTCTCAGTATGGGAGTGCTGATCGGGCTTGTACTCGGCGTTATTCCGGGGCTTGGCGGGCTGGTTGGCTTGTCGCTGCTGTTGCCATTTACGTTTGACATGGATCCCTATACCGCGCTCGCATTTCTGATGGGATTGCAGGCCGTGGTTGTCACCTCGGATACGATACCGGCGGTCTTGTTCGGCGTGCCCGGAACTGTCGGGTCGGCTGCGACCATTCTCGACGGTCATCCCATGGCGCGGCGCGGTGAAGCGGGTAGGGCATTTGGCGCGGCTTTTTCCGCCTCGGTTATCGGCGGATTGTTCGGCGCGCTGTTGCTGGCTGTCAGCGTACCGATCCTGCGGCCGATGTTGTTGCATGTCGCGATGCCGGAAGTGCTCGCCTTTGTCGTTTTCGGCCTGTCGCTGGTTTCGGTGTTGAGCGGCTCGGCGCCGGCCAAGGGCCTGGTTGCCGCTTGCATTGGCGTCCTTCTGGCGACAACGGGCGACGATGAGCAGACCGGTATTCTGCGCTGGACCTTCGACACCACCTATCTTTACGACGGTTTCAATGTCGTGCCGCTGGCGCTTGGCCTGTTCGCCATTCCTGAATTGGCCGACATGGCGATAAGCCGCAAATCCATTGCAGGCGACGCCAGAGCGGGCGGCAACTCGCGCAAGGGCCAGCTTCAGGGGGTATTTGACGTGCTCCGGCGGTTATGGCTGGTGCTTCGATGCTCAAGTATCGGAACTGTATTGGGGGCCATCCCCGGTATTGGCGCTTCGGTTGTCGATTGGGTGGCTTACGGCCATGCACTGAAGACGGAAAAGGATGCCGAAAAGACATTCGGCCAGGGAGATGTGCGTGGCGTGATCGCCTCCGAGAGTTCCAACAACGCCAAGGAGGGCGGTGCCCTGATCCCGACGATCGCCTTCGGTGTTCCCGGCACGGCCTCGATGGCGTTGCTGCTTGGCGCCTTCCTGATTCACGGTATCAACCCGGGTCCGGAGATGCTCACCAAGCGGCTCGACGTGACCTATACGCTGGTGTGGAGCGTTGCCATCGCCAACATAATCGGCGCTGGGGTCTGTTTTGCCTTCGCTGACAAGCTGGCCAAAATCGCGCTGATACGTATCGGTATTCTGGCGCCGCTTATCATAGGCGTTACCTTCATCGGCGCCTTCCAGGGGTCAAAGGAATGGGGCGATCTTTATGTCCTGCTCAGCATCGGTGTGCTGGGCTGGATCATGAAGCGTTACCGCTGGCCACGTCCGCCGCTTATCCTCGGCTTCGTGCTCGGTGGTATTTTTGAAAACTCGCTATTCATCTCGGTGTCGACCTACGGATTAAACTGGCTGACGCGGCCCGTTGTGGTGATATTGTTCGCGATCTCGTTGTACACAATTCTGTCCCCCCTGATCCAGTTGTGGTTGCGCAATCGGCGCGCCAGGAGCGAGGCTCCTGTTGTCAAGCGTGCCCTTCAACGACCCGGCGCCGATACATTCTTCGCGCTGGCGGCGCTGATCGTTTTTGCACTCGCGATCGTGTTTTCAGCCGAATGGGATTTCGGCGCAAAGCTGGTGCCGCAGACAGTTGGATGGGTCGCCGTTGTGCTTACCCTGCTGATCGTATTCCGCACGCTCACATTGGTGCCGATGCCGATGAGCAGCCAATCGGAGGCGGGAGCGGTTGGTTCGACCGAACCCGTTCACCTCGACATTACAACCGACTACGGCAATCTGCCTGCCAACACGATTCTTTGGCGCGCTATTGTGTTCCTGTTGTGGCTGTTGTTTTTTCTTCTGGCGGCTTTTGCGATCGGGCTTCTGCCGGCGATGTTCCTGTACATGTTTGGCTACATGTACCTTGAAGGAAAAGAAGGCCTGATCAGATCATTTGCCATCTCGGCCGCGGCATGGATTATCGCCTACTTCCTTTTCCACTACATTTTGACCGTGCGCTGGCCGAACGCCTGGCTCGGCGAATGGCTGCCGGCGCTTCGCTCCAGTAACTGGCTGAACCTGGTTTAAGCGCTACCCGACACATTCGGCGCATCCCATACCAGGACTGGTTGGAAAAAATTGATGGCGAATGCAGCGCAGGTCACAGGGTCAATAAGAGGAAAGGCCGGACATCAAGTCCGGCCTTCACTTGTTTCGCAAATAACGCTTAACGCACCAACTTACCGCTTCTTGAATTTCAGGAGCTTGCGCAGGTCCGCCAGCAGCTTGTCGTCCAGCGCCAGTGCTTTCGTCGTCAGCTTTTCCAGTGCCTCGCCGGAAACCGGAACGATAGGCGCGCGCCGCTTGCCTGCTGCTGCAAGGAATTTCTTGTCCTTCATCATCGCAAAGAAAGATGCGCGCAACGCAGCGACCCGGTCTTTCGGGACGCCGGGTGGCAGATACATGCCGATGCCGACCTGTTCTGCGATCTCAAGGAAAGCCAGCATCTTCTTGTGGTCCTCGTTTTTCAACAGGTCACCGAGGTAGCGCGTGTTCTTGAGTTCTGGAATTCGCGGACCATATTGCACAAGCTGAATGATCTTCTTTTCCTTCAGCCAGGCGGCCTTCACCGTGGTCCAGCCTGTCCAGTAGTTCATGCGGCCGTTTACTTCGCCCTGTTCCATCGCCTTGTTGATCGGGGCGCCGCCGCGATAGCCGCGAATGATTTCGAACTTGGTACCCAGTACCGCATTCATGAACTGCGGGATCAGATAGGTTGATGAACCAAAGCCGGTCGAGCCCATCTTGATTGCCACTTTCTGCGCTTCCTCGACGGTCTTTGCCGGTGAAGTATGCCAGACAGTCACAACCGACGGGCGCGGCGTCATCGAGCCGAGCCAGATGAATTTGCGCGAATCGTATTTCGCACCGCGCAGCATTGGCGCCATGATTGACGGCGCCAGAATCTGGCCGACGTCGGTACCGTCCTTCTTGCCCTTGTTGTAAACCCAGGCCGCGCCCTTGGTGCCGCCGCCGCCGGGACGGAAGGCGCAAATCGTGCTTGGCTTGCCAGGAATGTGTTCGCCCCAATGACTGGCAAGCAGACGGCAATACAGGCCGAGCGAGCCGCCAGCGCTGCCGGCAACCGTTATCGTAACTGTCTTGCCCTTGAAAAACTCGGCAGGTGTCATAGCCATCGCGGACGTCGCCACAAGGCCGGCGCCGGTGAGGCCAGCAACCAGGATTGCGCCAGTTTTCATCAAAACTCCTCCCTCTGTCGGACCCCTTCAGGGTCTGTAAGCGAGTTTCGCATCGTGCGAAAATCGCGTGCAGTAAAACCCAATTGCCAGGTGTTGTCACGCGCCGCACCAGCGCGAGCAATTCCACAAATCACGGCTTGAATTGACTTTTGCATCGCAATATGTATGCTGCAACGCACAATACAGGTTTTCGTTGGTTTCCTGATTTTGGCTGATTGCTTTGCTCGGTGCGCGGAAATCCTGTGTGACTTGTTCCTCCGGGAGTATGCAATGAATTCCGGTCAGATAGTTCGCATCAAGCCCGCATCGCCGATCGCGGTGGACGCCGGAATTACCGGGGATGCCGCCGGGGAAGTGCTGTGCAGCTACTACCGTACCACTGGTCCCGAAGGTGAAATCGAGCGTCTCGATGTTCGATTTGACGACGGCCTTGTCCTGTGGGGCGTTCCCGCCAGCGAATTCGTGGTCCATGCAGGGGGTGCGGCGGTAGATGGCGGCCGTGATTGCCTCTAGGCTTTTTAGCCCCGAATTTGAGACCGCCGCCGGGCTGGCAAGAGTCAAAAAATCGTTTTCCTCAGATTGCGTTAATACCTGCTGTGCGGCATGATCGCTTGTACGTGATTGGTCCTTCATCGGGGCCAGATCTTAGCAGGGGTGCTTGCGATGAAAGTTCTTTGGTTTCACCTGATGCCGTATCAGGACCTGCCGGACGATTTCAAAGAGAAAAACAACTCGGTCTGGGTTGACATCGATCCGTCCCTCTACGATCCGGTCGTCGGCCACAGGCTGTATCACGAATACATCGACGAACTCGTCCATGCCTCGCGCGTTGGTTTCGACGGTATTTGCGTCAACGAACACCATGCCAACGGATACGGCATGATGCCTTCGCCCAACCTGATTGCCTCGACGCTGGCGCGGGAAACGACCGATTCCGCGATTTGCGTGCTCGGCAATTCCGTCGCCCTGTACAATCCCCCGACCCGCGTCGCCGAGGAAATGGCGATGATCGATTGCATGTCGGGCGGGCGCCTGATCGCCGGCTTCCCGGTCGGAACGCCGATGGATACGTGCTATGCCTATGGGCAAAATCCTGCCTTGCTGCGCGAGCGGTATTACGAGGGTATCGACCTGGTCATGCGCGCCTGGCACGAAGAAAAACCTTTCGCGTACAATGGCCGGTTCAATCAGCAGCGTTACATCAATTGCTGGAACAAGCCGCTGCAGAAGCCAAATCCGCCGGTCTGGATACCGGGCGGCGGCTCGGTTGAAACCTGGGAGCTGTGCGCCCGCAACGATTTCGTCTACGCCGCGCTATCCTACTTCGGTCACAATGCGAGCCGGGCCAGCATCGCCGGGTACTGGGACAAAGTGAAGGAACTCGGGCTCGAGCCAAATCCATACCGCGTCGGTTTCCTGCAATTCGTTGGCGTTGCCGAAAGCCGGAAGGAAGCGATGGACCTGTATGGTCCCGCAGCCGACTATTTCTACAACCGGTGCTTCCACGTCGATGCGGCCTATGCAAATCCGCCCGGATACACGACGGAAGCGACGGTGCGGGCCAAGATGGAATCGCAGGTTATGCGCGCCGCCGAAGCGTCGCGGAGACAGGTCGCAACCGATACAAGCCACATCTTTGACGCCGGGCACGTGATAGTCGGATCGCCCGATGAGGTTGCTCATCAACTACGATCGATTTGCAAGGACATGCATGTCGGACATTTGTTGCTGTTGCTGCAATTCGGCAACATGAACGCCGATTTGACGCGCTACAACACGGATATGTTCGCGCAACATGTCCTCCCGCAAATCAAGGACCTGTTTGAAAACGAGTGGGAAGACAAATGGTGGCCGAACCCGCATCCGGCGGCGCAGCGCGGAACGGCCAAACCCTTCGAAATGCCTGCACTGGGAGTGGCGGCGCAATGACGGAGGTGAAGGAGAGTATTGTCGATACACCGCTTGGAAAATCCCGCGTCTGGTCCAAGGGCAGGGGGAAGCGGGTCTGCTTTCTTGCCGGCATTGGCGGTGCAAAGAAATGGACGCCCTTTCTTGATAAGCTGGCTGAACACCGCAAAGTGATCGTTCCGTCGCTGCCGGGTTTCCCCGGGGGCGCATCCGCCGACAGTCTCGACCAGTTGATGGACTGGATCCTGGCCGCCTGCGACGTACTCGAAGCTGCGGACTGCCTGGATTGCGATCTGGTAGGAGCTTCCGTTGGCGCAACGCTGGCTGCCGAAATTGCCGCCTTCTGGCCTGACAATGTGAAAAAATTGGTGCTGTTTGCGCCATTTGGGCTGTTCGATGCGGATAACCCCGTGGCTGATATCTTCGCTCAAAGGCCGGGAGCCCTGCCATCGCTCATATCCGCGAATCCCGGCGAAATGGCTGACTGGATGTCCGCGCCCGACGGTATCGATCCCGCGGACTGGGAGGTGGAAAGCCTGCGCGCCAACATCGCCACGGCCAACCTGCTGTGGCCGATCGGCGATACGCGGCTGCGACGGCGCCTGTGGCGGATAACTGCGCCAACCCTTGTTCTGTGGGGCAGCGATGACCGGGTCATGGCGCCGGCCTATGCGCGCACGATTGCTGCAGCCATCGGCAAAAATGCCAAATCGCGCATCGTCAAGAATGCCGGGCATGCTTTGGAATTCGATCAGCCGGCATTGACGGCGCGTGCGGTTGCCGATTTTCTGCGGAAATAGCGGTTGATGACGTGGTGGGCAGCGGTGGGACGCTTCACACTGTCTATTCTATTTTGATTCCAGGGACTGGAAATTCAGCCGTATTATACTTTGCCCGACATCAGCGCCTATGGGACAGTTCAGGGTGATTGCGTAAGGGAGGATT
>CAZTMN010000085.1:0-15966 GCA_964615275.1 uncultured Beijerinckia sp. | reverse complement strand
CGGCAGCACAAAATGAGCGCCGAGGGTGTCTAGAAAACTCGGGGCTATTCACTTGCACTCATAGAAAGCTCCAGTTGTTGTGAGCGACATCGCTCACCTGCAATCTATACAAGGTCGATTTTACCTGTGACGACAAAATGTCGGGTTCTGTGGTTATTAACAGTATTATTGTCGTTCAAATAACCGCATGTTTTAAGCTTTATATAATGTGGTTTGTCCAAGCAGCGCTGACGATGGTTTTTGCAACGCCACCCACATCTCAATAAAATCAATCCTTTACGCGTCGCAAAACCCTGTTGCGCAATTCTTCGCTGGAATCCCTTGCCGGCGCGGATGCCTGCCCCTCGCCGCTAACCGGCCTTTTCCGCCGCCGCGACGAACGAGCGCCGCACATCCGGCAAAGGCGCGTTGCGCACGGCGTAGACTTCACGCTCCAGGAAAAATCCGGTCAGCCTGAAGCCGTCGGCGATCATATCCCAATCCGGTGCGCTGCCCGGCTCCGCCGACAGGAACGGCGGCAATGGCAACAGCCTGTCGTGATACGGCAGCCCGGCTTCGCGGCTGACAGCGCGCGCCGACTTCGGCGACACGTAGGCCAGATCCTCGCGCCCGCCGGTCGCCGCGCAGGATTCCAGGTCGATGCCGAAACCGACTTCGCGCAGCAGCGCCAGTTCAAAACGCACCATCAGTTCGCCCGCCAGCCGGCCGTTGTCGAGATGTTCAACGATAGCCTCGGCCATGGCGTAGAGCTGGCTGTGCGGATCGCGCTCCGGCAACAGCCGCAGCAATTCGCCGAGCAGGCCAAGACCCGACAATGCCAGGCCGGACGCCATGATCGCGCCGGCCCGCGCCGACGTTACATCAAGCTGCCACAGGCCCAGATGTTCTTCGAGCCGCGCCCGCCAGACGGCTCTGACGCTGTTGCCCGGCTGCATCATCGGTTGCAGACGGCGCGAGCGCCCACCCTTCATGATGCCCATGTGACGGCCATGCTCGCGCGTCATCAGCTCGACGATCAGGCTTGTCTCGCCGTGCTTGCGCAATCCGATGATCAATCCTTCATCGCGCCATTCCATGGCCGGGCGCATTTCCCTTCATCTGCTCAATGCAATTTTGCTTATTGCACTTTAGCTTATTGCACCTTGGCGATTTTCCACAACAGCAACGCCAGCACCAAAGTGCCGATCATCAGGGCGCCGGAAAACAGCACCACGCCCGTCCACCCCCAGGCCGACCAGAATACGCCGCCCGCCGTCCCGGTAACGCCGCCGCCGACGTAGTATAACAGCAGATAGAGCGAAGACGCCTGCGCCTTGTCGCGATCGGCCAGAACGGCCGCCCAGCCGCTCGCCACCGCATGGGCGCCGAAAAAGCCGAACGTCAGCACCGCGAGACCAAGCGTCAACGATATCAGTGACGTTGGGGCCATCAGGATCAATCCGGCCAGGGTAATCAGCAATGACAGCAGCAGAATGCGCCCGCGCCCGTAACGGCCGGCCAGCGAACCCATCCAAGCCGACGCGACAGACCCGAGAGGATAAGCAAGGAATACCAGCCCGGCGACGGCCTGGCTGAGATGGAACGGCGCGCCCTGCAGCCGGAAACCGATGTAATTGAACAGCACCATATACGAGCCGAGCATCAGGAAACCCTCGATGACCAGCAGCAGAATGCCCGGGTTGCGCAAATGGCCGATGAGGCTGCCGATCAGCGCCAGTGGCGACAATGCGCGCGGCTTGAAATGCCGCGACGGCGCCAGCGCCTTCCAGAAAATAATGCAGGAAATCAATCCGCAGATCGCAATGGCAGCCATCGCCATGCGCCACGAGCCGCCAAAATCGGCCAGAAACGCCGCCGCCAGCCGCCCCGTCATGCCGCCAACCGCCCCGCCGCCGATATAAAGGCCAACGGCGGACGTTACCGAATCCGGCTCCATCTCTTCGGCCAGATAGGCAAGGGCAACCGCCGGCATGCCGCTCAGGGTCAGCCCCGTCAGCGCCCGCAGCCACAACACGTGTTCCCATTGGGTCGTGAACGCCAGCGCCAGCGTCAGCAGTGAAGAACCCAGCAGCGCGGCGAACATCAGCGGCTTGCGCCCGAACACCTCAGATACGGAGCTGGCGAAAATCATCGACACCGCCATGACGATCGTCGTCAGGGAAAGTGCAAGCGAACTTTCCGCCGGCGTGACGCCGAACTCCTTCACCAGCATCGGCAGAACCGGCTGGGTGCAATACAGCATGGCGAAAATGTTGAAGCCGCAGGAAAAGAACGCCAGGCTCACGATGCGATAGTCGCGCGTGCTCTTGGCGATACGCGCCGGCGCGGCGGCCGCGCCGTCCTCTGGTGCGGAAGCTTGCGTCAATTGTCCGGAAACTCCAGGCCCATTTCACGGTAGCGTTCGGGATCGTCCACCCACTTGTCGCGCACCTTCACAAACAGAAACAAGTGGATCTTCTGCTCCGCTGCTTCCCCGATTTCCATCCGCGCCGCGCTGCCAATCGCCTTCAGATTGCGCCCGCCCTCGCCTATGACGATTTTCTTGTGCGCATCACGCGTCACATAGATCGTTTGCTCGATCCGCGCCGAGCCGTCCTTTTGATCTTTCCAGGAATCGGTTTCGACGGTGAGCTGATACGGCAATTCCTGATGCAGCCGGTCGAACAATTTCTCACGGGTTATCTCGGCGGCCAGGGAACGCAACGGCGCATCGGCGATCTGGTCTTCCGGATAGAGCCACGGGCCGGACCGCATCTTGCCGGCCAATGACCCCGCCATATCGTCGACGCCGGAGCCATCCAGCGCGGAGATCATGTAGGTGTCTTCGAACGCGCACTTCTCGTTGATGGCATGCACCAGCTCCAGCAGCTTGCTGCGTTCGATCGTGTCGATCTTGTTGAGGATCAGGCACCGGCGGCGGCTTTGCTTTGCGAGATTTTCAAGGATCGCGGCATTTTCTTCATCGATGCCCTTGCGAACGTCGATCAACAGACACACAACATCGGCATCGCCCGCGCCACCCCAGGCCGATTTGACCATCGCCCGGTCGAGCCGCCGCCGCGGTTTGAATATACCGGGCGTATCGACGAAAATGATCTGCGCATTGCCGTGGGTAACGATACCGTGAATCTGGCTTCGCGTGGTTTGCACCTTGCGCGAGACAATCGAAACTTTTGCTCCAACAAGGCGGTTGATCAGCGTCGACTTGCCTGCATTGGGCGCTCCGATCAGCGCGACAAACCCGCAGCTCGTGGCCTCGGCGGCTGTCCCGGTTTCATCCATTGGATTGTCCCGCACCAGCAATTCCCTGCACCGTCATGAACTGACGGGCGGCGGCCTGTTCCGCAACCCGTTTCGACGGCCCCTCGCCGCTGACTTCCTCGAACCCCTCGACGACGGCCGCCACGGTAAACAAGGGCGCATGGGCGGGCCCGCGACGCTGCACTTCCCTGTATGTCGGCGCGGCAAGTCCGCGGCCCTGCGCCCATTCCTGCAACGCCGTCTTGGGATCGCGCAACGGCCGGCTCGGTTGCTTCATCCGGGCGGTCCAGTTGCGCTCGATCAAGTCGCGCGCCGCGCCATAACCGCCATCGAGGAACACCGCACCGATAATGGCCTCGCAAACATCACCGTAGATCGCCGTATTGCGGGCGCCGCCAATCATGGACTCGGTTTCTCCAACTCGCAGGTAGGGGCCAACGTTCCAGCCTTGCGCCACCTCGGCGCAGGTTTCCTTGCGGACGAGTTCCGCCAGCCTGCGCGACAATTCCCCTTCCGGCGCCTTGGGAAAATTGGCGAACACCAATTCGGCAATAACAAGACCCAGGACCCGGTCTCCGAGAAACTCCAGCCGCTGATAGGAAGCGCTTCGCGGCGAGCCTCGGCGATTGGCGGTGACATGGGTAAGCGCGCGCGCCAGAAGGTCCCTGTCGGCAAAGCGATAACCGAGATTCTCTTCCAGCCCGGCAGGATCGGGCCATTTTGCAGGTTCGCTCGCGCCACGGGCCATCATTTCACCCGCTGAAATATCCTCGACCATCGAACTGTCCACGGCCAGCGCCAGAATTGCCAGCCTGGCACGCCTTCCTGAACGGAAAAGAATATGATTTCCGCCCGGCCGACGAAATTGACCAGGGGCACGGGGCCGACACCGCCATTCGCAGGGGATACGCGGGAATCCGTCGAATTGTCCCTGTTGTCCCCCATCATGAAATAATGCCCCTTGGGAACCGTGAACACTTCAGTGTTGTCGTTGAAGCCGTTGTCCCCGTCGATCTCGATGATCGTGTAGGATTTCCCCTCCGGATTGGTTTCCCGGTAAGTCGAGACCGTGCGCGTACGCCCGAACGCATCACGGGTTGTATAGCCTTGCGGAATGAGTTCGCGCTTCAATTGCTTGCCGTTGATGTGCAACCGGCCGCGGATCATTTGCACCTTGTCACCGGGCAGGCCGACAACCCGCTTGATGTAGTCGGTCTGACCGTCGCGCGGCAGTTTAAAGACCGCTATGTCGCCGCGCTTCGGGTTCGACGACAAAATCCGGCCGCTGAAAAGGTTGGGGCTGAAGGGCAGCGAATGCTTCGAATATCCATAGGAATATTTCGAAACGAACAAATAGTCGCCGATCAGCAAGGTCGGGATCAGCGAGCCGGAGGGAATGTTGAATGGCTGGAACAGAACGGTCCGGATAACGACCGCGATCAGAAGGGCCTGAACGATGACGCTGATGGTTTCCCCGAATCCGCTGCTTTTCTTCTTGCTCTTCGCCAAACCTGAAGCCTCTTCGATAATCGCGGTTAAGACCGCTGGATTCGGTCAATCCGGCATGATTTTCTGAAATCATCGCCTGATTCCGTCCTGCCGAGTTGTCCGCGTGCACCTATATAGCGTTTTCCGGCGAAGTGGTATCCTGAGCTATCGAATTGTGCCGGAAATCGATGCACGCCGACCGGACCGGCCGGGCGCCCTTGCCCGGACTATTTTACCGGCACGGCCTCGATAATAACGAAGGCCTGCGCCAGGGGATATTCGTCTGTGATCGTCAGGTGGATTGCAGCGTCGTGGCCTTCCGGAACGATCGCCGCCAGCCGCTGAGCCGCTCCGCCGGTCAATTGCATCGTCGGCTGGCCGCCGCGCTTGTTGACGACGCCCATGTCGCGCCAGAACACCCCGCGGCGCAATCCGGTTCCAAGGGCCTTGGCGCAAGCCTCCTTGGCGGCAAACCGCTTGGCGTAGGAAGCCGCCCTTTCCTGTCGCCGGTCGGACTTGGCCTGTTCGATTTCCGTAAAGCAGCGTTGAATGAAGCGATCGCCAAACCGCTCGATCGTTTTTTCCACGCGGCTTATGTCGCACAAATCCGACCCGATACCGACAATCATGAAGTACTCCAGGCTAAGTCGCGTCAGCCATGTGAGCGGCCGGCGTCCATCGCCGCGCGGATTTTTCCGATGGCGTCCCTCAGCCCGAGGAACACCGCCTCGCCAACCAGGAAGTGCCCGATGTTCAGTTCTACAAGCTGCGGCAGGCTGGCAATCCTGCCGGCTGTTTCAAAGTTCAGACCGTGGCCGGCGTGGCATTCAAGGCCAATTTCCTGTGCATGGGCGGCCGCAACCCGCAAGCGCCCGAATTCGTGATCGGCCGCTGCAGCATTGCCATTGTCAAGCGCATGGCACCAGGCGCCGGTATGCAGTTCGACAACCGGGGCTGCGATGGAAACGGCGGCGTCAAGCGCCTCGATAGACGGTTCGATAAACAGCGACACGCGAATACCTGCTCGCGATAACTCTGAAACGAACGGCCGCAGGTGATTGTGCCCCCCAAGCACATCGAGCCCGCCCTCCGTCGTGCGCTCGGTGCGCTTTTCGGGCACCAGGCAGACCGCGTGGGGGCGAGTTTTCAGCGCAATATCGAGCATTTGCGTCGTCGCCGCCATCTCCAGGTTGAGCGGCTTGGAGATCGCCTCCACTAGTCTTGCGATATCATCGTCCATGATGTGGCGGCGGTCTTCGCGCAGATGCGCGGTAATACCGTCCGCGCCTGCCTCGATCGCAAGTTGGGCCGCCCGCACCGGGTCCGGCACCGCACCACCGCGCGCATTGCGGATTGTCGCGACATGGTCGATGTTGACGCCAAGACGCAATTGCCGGCTCGCATTCATGATGGCGCCTCCCGATTCGGAGAGTAACAAGATCCGTTCATCTATTCTGCCGCTTCGACAATTTCACCAGCCTGAATCTGTGTTTCAAGCAGTTTCCTGTAAACTCCGTCCGGGCGCTGCATGAGCTGGGCGTGATTGCCATCCTCGACTATCGTTCCGTCCTCGAAAACCAGTATCCGGTCGAGCCGCTGGATGGTCGACAGACGGTGAGCGACGACAATGGTGGTGCGATCCGATGAAAGCCGGTCGATAGCGGATCGAATATAAAGCTCGGAAACGGAGTCAAGACTGGAAGTCGCCTCGTCGAGGACAAGCACTGGAGTTTGCGACAGGATCGCGCGCGCAATCGCCACGCGCTGGCGCTCGCCGCCGGATAATTTCACACCGCGCTCGCCAACCAGCGTATCGTATCCCTTGGGCAAGGCATTCACGAACAGATCCACATGCGCCAATTCAGCCGCCTTTTCGATTTCCGCCCGGGTCGCTTCAGGACGGCCATAGGCGATGTTCTCGGCGATGGAACGGTGAAACAGGATCGGCTCCTGCGGCACGAGACCGATGGCGCGGCGCAGGGACTCCTGGGTCACACGGGAAATGTCCTGTCCATCAATGAGGATCCGGCCGCCCTGAACGTCGTACAGCCGTTGTATCAGCTTGACGAATGTCGACTTGCCCGCACCTGATGGCCCGACAAGACCGACGCGCTGCCCGGCAGGAATCGTCAGGGAGAAGTTCCCGTACAAGGCTTTCGACTGGCCTGTATATTGGAAATCGACCTCGTCAAACACGATTTCGCCGTATCCGACGACCAGTTCCTTTGCGTCTTCGGCGTCTGCGACCTGCAGGCTGGCATCGCGGAAATCAAGCACATCGTCCATGTCGTTGACCGTGCGCTGAACCGTACGTACATGCTGGCCGATTTCCCGCAGATATCCGTTGATGAGAAACTGGGTCGCAATCAGGCTGGCGATCCCACCGGGAGTCGCCTGCCCCTTGCTCCACAACCACACACCGGTGCCAAGCAGCGCTGTCTGCAGACACGTCAGCATCAGCGCCTGAACAATGCCGCTGACCGCGCTGCGGTCCCAGGACCGGATTGCACGCCACCTCCAGCCGGAAGAAACTTCCTCGAACATGGCATCTTCCCGGTCCTCCGCGGCGAAACTCTTGACTACCGAATTGCCGGTAATGGAATCGGCGAGCGCGCCGGCCATCTTCGAATCCCACTCGCGGGCCTCGACATTCGCCGGCCGCACGTATTTCACCGACATAGTGATGACGACGGCCAGATAGATGACGATTGACACCGCCATGATCACGCCGAGCACCGGCCAGCGGTAGAAGAAAACTCCACTTACGCCAACCATCACGATGAAGGAAGGAAACAGGCCAAAAGCCAGCGTGTCGGTAAATGTATCGAACGAGGTCATTCCGCGCGTAATCTTGCGCACTGTCGCGCCGGCGAAGGAATTGGCGTGCCAATCGGCGGAAAACCGCTGCACTTTGCGAAACGCATCCCGGCCGATGGCCGCGATAGATCGGCCGCTCAGCCTGTTGAGCATGAACGTCACCAACTGCCGCGAAATGGCGAACGCAGCTGCAAGCGCGATGAACAATACCAGCGCGCGATAGGCCGGCCCCGGATTGTCCCTGGAACCGGCAGCGATGGCATCGACCAGAATACCGGCGCTGACGGGCACAGCAACATCCACCAGCGTTGAGGCTACGCGCGCCGCCAGGATCGACAAGAACAACGACCGCGACAACATCCAGTAGTGCAGGCAAAACCGCAGCACACGCTTATAGCGGGCGCGCAGGCGCTCATCCTTGCCGGGCGCCCCCTCGCCATTGGCTGCACTGCCATCCGGATTGGCGTAACTCATACAATCACCCGCGACGCCTTCGAAGTGACAGGCAAGGTGCGAAGGATGGATACGATCGAGCTCAAGTGTTTGAGATCGCGCACATCGATATCGAGTACGATTTCACGCACATCAAGCGAATGATCGATAAAGTCGATGTGATCGATGTTTGCGCCGCTTTCACCGATCACGGTTGTAATGGCGCCAAGCGATCCGGGTTCATTGATCGCAGACACGGAAATTCTTGCCGGATATAGACCTTCAACCTTGTTTTCGATGTCCCAGCGCACATCCAGCCAGCAATCGGGCTTGTCGTCATATTCCTTCAATGCCATCGATTGAATGGGATAAATGGTAATACCTTCACCCGGCGTCAGGATGCCGACAATGCGATCGCCCGGGACGGCGCCACCTGGTGCGAAGCGGACCGGCAGGTCACCATGTAATCCCCGGATCGGTATCGGCCCTCCTGCCGCGACAGCCTGGGTGTCAGGCACGCGGAAGGCAAGGCTTTGCGCCATGCGCAAACCAAACCAGCCCGACTCACCTTTGGCCGGCGCCGCACCTGCGCTGCGTTCGGCGACGAATTCCGGATGCACCGCCTTCACAACATCGCCCGAGAATGTCTCGCCGCGGCCAACAGAAGCAAGTGCATCGTCGATTGAAGTGCGCGACAATCGCGGCAAAGCCGCTTTCAACACATCGTCGGAGTAGGACTTGCCGGCGCGCTCGAATGCCCGGCGTACGATCTGCCTGCCCAGCTCGGCGTACTGGCTTTGCTGCGACTCGCGCGTCGCCCGGCGGATCGCGGCGCGCGCCTTGCCGGTAACAACCACGGCTTCCCAGGCCGCTGGCGGCACCCGACCTTCGGCAGTGATGATCTCGACTTCGTCGCCGTTCTGCATCTCGGAGATGATAGGCGCAACGCGCCCGTTGATCCGCACGCCTACCGCGCGATTGCCGACATCGGTATGCACCGCATAGGCGAAGTCGATTGCAGTCGCGCCGTTTGGCAAGGCGATCAACCGGCCCTTCGGCGTAAAACAGAAAACCTGATCGTGGAACATTTCCAGCTTGGTATGTTCCAGGAATTCTTCCGGATGTTCCGATTGCGCCAACAGTTCCACGGTATGCCGCAACCATTGAAACGAGCGGCTGACTTCCTGCAGCGCCGTAGAATCAAGTTCCATGCCATCCTTGTAGAGCGAATGGGCGGCAATGCCGTATTCGGCAACGTCGTGCATGTAGCGCGTGCGTATCTGCAACTCGACGCGCTGGCGGCCCGGCCCTACGACGGTCGTGTGAATCGAACGATAGTCGTTGTGCTTGGGCGTCGAGATATAATCCTTGAAACGTCCCGGCACCGTTGGCCATTTCGAGTGCACGACGCCAAGCGCACGATAGCAGGCGTCGACATTGTCGACGACTACCCGGAAGCCGAAGATGTCGGACAATTGTTCGAACGCCACGGCCTTGCGTTCCATCTTGCGCCAGATCGAAAACGGCGCCTTGCGCCGTCCTGTTACCTCGGCGGCGATGGATTGCACCTCCAGCGCTGCCGACAACTCCTCCTCGATCCGCTTGATGATCTCGCCACTGCGATTGCCCAAATCATTCAGGCGGGTGACGATCATTGCTCGGGCTTCGGGCATCAGATGGGCGAAGGCTATGTCTTCCAGCTCCTCGCGCACGCTTTGTATGCCCATGCGCCCGGCAAGCGGGGCGTATATTTCCAGCGTCTCTTCGGCAATGCGCGCGCGTTTTTCCGGCGGGACGAAATCAAGCGTGCGCATATTGTGCAAGCGGTCCGCGAGCTTGACCAGCAGGACCCGCACGTCGTCGGCAACCGCAAGCATCAACTTGCGGAAATTCTCGCCCTGCTCGGCCCTCTTGGAAACCAGATCCAGCTTGTCAATCTTGGTCAGACCATCGACAAGTTTGGCGATTTCCGGACCGAACAGGTTCTCGATTTCCTCCTGGGTCGAGGTGGTGTCCTCGACCGTGTCGTGCAGGACGGCGGCCGCAATCGTCGCATCGTCCAGCCGCATTTCGGTGAGAATGCCGGCGACTTCCAGGGGATGCGAAAAATACGGATCGCCCGAGGCGCGCTTCTGCTTGCTATGGGCCTTGTAGCCATAGATATACGCGCGATTAAGTAAGTCCTCGTCGGCGCCGGGATTATACGTCCGCACGCGTTCAACGAGCTCATATTGCCGCATCATCGGCGAACTATCCTGCTACACCTGACAGCGCCAGATTAGCCTGCCTGACCAATGCAGGCCGACGCAATCGACCATTGTATTGATGCGATCCGGTTGCACAAGGCTCTTTGCGCTACAACCACCCGGCAACTACAATCGCGGCGCTCATGCCTGCCCAAAACGCATAGCGCCCGGACAATACGCCCGGGCGCTTTAACAATCTCCCACAGCCGGAAGCCGCGTCCGGCGGAGCTTACTCGTGATCGTCGTCGCTTTCTGCCGGCGGAACCAGGCCCTCCAGGCCCCGCAACAGGTCTTCCTCGGTCATGCGGTCAAACTCGACGTCGCCCGCATCGTCGCTGACGACCGCACTGGCGGTCGCGCCGGCGGGGGTCAGAACCGGAGTTGCGCGCGCTTCGGGCTCGTCCACTTCGACGTGTTTTTGCAACGAATGAATCAATTCTTCACGCAAGTCGGCCGGTTGCAGCGTCGAATCGGCAATCTCGCGCAATGCAACGACCGGATTCTTGTCATTGTCCCGGTCCACGGTAATCTGGGACCCGGAGGAAATGGTGCGGGCGCGGTGGCTGGCAACCAGCACCAGTTCGAAGCGGTTTTCGATCTTGTCGACGCAATCTTCTACCGTAACACGAGCCATGCATTATTCTCCGTGTGGAAAAACGAAGCGCCCGCGCTGCGCATGACAGCCGGGCTATTGGATGCGGACATAGAGTATTTAGCGTGCAAAAGCAAACGCATCGCGATCTGAAAATCGCGGCCCGACCTCGCGAGAATCTAAAATATCCAATATAACCAACGAATAACGACATGCGTGACTTGCCAATTGCGGCGATAGGCAGTACCCTTTTTGCACTCATATGTTTGCATAATTGCAAGCTTAAGCTGATCATGTGAGGCGCAGTCCCGAACGTGGTCAACGGGGTTCCGGGTATGCAGGGGGGCATCGGCCGGATCATGATTCGGGATAAATGCAGCCGATATTTCGGTCTAAACCTGTACTTTACCGGGATTGCCGGGGTCACCGGTTGCCCCTACCGGCCAAAAATAGAGTTGACATATGAACCTTTGTATGAGTTACACGGTGCGAATTTATACAAGTTGACCAGCGGCCAACGCTCCTCGCAGGCGTTCTTTTTAAGCCGTCTATTCAGCAAGCTAATATGCAAAGTCAGCAGGTCACTGTTTTCAGTGCATTATTTGCGGTCGCTGGTCGGAGAATCCAGTCACTAAATTCAGCTGAACGACGCGCCGGCGGTCAAATCGACCGGATGGCCCGGAGTTTCGCGGATCGGAAAGAGAGAGTTATGGCTGAAGGTGAAAAAATCGCTCTGTTTATCGACGGTGCGAACTTATACGCGACCGCGAAGTCGCTTGGTTTTGATATCGACTACAAAAGGCTTCTGAAGGAATTCCACGGCCGCGGCACCCTTGTTCGCGCGTTCTATTACACCGCCCTGGTCGAGGACCAGGAATATTCTTCGATTCGCCCGCTTATCGACTGGCTCGATTACAATGGCTATGCGGTCGTCACCAAACCGGCAAAGGAATTTGTTGATTCGCTGGGCCGCCGGAAAGTCAAAGGCAATATGGACATCGAACTCGCTGTCGACGCGATGGAGATGGCCGAGCACCTTGATCACATCGTGCTGTTCTCAGGCGATGGCGATTTCCGGTCGCTGGTTGAAGCGCTGCAGCGCAAGGGCGTCCGCGTTTCTGTGGTTTCAACCATCACCACCCAGCCGCCTATGGTGGCTGACGAATTGCGCCGCCAGGCGGACGAGTTCGTCGACCTGATCCATCTCGCCAAGAAGGTCGGCCGCGATCCTGCCGAGCGTAACGAGCGGCCGGCCCGCTACAATCAGGGCCAGGACCGCCGCCCGGTGACGCCGGCATCCATGGCGCCCGCCCATGATGACGATGGCGAGGACTACGAAGACGACTAGGCGCAGCCCGGCCCTGCGCAAAAGTAATCGCCGTTCAACAGGCCCTGACCGCAAGGTTCCCGCGCCGCAAGGGACGGACGTCAGCGAGCCGCCGCATGATTGCAGCGCTTGTCCGCGCTTGCACGCATTCATCGCAGCCCAGCGTAAAATCGAGCCGGACTGGCATAATGGACCGGTCCGCTCCTTCGGCGATCGCAGCGGCGCGCTATTGATCGTCGGGCTGGCCCCGGGCATGCGCGGTGCAAACCGGACCGGCCGTCCGTTCACCGGCGATTTTGCCGGCGACCTCCTTTACGCAACGCTCAAAAAATACGGTTTTTCAAAGGGCGCCTACCGAGCGCGTCCGGACGACGGCGTCGAGCTGATAAACTGCCTCTTGACCAATGCCGTGCGTTGCGTGCCGCCGCAGAATAAGCCGACACCACTGGAAATACGAACCTGCAGGCCGTTCCTGATCAACGTGATGCGCGAAATGCCCAATCTGAAAGCAGTCGCAGTGCTTGGGCGGATTGCACACGAAACCTTGCTGCGAACACTCGATCTGCGCCTGGCGGCACATCCGTTTGGGCATGGCGCCCAGCACGATCTGGTATTCGAAGGCCGCGCGCTGACCGTTTTCGACAGCTATCACTGCTCAAGATACAACACCAACACCGGCGTACTGACCGAAGAAATGTTCCACGCTGTATTTGACGCCATTGCCCGGGCGGTAAAATAATACGGCGCTTCAATCTCCTGCCGCGATGAACTCTGCCACGCGCGCTATGGTCGGTGCATCAAGCAGCAATGGCGCATGTCCCTGCCCCGCAACAACATGGGTCTGGCAGCCGGCATGCGATTTGCGCATTTGGTCGAGCGTCGCCTCGGACAACAAATCCGAATTCTCGCCACGCAACACAAGCATCGGCAAATGCCGCAATCCTTTGAACTGCGGCCACAGCTGCGGCAACGGGACATTCAGGTCGAGTGCTGCAAGCACTTTCATCAGCCTGGTGTCATAGCGCGCAACAAATTTGCCGTTGTCTTCGCGGAACGTCAGCTGCGCGTAAGCCAGCCAGTCGTCATCGCCAAGCCCTGAAAAATGCGATCCCATGACGTGTTTGCAAAGATCGACCGCGTCATCCCACGAACTGGGCGTCGGCAGTTTTCCAACATAACCGCGTATGCGCGCCAGGCCCTTCGCCTCGATCACCGGGCCGATGTCGTTGAGGATTACCCGGCGCATGACGCCAGGCCGGATCGCGGCAAGCGCCATCAGGTGCAGGCCGCCACGGGACGTACCGAGGAATATCGCTTCGCTGATGCCAACGGCGGCGAGCGCAGTCAGGATATCCCGATTTTCCACTACGACATCGTAATTGCGCCAGTTCCTGTCAAAGTCCGAAAGGCCGCGGCCTCGATAGTCCATCGCAACCACGCGCCGCGGATTGCAGCCGCGTCCCGCGCAAACCGCTTCCGCGAGGACATCGAAATCTGCCGCCGTGCGGGCAAGTCCGGGCAAGCACACCAGCGGCAGCGCTTCTTCGCCTTGCCCGCCAACCGGCGCGCGCCAGTCCTTTACATGGAGTTTCAAGCCGTCATCCGCGGACACGAAGATGCTTTTGGCCGGACCGTGTGCAGAAATAGAACTGCTGCTCATTATCGATGCAATCCCCAATCATCGCCGCGATGCGTGGCGGACCGCGCGGAGCCGCGAGCGATAGCATAATCGAAACCGCTGTAAAACGTTTGCGCCGCGCAACCTGCGGTGTCGATCAAAACGGCTTGCGGTAGGCCATGGATAGCACATCGCGATCAAAATCAAAGATGGCGAGATTGCTGTTGTTCCAGGTACGGGCGTAGGACAGCAGGATTTCACCCCCCGGTTTATCCAGCTTGTATATCGCATCTGCCCCGGCCACAAACCGCCGGTCCCGCCGCACGGCGCTGTAAATCGGCTGGCGGGAATCGTAGCGGACCTTCTCCAGGGAACCACGCAGTATTACCACGAAATTGCGGGCAAACGCGATCCGCCAGCTTGCTTGCGCACCAACCGATCTGTTCGAATAGAACGAACGCCGCGCCAGTTCGCGGCCGTAAATCAGTCCGCCGGACAGTGTATTTCTTGCATTGACCTTGACATCGACACCGGCAGCGACGCGAGCCACATTGGCCGATTGTTGCGATTGCTGAAAATAGTGCCGGCGCGAGAATACCGCTGAAAGATTGGCGGTCAACACGCGCGACACTGCGTGGCGCAATTGCGGCGCTATCCCGAACTCGTTGCTGTAAAACCGGTCGCTCGAGGCAAGAGCGCTGTTTTCGTATCGTTTCACATTGACAAAAAACGGCAGCATGATCGTAGTGCGATTGCCTGGCTGTAATACCGGTCCAGTCGCAGCCATCACCGTGTAGGCGTCATAATCGCTCGCGGTGAATTGTTTCTTGGCGGCGAATGAAACGCTGGTCGCCCAGGCAAAGTGCCGATCGAAACGATAGATGTGATCGAACTCGCCCTTGAAGAATGCAAAGCCGGAACCGCGCCGGCGGGCGTCGCGATTAAGCAGGAACGGCAATCCAAACAACGTTACCATCCTGGCGTCAGTCGCCTGGTTGGCATTGCTGTCGTAACCGGCCCCAACCGTTGCGCGTACACGATAGGCATGTCCCTTTGCGTTGCGATCACGCATCATTGCCAGAAACCGGTCGATGTTGGCGGCAACACGCGCGGGCGGATTCAGCGCCCGAACCTCCTGGAACAGCCGCCCTGACTCAGCCAATTGTCCGCGCTTGTGCAAAACGCGCGCGAGTTCCAGTTTGGCTCGCGGTGCTTGCGGCTCGCGCACCAGCACCTGCCGGAAAGCCCGCTCTGCTGCGGCCAGATCGCCGGACCGGTAAGCGGCGATACCCAGAATAAACCAGTGCTGCGCCCGGGCTTTGGCAGGGTCATGATTGCGGCGCAGCAATGCATAGGCAGCCCGAGGGTTACCCTGCTTCATCAAGGCGCTGGCCCGCCCTTCAATCGCCGGTGTGATCGCAGCCTGCGATGGTGTCGCCGGTACAAATGCAACGCATGCGGACAAAGCCGCCTTTAGCATCGATAAAGCTCGGCACGGGAAGGTCACTATGTCCCCCCCAGCTTGCCGCGGACGATTCCGGACGCGAGGCCGTCCGTCGCGCTGCCCGTAGTCTTCAGGTATTCGAAACGTCCTGCAACTTCTTCACCCGCAGGCCCCATGAACACCGCCTCGACGCTGCCGGCCCCGGCAGCGGAGGGGTTCGAAAAAGCGCCAGCGAACATGACATTCTGTCCAGAGATCGCATGGGTAGTGATTGGCAGACTGGCAAACACCGGCGCCGCCCACGGATCGCCGCTCATCGCCAGGTTCAATCCACCTGACACCGTGTTGGTGTCGAAGTTGGCGGTAATCGTCACGGTTCCGCCAATCGCGCCGGGAACCGTCGGTCCAAATCCGCCACCAACCTTTGGCGAGAAATCAGCCAGGACCGGCCCGCTGTAGGTAGCCGTTCCTGTCCTCGCAGCGATCACATCCGCCGAGGTCGGATTGCCGAACAGGGCAAATCCGCGCGTAACCGGCTCTGAAGGCGCGCCCGGGGGGGTGCCCGGGCCAGCATCGACAATCCCGGTAAGGTTGCCGTTCCACTCCCCCCACGCGGTATATTTGAAGCCAGGGTCGACGACCAATGTCGCGGTAACGTTGCCGGCGGCCGTGAACGTGTAGATGTTTGCACCCTTGCTTTCGGGAAGCGCTGAGACAATATCGCCGTTGACCAGGGGCGCA
>CAZTMN010000084.1:0-16211 GCA_964615275.1 uncultured Beijerinckia sp. | reverse complement strand
CGGTACCAGGTGAAGAAAAATGCGAAAATGCAACCGACGGCGGCGGCTTCGAGTACGGTGAACAGCCCAGCGTAAATGCCACCGCTCACGACAAACGCCAGCAGCAGGACGCCCCAGCAATTCAATATGACTTTGCGGCGCTGCGCCCAGGTGGAACGGATGCCCGCGGGCCCGGCTTCCGGGTTGACCCAGACGATGATTTCGATCGCGATAAAGTACATCAGGATGGAAATCAGGCCGGGGATGATGGCCGCGGTGAAAAGCGCAACGACGAATTGTTCCGTCAGGACCGCATACAGGAGCATCAGATTGGATGGCGGGATCAAAATGCCCAGCGTGCCTCCCGCGGCTATGGATCCAATGGCGAGGGAGGGCTTGTACCCGCGTTCGAGCATTTCCGGCAGAGCGACGCGGGCGAATGTGCTCGCGGTTGCGATGGATGAGCCGCAGACGGCGCCAAAGCCGCCGCAACCGGCAACCGTTGACATGGCAAGACCGCCGCGCACATGGCCAAAGAAACTGTGAAACAAGCTGTAGAGGTCGCGGGACAGCCCCGCAGCGGATGCGAAGCTGCCTATGAGCAGGAACATCGGTATCGCCGCGAGACTCTGGTTGGCAAGCAGACCGGTCGGGGCGTTGGCGAACATTTCCGTAGCCGGGCCAATCCCCAGCACAGCCCACAACCCGACAAACCCCGCAATTGCCATCGATATGCCGATCGGCACGTGAATCGCGATCAGCACAAACATGAGAATGATGCACGTCAAGGCTAGGTAGAGCGGATCCATCACACTTGTTCCTTGTGCAGAAGGGCTCAAGCGCCCGTATCGGCGGAGCCTTCCAGAACCGGCATTTCCCCCTTGCGCCAGGCAACTATCGTTTCTGCAACGACAGCAAGTTGAACAAGCACCGAGAACACCAGGATGATGGCAACCACCCACCACCAGGGCGCTTGCGGAATCTCCAATACGCCACTTGCCAGGCCATTGGCTGTCAGCTTGGCGGCATACCGAAGCAGCTGCCACGCGTAGAGAATGAAAACAAACAGGGTTGCAACCGCACCAACGAATTCAAGGAACAGGTGGGCTTTGTCCCCCATCGCCCGGCCGAGAAACCGGATCGTGACGAAGTGCCTGCCAATCAGGCAAAGTGGAAAAAAGGCGGCTACCACGACGGCAATGTTGAACGGATTGAGATCGTCAACTGCCAGAATGGGCGAATTGAACAGCCAGCGCATCAGAATATCAAAAACGACCGCCGCGGCGATCAGCAAGACGCCAATCGCTCCGGCAAGCGCCACGAATGTCGATAAACGGGCAGTCAAGCCGTCCTTGCCAAGCAGTCCTCGCACGCTTTGCCCCCTGCACGTGAGTTATTGGCGAGTGTGATGCGGGCTGCCGGAAACTGGGTAAGTCAGCGGCAGCCCGTCAACAGGCAGCGTTATTTCTTGCGCTTGCGAATATCGGCAAGGATTTTTTGCAGTGCATCGTATTTTTTCTTGCCGTCCGGCGTCGCCTTGATCCAGTCGTCATGCAGGACCTGGAACTTCTTGCGCAACGCGGCAAGCTCGGCGCCCTTCGGGGCAATATAGGTTTTTTTCTGGGCCTTTGCTCGCACGCCCTTTGCGATACTAAATTGTACCTTCCCAAGGCGGATGCTCAACGGCAGGTAGGAGTTCTTGTCGAGGGCAGCTTTAACCGGGGCTGGCAATTTGTCGTACTTTTCTTTTTTCATCAACAGCATGAACGATCGCACACCGAACGGAACCGTCACATGCGTCTGCACCAATGGCATGACGCGGAAAGTACGTACGGCTGAAAATCCTGCCAATAGTCCCTGGATCACACCACGGTTCAACGCACCGGCCACCTGGCCCATGCCCATGCTGACCGGAGCGCCGCCCATCAGGCGGATTGTCTTGGCTTCCTGCGGCCCTGCCGCGCGCATTTTCAGCCCCTTGATGTCGGCAATGCTTTTCAGTTTGCCCTTGAAATGCATCCCGCCATTGTCGTTGATGTAGACCGAAAACAGATGCAATTTGTCGAGGCCACGCATCAATCCTGTCTTGTAGAAGCGCCACGCTGCTTCGGAGCCTTCTTCTGGCCCTTCGAACATGAACGGCAGCGCGAACAGGGTGAAATCGGGGAATAATTGTGCCGTATAACTTGGTAGCACTTGCGCCACGTCGTACAACCCGGAATCGAGTGCCTCGTATTGCTTTTTCAGGCTTCGCTCCAGTGCGCCACCCCAGAATTCCTAGAACTTCAGTGCGCCCTTGGAATCTTTCTCTACCTGCCGCAGCCACGGAATGAAGCCGTTGCGTACTGTGCCGGATTTGGTCGGTGTACGGCTGCCAATACGCAGGCTGGTTTGCGCATCGGCCGGGGCAGGCAGGCTAAGCGATCCAATGGCCGCCGCGGCGGCCAACGACAATATCGTTGCTGCTTTAATGGAATCTTCCTCCCTTTGTCTTCGATGCCGCTTCGCGATTAATCACATTATGGGTTCACGTATGTAACTGCCGCGGTTTTCTGCTGACAGCCGGCTCGGGCCTTGAAGGATAGCGCCTGCATCGCGGATGCACAACTGTCTCAATTCGAGGAGTAATCGACACCTGCATTCTACAAAATCGTGAACGGGTCCCGGCCGTACAAATTGAAAAAGCCGAGCTCTAGGGCCCGGCCTTATCGTTTGTTTATTTATAAAATTTAGGCAGTTACCAGATTGCCGTATTTCTCCAGATTGGCCTTCTGTGCGTCGTTGCGCGGTGGTAATTTGAACAGCCGGTGCGCGGTGCCGCCCAGAATGTTGTGGCGCGCCTTGTCTGAAACGAATGGCAGATCCCAGATAGTCGACGGCAGGTCGAAATCCCAGTGCGGATAGTCGGACGCATACATCAGCTGGGTTTCCGCATTTATCATCCGGAAGGTCGTTTCCATGGCGTCCATGTCCTGGATTTCCATGGGCTGCGTCGAATAGTACATGTCGCGCATATAATCCGACGGCTTCTTCTTCAGCAACGGACATTCGGACGGCCGAAGCATGAATTCGTGGTCGAGACGCTGCATGACGAAGGGGATCCACGACAGACCTGCCTCGATCCAAAGCACCGGCAATTTCGGGAAACGCTCGCCCATGCCATTCACGACCCAGTTGGTGCAATGCAGGACATTGTACCAGCTGAAGCCCAGGGCATGCGCAGAGATGAAGCGGTTGCAGCTCTGGAACGCATTATTGCCATTCCAGTTCGGACCGGAGTGGAAGCCGAGGACCAGGCCGCGTTCTTCCATCGCGCGATAGGTCTTCATGTGGCGGTTGTCATAAACAGCCATGTTGTCACGCACGGTTGTAACCATGAAGCCGCCAACGCCGGGGCGGTCGCCGAATTCCTCGACCATGCGAAGAGATCCCTCGGGATCGGAGAAGGGCAGGCAGATCATCGTGTAGAACCGGCCGCCAGATTCTGGCAGCACCTTTTCGGTTACCCAGCGAGCGTAGGCCCAGCAAAGCTCGAATTCCATCTCTTTCTGCGGATGCGAACCGATTGACAGCAAGCCGGTAGGAAACAGGCAGGAATAGTCGACGCTCATGGCGTCCATCCAGCGGTATCCAAGTGTAACGTCGCGCTGAAATCCCTTGTTGCCGGTTTGCTCGGACGAACGCAGCGGATACCGTGTCACGCGCCCGCCCATGTCCTGGTATCCGACATTGCGGGGCATCAAATTACCGCGGCTACCCTTCGAGCCTGAAGACATGGCAAGCTGCTTCAAAACCTCATTGTCCATGTAGGGCAGAATTTCGCCCATGTGCTCACTTTCATAATGGTGGGCATCGCAATCGACGATCATGACATCCTCGAACTTGCGATCACGGGCCTGCTTGTCCGCATGGGCGAGCAATTGCGAGGTATTAAGTTCATCGACCGACACGCGGCGGCCACGATCAGCAATCAGGTCCATTTTGGTCTCCTTCACCGAAATTGTTCCGGGCATCGGCCTTCGCCCGGTGTTGATACGTTTACCTGGTACACCATGCGCCCGCCGTACCACCTGATATCAGCGGGCATTCGCTGCGGGCCTGCAGCGCCATTGATTATCGTCCCGACCAGCTTTGGAACATTCCCAATTCGAAAACCTGCAAATCGACGGCGCGAAGCAATGCGCCACACACGACCATGGCGTCTGTTCCCGAAATCGCCAGGCGTCCAGGCAAAATCGGATAGACAATATCGGCTTCGTCATTGGCCGCATAATATTTGCAAAGAGCCATCATCAGCGCTTGTACGGCATGAGGCTGGATATATTCCATATCCCCTTTTACCAAAGCTTGTTCGATCTCCTTTGCAAGCTTCAATGCTTCCTTGGATTTGGGAGTCGAAACAACCGGCTCGGGCGCGCTTATCTTGCGCAGGATCTCCACCCGCGATTCACCGGCAGCCTCCCGTTCGAGCGCACCGCCCGCAGCCCGCGGTGGCGGCTCTTGGTCAGTCTTTTCCTGCCCGGCGACGTTTTTGGCCTTGGTTTTCTTCTTTGTTTCTTTCTTGTCCTTACCGGCTTTTTTCAACTTTTCCTTGTCAGCCTTTTTTGCGCTGTGTTTCTTCCCGGCCTTGTTGTCACCGACAGCTTTGGCAGCTTTTGTACCAGGCTCGATACCGTGCAGCATCGCTTTCACGAAAGCAGCCTTCTCCTCCAGCGATGGTTCCTGGGTGTCAGCAGCGCTCGACTTGGAAACCGGCTTTGCCTTAGGCGACGACATAGACCTCGTCCCCTTTTTGCACGACTTCGTAGCGCTTCAATTTCAGGCGGCGATCTGCGACCTGTTCGCCGGTGCGCATATCGTACTCGTAGCCATGCCATGGGCACACGAAATTCATTTGGTTTTCCGAGAACACCAGACCAACCGAGGTCTTGTCGTCGCGCAGCTTTTCTTCCACATGCGCGATCGTCAGGCCTTCGCATGCCGGGCCGCCCTGATGCAGGCAGTAATTGCTATAGGCGTGGAAGGCGCCCTCGTGTTTGAAAATGCCGATTTCCTGGTCACCCAACCGGATGATTTGCCGGTCTCCGTCCTTGAATTCAGACGCTTTGCCAACGAACTGCTCTGCCATCGCAGACCTTCCTCCACATTGATGAGCTTGGGCGGCTTCCAGGATCTTGAACAGATTATTGTGCATGCCGGAATTTGACGCCCATCAAATAAGTATAGGAGGTTCCATTGCCCAAGTCCAAAATAAAAATTTTTGGACTGACCAAAATTATTTTTTGGCCATTTCGCCGTGGTCCTGCGTCAACCTACTGCAAGGAACGCGCATAGGGACCAATAAGCTCAAGCATACGCAGCCGGACGAAGTTCAAAAATGCGCCAATTCCCTGGTCAGCGGCAATTGGTGGCCGGTTTGCCGGCACGACCTGATAAAGCATCCGGGTCAGGGCGGGGCGATCAATCCGTCGGGCGTGCAATTTCCCTGCCGACAATTCCTGCGCTGCCAGGCTCCACGGCATTATGCTGGCCGCCGTTCCGCGTATTATAAGCGATTTCATCGATGTAACCGAATGAACTTCGAAGGCCAGCCTGAGCTTCAGCGACAGGCGCGCCGCCTCCGTCTCAACGATCCGGCGGATGACTCCGCGCTCCCCGGCGATGACGAGTTCATGTTCCAGCGCCCGCGCGAGGCTTACCGGCGTATCGTCGGTCCCGCTGCTCGGGCCGGTAACCAGCAGCAAGTCCTCCTCGATGATGGCCTTGCGCACCAGATTGGGCCGCTCCTCGACGTTATATCCGAATGCGACATCGATGTGCCCGGCCTGCAACGCATCCATCAGGACTGGGCTGCGTTCCTCTACGAGACTGATGGAAATATCGGACGTCTTGCTATGGGCGTCGAGTAGCAGGTCTGGTCCCAGAAGCATCACCATGCTGGGCGTTACGCCAAGGGTGAAATGATTGTTTGAGCCGGCGGCAAGCTCGCGGATTTGACGGCCTGTCTCGTCGAGTTCTGCGAGTATTCGCTTGGCCCTGTCGAAAAGCAGACTTCCGGCGGGTGTCGGCGTTACACCGCGCGAATGGCGCGCCACAAGCGGCACGCCGAGTTCCTTTTCAAGGAGACGAATCTGCGAACCGAGCGCCGGTTGCGCCAATTGCAGGCTTTCGGCCGCGGCGGTCATGTTGCCTGCTTCAACGGTTTTGACGAAATATAGCAATTGCCGGAAATTTATGGCGATTTCCTTCCTGACTGATCAACCCGGCACAGGGATGCGCTGATACCTTTATAACACGGGTGTCGCGTGTTCGTGACTGGTTCCGTCATCACCGTGTGAGTGGCGATGGCCGTCCGACCTTATCGGCACAAGGTTAATCTGGCCGAAACGCACACCGCGCTCGGCCAGCGTTGTCTCTGCAAGCTTGCGCACCGCATCGGTCCTGCCCTTGAACAGGGTTACTTCCATGCAATGGTGATGATCCAGCCGCGTACGCATCGACGAAATGGTGAGATCGTGATGTTCATGCTGCGACCGGTCGAGGCGGCTGGCCAGATCGCGCCCTTCAATGTCATACACGTAGGAAACCGCGGCCACGCAATTCTTGCTCTGCAGAGTCTGCTCCTGCGCGCGGACGAGCGTATCGCGAACCATGTCGCGGATGGCTTCGGAGCGGTTCTTGTACCCGCTGTGGGCCATGTAGTCGTCGATGGCTTCGGCAATGCTGTCGTCGAGCGATATGGTCACGCGTTGCATGGCTTGGCTCCTGTTATGCCGCGAATTGGTAAGTATATCGCATCGCCTGGTGTACCGGCAAAATTTCCCTGCCGTTTTCGCTTGATCTACGTTCATTTGCATTGAACACTTGCCCGGCAATATGCGACCGCTGACGCGGAGAGGAGGGGCGATGCCCGCTGCGATGGATCTGCAGGAATTTGGTGAACGTTGGCTGGACGTCTCCGGCGTACGTACCCGTTATTTTGATGCCGGGGCAGGGGAGCCGCCGGTGGTGTTCATTCACGGAGGGCAAATGGGGGACCCTTCTGGCGGGGAAAATGCTGAAGACTGGGCGTTCAACTTCCGGCCCCTTTCGCAGAATCACCGCGTGGTGGCTATTGACCGGCTCGGGCAGGGCTACACGGACAATCCGAAAGACGATGCTGATTGCACGATGGCAGGGGCAGTAAGCCATGCCACGTCCTTTCTGCGCGCTTTGGGTGCTGGGCCGTATAATCTGGTCGGCCACTCCCGCGGCGGCTACATTGCCGGAGCCATTACGCTGGCAAATCCTGAACTCGTCAACGCCTGCGCCATCATCGATAGCGCCAGTGCCGGTCCCGGCGAGGGCCGCAACGATATTGTATTTTGCACCAATCCTCATCCGCCGGGCACTTTGGAAGCTTCGCGCTTTGTCTATGAGGGATATTCGTGCACTTTCGATCACATCACCAGCGACTGGCTGGCCATGAAACAGAAAATTACCGATCTTCCGAAGAACCGCGAAATGATCGAACGAATGAATGACAACCTGCTGGCGTCACGGTTCTTGCCGGATTTTGTCGAAGACCGTGACCGGTTCTTCGAACGCATTGCGAGTGACGGCTTCCGCCGGCCGGTGCTGCTAGTCTGGGGATATGATGACCCGACCGCGCCATTGCAAATGGGCCTTGATTTGTTCGATGCTATTGCCAAGAACCAGCCCCGGACGAGTTTTCATGTCCTGAACAAGGCCGGTCATTTCAGTTTTCGCGAGCGGCCGCAGGAATTCAATCGGGTGATCAGTGATTTCTTCACGGGGGTAGCGCAGGGTGACTGAATTCAAAGCGGGTAAGCTTTTGCAGTACCGGCCGCAAACGCGCGCAATGGGTGAAGAAAAATGGCTTGACGTCGATCGTATTCCCACGCGCTATTTCGATGCTGGAGACCGTGAGCCGGTTGTATTCATCCACGGCGTGCAAATGGGGGCGACCGATGGCTCCAGTTCTGCCAGGGCATGGGAGCTGAATTTCCCGGTGCTGGCGGAAAAATATAATTGCATTTCTCTCGACCGCCTCGGGCAAGGGTACACCGGCAATCCGAAAAATGATGCTGACTACACCATGCATGCAAGTGTACAGCATGTAATCGGTTTCCTCGATGCACTCGGCAAGGGTCCTTACAATCTCGTCGGACACTCTCGTGGTGGGTATATCGTAACCCGTGTCACGATGGAGCGGCCGGACCTGGTGAAGACTTGCACATGTGTTGCATCAGGCACTTTGTCGCCCGGCTGGACCCGCACGCATGTAGCGACCAGAAGCCGGCCCCGGCCCGAGACTACGCGCGAATCGATCCGCTGGTACTTGGAGCGTTATTCTTACAACCCAGCCATTGTGACCGAAGATTGGCTGGACGATAGCTTGCGCATTGGACAGTCGGAAAAGAACCAATTCGCCATGGCGCGCATGTATGAAGGCGGCTTGCTGAGAACCCAGTTTGCGCCGCAATTGCTCGTACAACGTAACGAAACCCTGCGATGGCTTATCGAAAAGGGGATGCCATGTCCGACATTGGTTATCTGGGGCCACAATGATCCGGGCGCGCACCTGGACGCCGGGTTGCAGCTCATCGAATTGTTTATGAAACATCAGCCCAAGACAGAATGGCGGATGTTCAATCGCTCCGGCCATTTTGTCTATCGAGAGCATCCGGCCGGGTTCAACCGGACCTTGGATGGTTTCCTAGAAAGTCATCTATAGATTGACGCGCGGGACAGCGAATTAACGCAATTCTCCTGAAACGGCTTTAAAGCACGGCCTCGGCGGGCTCTCGCGTGACTAGCCGGCTGCCGCTAGGGTTGTTATTGCAGCCGTTTTTGAGATAATCACCAGCTGTAACCGATGGAGAAGTCATGGCTGGAAGAGAGTATCCACCGTTGATCATAAGCATGTGCATCATGGGCCTTGGAATGCACCCGGGCGCGTGGCGTTACCGCGAGGGTGCGGCCAGTGACTATCTGACTCTGGATTATTTTCGCCATGCTGCGCAGGTTGCCGAACGCGCCAAGCTGCACGCCATGTTTCTCGCCGACACGCTGGCGGTCTCGGAAGAAAACTTCGAACGGCCCAACCTTGGCGCTACTGATCCGACTATCGTCCTGGCGACGGTCGCCGCTGCAACGTCGCATATCGGGCTCGTTCCAACGGCCTCCTCCACTTACAACGAACCGTACAATATCGCGCGGCGGATTTCTTCGCTGGATCACCTCAGCGGCGGGCGCGCGGCCTGGAATGTTGTGACGACTTTTGTGCCCGACGTTGCAACCAATTTCGGCAATGCGCCATTGCCGGAACATTCCGAGCGTTACATCCGCGCCAATGAATTTGTCGATACTGTCATAAGGCTCTGGGAAACCTGGGGCGAGGAGTCCCTTGTTGGCGACAAGCAGAGTGGCCTCTTCGCCGATGGGGCTCGTGTGTCCGAGCTGCATCATGATGCTAAATATTACTCGGTGAAAGGGCCGCTAACCTTGCCGCGTACACCGCAGGGCCGCCCGGTATTGTATCAAGCTGGTGCGTCAGGACCGGGGCGCGACTTGGCGGCGCGCTTCGCTGATGTCGTTTTCACCGCGCAGAACACGAAATCGGCGGCGCTGGAATTCCGGGCCGATATCCGCCGCCGCGTTGCCGGCTTTGGACGCGATCCGGACAGCGTGAAAGTGACGCCAGGACTGATGACTATTCTCGGCGGCACCGAAGCCGAAGCCCGTGCTCGCAAGGACGAACTTGACGAATTGTCGGAGCAGGCTGAGTTGAAAAAACTCGCGCTTCGGGTTGGCTGCAAGGTTGGCGATCTGAAACTCGATGAGCCACTGCCGGTCGATTTGATCATGTCGAATGACAAGTTCCGGGCCTCGCAGGGATTCCGGGCAGCAGCGGTGCGGCTCGCCACTGAAAAGAATTATACCGTGCGCGAAATATTGTACCGCAATGGTGGCGGCCACCGGCAAATTGTTGGTACGCCGGAACAGGCGGCCGACATGATCGAATCCTGGTGGCGTGATGGCGCGGTAGACGGTTTCAATTTGATGATCGACGTCGTGCCTTCCGGGCTGGAGGCTTTTACCGAACATGTCGTGCCGATCCTGCAGAGGCGCGGCATATTCCAGCCTGAATATCGTGGCACCACGCTGCGCGAGAACCTGGGTATCGCCAGTCCCGGCGCGATAAGCGCAGCGGCGGAATAGATCCAAAATTAACTGCTCGCCGACTGAAGCGCGTTCCAGACCCGGTTTGGTGTTGCTGGCATTTCTATCGGTTGCGCGCCTGCCCGGTGCAGGGCGTCGTTGATCGCATTCATGACCGCCGGCAATGCGCCGACAGTGCCGGCTTCGCCGACGCCCTTGACGCCAAGCGGATTGCGTTTCGTCGGAACTTCGTTCGCATATAGATCGAAATGGCAGAAGTCCGAGGCTTTCGGCATGGCGTAATCCATGAACGATCCGGTTAGTAATTGACCAGACGAACGATCGTATTCAACCGCTTCCATCAGGATTTGACCAACCCCCTGGACGATGCCGCCGTGTATCTGGCCGTCGAAAAGGAGCGGATTGAGGATAGTGCCAGCGTCATCAACGCAGGTGTATCGCACCAGTTCAACATGTCCCGTGTCGCGATCGATCTCGATCTCGGCAAGATGGGCGCCATTGGGATAGACCGCCCCGCTCGTGCTGCCGAAATCGCCCTTCTCATAAAGCCCGGGTTCGATATCGGGTGGAAGTTTCGGCCGCACGAACGCGGTTTTGGCTACATCGTCCAGGCTGACCGCGCGGTTGCTGCCCTTGAGTTGGAATTGCCCGTCGGAGAAATCGATCTCGTCGGCCGCTGCTTCAAGCAGATGTGCGGCTATGCGTTTGCCCTTTTCGATGACCTTGCCCGCGGCGATTGAGATGGCCGAACCGGCCAGCGTTGCACAGCGGGCGTTAAAAGTGCCGACACCCATCGCGACTTTCTCGGTATCGCCGAAGCGGTACTGGATGCGGCCAGCGTCGATACCAAGCTTGTCGGCGAGAATTTGCCGGAAGACGGTCTGATGACCCTGCCCGTGATCCATTGCCCCGCAAAGCAGCGTGATACCGCCGCCCTGATCGAAGCGCACTTCCGCATGTTCGTAATTGACCGTAGCCACGCCGCAGATCGCATTGGCGTATCCGATACCGCGTATTTTTCCCTGACTGGCGCGCTCCTTGTAGCGTTGCGGAAACCCGGCGTAATCGCCTGCGTCCAGGCAGGTAGTCATGTTTTCGTGAAACTCGCCGCAGTCGTACACATCTCCCATGCAATTTGTGTAGGGCAGGTCCTCGTTGCGAATCGTGTTGATCTTGCGAAGATGCACTGGGTCCACGCCAAGCTGGCGCGCGGCATGATCGATCATCACTTCAAGGATGTAGACCGGTTCCGGCTTGGCGCCGCCGCGATATTGCGCATTGCCGATAACATTGGCGAATGCGCCGGTAACCGTGGCGTGCAATGCCGGCATGTAATAGGGGCCGCTCATGCCGCTGAAAGCGCCGGTGGCAGAACCGAAATTGCGGTCATTGGTGTAATAGGCGCCAATCGGCACTTTGGTATGCGTACGAATCCCCAAGAATCGGTGATCGGCATCAAGCGCCAGCTCCGCATCGACGAGGCCGCCGCGCCCTTGTTCGTCGGTAAGAAATCCTTCCGACCGGTCCGCAACCCATTTGACCGGGCGTCCCGTCACTTCCGCTGCCCAAAGGCAAAGGCTGTACTCCGGTTCGCATCCGCCGCGCGTGCCGAACCCGCCACCCATGTTGTCGCAAATCACCCGCAGGCGGTTTTGCGGGATTTTCAGAATTTTATTGGCGATCATCGCCCGTATGCCGTGGGCGGCCTGGATCGTGGCGCGAAGCGTGTATTGGTCTTCAAACGCATCGTAGCTGGCGATGCAGCCGCGGTTTTCCATCGGATTGCCGGCAACGCGGGTTACGCAAACCCGGTGACGCACGATATGTGCGGCTTCGTTGAAGCCTTTGTCCGTCAGATCTTTGTTCCCGGTCTGGAACTGGAAAGCCTCGTTGCTGCCGGCCCCCTCCCAGATCAACGGCGCACGATTGGCAAGAGCATCGTCAACGGTCGCAACCGCCGGCAGAATCTCGTACTCGACCGCGATCAGATCGGCCGCGTCGCGTGCCGCATCGCGCGTATCCCCAACAACGAAGGCGATAGCCTCGCCGGCAAACCGGACCCTGTCCTCGGCCAGAAGCGGGCGCGGCGTTACAAAACCGTCCGACCCGTCGCTGCGTTTGCGTGGCGCGCTTGGGTGAACTTTGCCGAGGCCGCGCGCCGCAACGTCTTCGCCCGTCAACACGGCAAGAACGCCGGGAGCAGCCTTTGCCGCGCTGGTATCGATCGAAACAATATCGGCATGGGCGTGCGGAGAACGCAGCACCCAGGCGTAGGCCTGATCATATTCCGTGACATCGTCGAGATAGCGACCCTTGCCCTGCAACAACCGCAAATCCTCGATCCGCCGCGCTGATGCGCCGATTTTCATGTCGTCCATGAGCGAATTCCCCTGTAGGAGCATACGTGTGCCGCGAGCCTAAATCAGCGGGCGACGTAATGGAATGATTAATACGCGCAGCAGACGATTGCTTCCACGGAGCGTTTGCTGCGGACGAAAGATTTGGTATCCGTGCAAAACCGGGTTTGCAGTTCGGCGCACCGGCAGGCTAGTTTGGCCCGCTGAAGGGGTACGCCCGATGTACCTTGGTTTGCGCGGCCGAATGTTACCTTGTAGAGCGGGTGCAGACCGAAAACGAGTTGACGCAATGGATCTGCTGAACACCTACCCGTCCATTCCTTACCTTGAGCAAAGGGCGCGAAAGCGTATACCGTTCTTTGCTTGGGAGTATCTGGCGAGCGGGACCGGCCAGGAGTTTGGCGTTGCGCACAATCTTGCGGCCCTGCAAAGAATCAAGCTCACGCCCAAAATGCTGGCCGGACGCTATGAGCCTGATACCAGGACTGAATTGTTCGGAAAGACCTATGACGTGCCTTTCGGCGTCGCACCGGTGGGCATGTCAGGATTCCTGTGGCCGGGTGCCGAGCGGATTCTCGCTGCAGCTGCGAAGAAGCACAATTTTCCATATTGCCTGAGCAGCGTTGCGTGCGAAACGCCCGAGACGATTGCGGAAATCGCCGGCGACAACGGCTGGTTGCAATACTATCCCCTGAAAGACCTTGCCGATGAAGCGGATTTGTTGCGCCGGGCCTGGGATGCGGGTATTCGCACGCTTGCGGTCACAATCGACATTCCTTTCGGCAGCCGCCGTGAACGCCAGTTGCGTGCCGGCCTGGTCATGCCGCCGCGTTACACCTTACAGACCTTGTGGCGCGTCGCGCGCCGTCCGCATTGGGCCTTTGCGACGCTGGCCTACGGCATGCCCCGGTTTCGCGCGCTCGAACCCTATTTGAAATCCCCAGACGAATACGGCAAGCCGCGGCGCCCGGCGGACTTCATTGATGGCCTGCAGGATTGGGGCCTTATCGGGAGAATCCGCGATACCTGGAAAGGGGCGCTGATCGTCAAGGGCATTATGCATCCGGCAGATGCATTAAACGCAGTAGAGCAGGGCGCAGACGGTATTGTCGTTTCCAATCATGGCGCCCGCCAGCTGGATGGCGCGCCCGCTTCAATCGAAGCCTTGCCTGATGTCGTCGCAGAGGTTGGCGCGAAGACGAAAATCCTGTTCGATAGCGGTGTTCGCGGCGGCCTCGATATGGTCCGTGCACTGGCTTTGGGAGCCGACTTTTGCTTGATGGGGCGGGCATTCCTGTTTTCGGTGGCCGCGCTTGGAAAGAGGGGCGGTGACCACGCGGCAGAAATTTTGCGGCTCGATCTTGCCAACATCATGTACCAGCTCGGCGCGCGCAGCCTGGCCGATCTACCCGCTTACGCACCCGGACGGGCGGCCAGCAAATAATAATGCGGGCAGGCTCTGCTCCGTGTTGTGGTACCACCGCGTTCGTGTTGGAAAGCAAGCAACGAGCGTGTAGTGTGTGAGTCAATTGGACTGGGTGCGCGCTGCTCTCCAGCCGCGCCGGGTATTTCTCGATAGGAGACGCAGGTGTCCGAAAAGACCGAACTGATCGTATTTACCGACTACGTCTGACCCTGGTGTTATCTCAGTACCGTGCGTATTGAAAACCTCAAACGGGAATACGATATCGATGTGCGGCTTGTGCATTTCCCGCTGCACCCGGAAACGCCCGCCGATGGCATACCCTTGCAAAAGCTGTTTGGCGCCGGTCCGGATGAGCTGGCGGCCCGTCAAGCCCGTATGAAAGGTTTGATGGACGCCGAAGGGCTTCCCTACGGCGATCGCACCCATACGTATAACAGCCGGCTGGCGCAGGAACTGGGCAAATGGGCCGATACCCAGGATGATGGCGAAGCGCTGCATGACCTACTCTACAAGGCCTATTTCGTTGATGGCCGCAACATTGGCGATCCCGAGGTGCTGGTTGAATTGGCGCAGGCGGCGGGTCTCGATGGCGAGGCCGCCCGTGCGGTGCTGAACGGTCGCACATTCAAGGATGCCGTTGACGAAGACTGGAACTGGTCGCGTTCGGTTGGGGTGACTGGCGTTCCTACATTTGTGGCCGGACGATCCGGCGTTGTCGGTGCGCAGCCCTATGAGGTGCTGAAACAATTGCTTGAGACAGCGGGCGCAAGGAAACTCTGACTAGGCCTGCTTGTGTCCAGGGATAAAGCTTCGCCCGCAAATTGTCATGCGGGGCTTCGCCCGCAAATTGCCATGCGGAATGCGCCGCGCTAGGGTCAGTAGATGAAACGTCCCAACATTCTCATCATCACCTCGGACCAGCACCGCTACGATTGCTTCGGCCACATGGGCCGAAAAATTCGCACCCCGCATTTGGATGCGCTGGCCGCGTCGGGTACGCGCTTTGAAGCCGCGATTACTCCAAACGTTGTTTGCCAGCCTGCACGGGCTTCGATTCTGACAGGGTTGTTGCCCCTCACCCACGGCGTCTACGACAATCAGGTTTCACTCGACCCGAAAATTGGTGAGGCCGGGTGGGCCGGCGTTATGTCGAAGTCCGGTTACAAGACCGGTTTCATTGGCAAGGCTCATTTCGGCCACGACTCAGCGGCAACGCATTGGGGCAATCCGGAATCGCGTCCGGAATCGGCTAAGTTTCCAGCGGATTGGGCTGGTCCCTACATGGGTTTTGAGCATTCCGAATTGATGATCCTCGGGCATTGGCACGATCTGTTGCCCTGCGAAGAGCCACCGCGTGGCCAGCAATTCGAACGCTGGTTCTGGAGCCACCCCAACGCCTGGGAAATGTGGAAGCAGGATCTGGGACCTTCCACTGGTGGTGCAGCTCAAACCTGGTATTCGGCGCTGCCGGACATCTGGCATTCTACCACCTGGGTCACAGACCGAACCCGCGCCTTCATCGAAGCGCAGAGCAAGGCCACAGAACCTTTCGTCCTGTGGGCCTCTTATCCTGATCCTCACCATCCCTTTGACTGTCCCGAACCCTGGAGCCGCGTTCACCGCGCCAGCGAAGTGGACATATCGCGTTCGCACAAGCGCGATTTGGAGCGCCGTCCCTGGTGGCACGAAGCAACCCTGACCCATGAACCTGCTGCCCAGAACCATACGCAACTCGTGTTGCGCAAGGAATATTCTCGCATCCAGCCGCAGACGGACGCCCAGCTAGCCGAGATGACGGCAAATTATTACAACATGATTGCATTCATCGACCACGGCGTTGGGCGCATCATGGACGCCCTGCAGCAGGCAGGCATCTCGGATGAAACAATCGTTCTGTTCACGACGGATCATGGCGAGCTGCTTGGCGACCACGGGCTCTATTTGAAAGGTCCGACCCATTACGAGGGCTTGTTGCGAATTGGCCTGATTGCGAAAGGGCCTGGCATCGCTATCGGCAATACGGTTGCTGAACCGGTTTCGACGCTGGATATCGCGCCTTCCATCTACGATTGGGCCGGTATGCCGCTTCCCGGAGATTTGCAGGGCAGCTCCCTGCGCACATTGGCGGCTGGGCGGGACGAGAGCCGCGACTGCGCGCTGAATGAATGGAGCTTGCAGCCGACCCGTACCGGCGTTGGACTTGAACTACGCACAGTGCGGACAAAACACGCAAAGCTGACAATCGATCTGACCAGCGGCGCGGG
>CAZTMN010000083.1:0-16929 GCA_964615275.1 uncultured Beijerinckia sp. | reverse complement strand
TCAACATATTTGGACCGCAGCTTATGGCAAAAACGTGTGCGCCTTACATGATCAAAAAAGGTTGGGGGCGGATCATCAACGTCACAACTAGCCTGGACACGATGTATCGGGCAGGTGTGGGGGCTTATGGGCCTACCAAGGCAGCATTGGAGGCGCACACGCGGATCATGGCGCAAGATCTGGAAGGTACCGGCGTAACCGCGAACATTCTGATTCCCGGCGGTCCGGTAAACACACGCATGATTCCGGAAACACCAGGCGTTCCACGCGAAAATCTGATCCAGCCGACAGTGATGCAAAAACCGGTTGTATGGCTGGCGTCCAATGATTCCAATGGCGTGTCAGCGATGCGGTTTATCGCGGCGCTTTGGGATGAGTCGCTACCGCGTGATATGCGCATCGATAAGGCCGGTGCACCGGCAGCGTGGACGCAAATCCAATCGGTGGCAATTCATCCGGATAGGGGCGATTGACCACAGCATTGTATGGTAAGCATACCTCATGAGCATCGCACCGAACGGCGGCTCTAGGTCACGAGCGCCCCTTTTTGGCTCATTCGCAATCCGTCCAAAATACGACGGTAACCGGACCCTTGATCACGCAAATTACGTTCTTGCCGTCGCGACGGCCTACGGAAAAATACATCAAGCTGAAGTTACTGTTGATACATAAAAAGTTTGCTCCCGGCACCACTCGCCCGAGGGAAAGAGATTCGAACCTGCGGTTTATTGGCCATAAATTCTGCTCACGAAAAACACGGGTTGCAAAACCGTACCAAATTGGCGGAGTCAGGACGCGCAGAGAAGAAAGCGCAAAAGAGAGAGAAATAGCCGATTGGATCAAATTCTCCGGTCAGGACACACCACCGGACAACCTTGTATTTGTTGGGAATTTTCTGCAAGTTCGCCGGGTTAGTTCCCGGTCGTTCTCGGTCTGGCTGGCGGAGAGTTCGGAAGAAACTCCGTACGTTCGCGCGGCCGAAGAGGCCGCCGGGCGGTCAGCCCGCCCCGTCGGAGCCTTGAGCGAAGCGAATGGCGCGAGGCAAAAAATGGCGGAGAGAGAGGGATTCGAACCCTCGATACGGTTTCCCGTATACACACTTTCCAGGCGTGCGCCTTCAACCACTCGGCCACCTCTCCGTTACCAGGCATCGCACGAGATGGCCGGTGACGGCCCCTCGGCGATTGTGCGGCGCGCAGCGCACGCCCGTCCGGCCCCGGCAGCGCCTCTCACGTGTTCACGCGGCGTGGTTGAACGCCGCCGCAAGCTGGCCAGACTGGGACAGATGCAGGGAAATACGCCATGCGCGGCCCCAGATCAACCGCCCGGACAGGGATTGGCCATACTCTGCTTTGGGCAGCCCAATTCGGGAAAAATACCGCTCTCCCGCTGCCTGACAGTTGAGAAATCCGCTATCGCGCATTACAGCATGGTAAGCAACGCTGCCGCGCCACCCGTTTCAGGCGGCGCAGCCGGCCGGGTTCGAACCGCTCGAATGTTGCGCGTAGTCAGGCTGATGTAACGGGCCTTGTTTTAGAGCAACCACAAGTTTGAGGGCAGAGGTATGAACGCATCGGGCTCACGGCTGGTAACGATCTTCGGCGGCAGCGGATTCGTCGGCCGCCACACTGTGCGGACATTGGCCGCGCAGGGCTGGCGCGTTCGTGTAGCTTGCCGCCGGCCCGATCTGGCCTATCACCTGCAACCGCTGGGACGCCCCGGTCAAATTCACGCCGTTCAGGCCAACCTGCGGCATCCCGCTTCTGTTGCGGCCGCCCTGCGCGGGTCGGATGCCGTGATCAACCTGGCCGGCATCTTGAACGAGAAGGGCCGCCAAAACTTTGCGGCAGTGCATGCCTTCGGCGCCCGCACAATCGCCCGCGCCGCAAACGAAGCCGGGGTGCCCGCGCTGGTGCATATGTCCGCGCTTGGCGCCGACAGCGCCAGCGCATCGTCCTATGCCCGGAGCAAGGCTGAGGGCGAAGAAGCTGTGCTTGATTCGTTCGCGTCTGCCCGGATCGTCCGCCCGTCGATCATTTTCGGGCCGGAAGATGACTTCTTCAACCGGTTTGCGGCGCTTGCGCGGATAGCCCCCGTCATGCCCCTGATCGGCGGCGGGCAAACCCGGTTTCAGCCGGTCTACGTCGGCGATGTGGCCGCCGCTATCGCGGAGCTAGCCGGCGGCGGTGGAAGCGACGGTGCCACCTATGAAACCGGCGGGCCGGAAGTAAAAACATTCGAGGAATTATTGCGCTATATTTGCGAGGTCACAGAACGCAACCGGCTGTTTGTGCCTGCACCGTGGATGCTTGCCAACGTCAAGGCCTTCTCGCTCGAAATGATCAGCAAACTGTCGTTGGGATTGTGGCCGGATTGGCTGCTCTTCACTCGCGACCAGATCAAGCTGCTGAAACAGGATAACGTGGTCTCGTCGCGCGCTATCGCGGAAGGCCGGACGCTACCGAGACTTGGGATCCAGCCCGAGGCAATATCCGCCCATGTCCCCGGATACCTTTATCGCTTTCGCAAGACAGGCCAATTCGAAAACCAGAGCGCCTGAATTGCACCCGCCTCATCTAGTGATTCCACGAATGGCGATCAGCGGTTTTCCGTCCAGGTGCGCCTGACGGGACGCCTGCCAGCGGCGCCTGACAAGGTTCCGGCGCCGTTTGCCGATTTGCCAGAGCAGTAAACGTCAGGTGATATAATCGTAATCGCCGGAAGCCGTCAGGCCTGCCTGCTGCAGTCTGGACCAAACCTCTTCGGCATCCCCGGCATAGCTGAACAGATCCGGATCACCCGGCGAGATTGTGCCCGCCTCAACCAGTGCATCGAAACTGATGGCTTTCGACCAGAACTCCTCGTCGAACAAGATGATCGGCAACTTCGGCGTTTTTTCCGTCTGCACCAGGGTCATGAGCTCGAACAACTCATCAAACGTGCCAAATCCGCCCGGAAACACGACCAGCGCCCGCGCGCGCATTGCCAGGTGCATTTTACGCATTGCGAAATAATGAAACTGAAACGTCAGTTCAGGCGTCGTGTAGGGATTGGGAAATTGCTCGTGTGGTAGCGTGATATTGAAGCCGATACTCGGTGCGCCGGATTCGAAAGCGCCGCGGTTGGCCGCTTCCATTACCCCCGGACCACCACCGGTTGCGACAACGTTGCGATGCTCAGTGCCATCGCCGTCAAGGGCCCCTCCACGCTCGGAACAAATTCGCCCGAAGTCCCGGGCCTGTTGGTACCAAAACCCGCGCCGGCCTTCATCACGTTCGCTGACCCGGGCGCTGCCAAATACGACGACCGTCGAACGGATTTTCCAGCGCCGCAAAATCTCTTCGGCTTTCGCGTATTCGAGCATGAAGCGAACGCCACGCATGCTGTCGCCAAGCAGAAATTCCTGATCAAGGGCCGCCAGACGATAGGATGGAGAAGCAAGCTGAGCCTTGATTTGATCAGCGGCGGCGGTGGAGATTTTCGAATCGGTCATATGAAACAGTCTAGCAAATGTCGCCGCCGCGGTCTCCGGCACGAGACCGGAGCCGCACCACGAAGAAAGCGATAAATGTTTTAAACGACAATGCATTGTCGCATTTGAGACGAGGTATGATTTAGTAGCAATTTGCTGTTAGGATTACAGGGATAATGACCTCAAGCGTGCGAACGATATGCCAACGACATTCTTTTCCGACCTTTTGACGTCAATCTCGGATCGCGGCAGGCAAATCCTGCGGCTCGGCGAGCGGCCGCTTGAACAGAATGAACTCGTTTCCGGACTGCTCGAATTGTGTGAGCAAGTCCTATCAGGGCGCGGCGAAGCCTCGGGTGCAGCGCTGGCGCGCGAGGTGCTCGACCTATACACCCAACTCGACGAGGAACACGAGATCCGGTTCTTCCACTGCCTCGCCGAGGACTTTGGCGTAGACCCGACAAAACTTGCTGCAGCCAGCCTGGCCTGGACCCACAATCAGACCCAGGACACGGCCGCCGATCTCCACTTTGCTTCCGAAGCGCGGCGCCAGGAATTGTTCCGCCGGTTAAATCGCGCGCCCGGCGGAACCGCGGCATTGGTTCACATGCGTGCTGCGCTTCTGCGCGCCGCCCGCAACTTTCCTGAACTTCGATCAATCGACCGAGATTTTTCCCATCTCCTGAGTTCGTGGTTCAATCGCGGTTTTCTTGAATTGCACCATATCGACTGGTCTTCGCCGGCGATCATCCTGGAAAAGATCATCCGTTACGAGGCAGTCCACCAAATCAGGGACTGGGATGATTTGCGCCGCCGGATCGATCCTCCCGACCGTCGCTGTTACGGATTTTTTCATCCGGCACTCAAGGACGAACCTCTGATATTCGTTGAAGTCGCGCTGACAGCGGATATTCCCGGTGCGATCCAGCCACTGCTGGCGGAGCAGCGCGAACCTATGAACCCTGCCGACGCCCGCACGGCAGTGTTCTATTCCATCTCGAATTGTCAGTACGGGCTGGCCGGAATCTCTTTCGGCAATTTTCTGATCAAGCAAGTGGTTGAGGAGTTGCGTCGCGAATTACCGAAGCTGGAACGCTTCGTGACATTATCGCCCGTCCCTGGCTTCAACCGCTGGCTCGAGGGGGAGGCCGGCGCGCTGCTCGCCGATGACGAACAACTCTCAATGGCGCAACTGGCCGGCGAAAAATGGCAGGACGATGAAAAGGCAGCCGGTGAACTCAAACCGATGTTGGAATCCCTTGCAGCAATCTATTTCACCGGAATACGGACCCCAGGCGGGCGCGTCGTTGATCCGGTTGCCCGATTTCATTTGGGAAACGGCGCGCGCCTGGAACGGATCAACTGGCTCGGTGATCGCTCGGAAAAAGGACTGCGGGAAAGCGCCGGAATCATGGTCAACTACCAGTACGACCTGGACGAAATTGAACAAAATCACGAGGCATTTGCCAACCGGAACGAGGTGGCCGCATCACCGCAGGTCAAAAAACTTGTTCGCAGCGGCCACAAGGGACTTGTCCGGGCGATCGAAGAAGCGCGCCGGCATCGCGCTGCCGCCCCGCCAGACGCAACCGCAAGCCCCACTTCAACCGTCACGCCGCACCAGGCTCCGCAGGACGATGCAACACCGGAAGCAGCCGGCGGCGAACAGGAAACGCAATCCGGTCTGCCGGATAACAACCGCCTGCAGAAGCGCGCGGCCAGTTAGGGCGCTTTGCTTGATCCGGCCAGTTCGCCCCCGTTCATACGGCGGCCGGGACTGATTGCCATGCATCGGCGAGCAAAGCGTAGGACTTTTTGCGCAGATCGTGGTCGTATATTGAGGAGGTGACGATTACCTCATCGGCCCTTGTGGCGGCGACCGACGCCTGCAGACGCGCCGCAACCTGCACCGCCGTGCCGCAATATAGTCGCTCACGCCGGTTCATGATGTAGGCACGCTCCTGATCCGTCCACGCGTGCGCGCGGGCTTCCTCGGGACTTGGCAGCGGCTGGAGAATGCCGCGGGCCCGCCAGAGCCAATTCATGTCATAAGTCAGCGCCAATTCCTCTGCCAGCGCTTCTGTTTCGGCAATTACCGCCGCCACCGCCAAAATCGCATAGGGTTCCTGCATATTGTCCGACGGTTTGAACCGGCTCCGGTATGTCAGCATCGGCATCACCGGATCAAGGTCGGAGAAATGCGAAGCAAAGGAATACCCGCAGCCAATATCGCCTGCGAGTTGCGCGCTGTAGTCACTGGAGCCCAGCAACCAGATCGGAGGCAGCGGCACGCCGGATGGCATTACGGTGATCTTGTTGAACGGATGCTCCGGCGGGAAGTCGCGCGTCTCCCAAAGGAACAATTCCTGCAACCGTTCGAGGAAATCGTCGCCCTGGCGTTCCTCCAACCGCCGCCGTAGGGCAAAGGCGGTAACCTGATCGGTACCGGGCGCGCGTCCCAGACCCAGATCGATGCGACCGGGAAAAAGCGCTTCGAGCATTTTGAAGCGCTCCGCTACCATCAACGGCGCATGATTGGTCAACATCACGCCGCCGGAACCGACACGCAGGGTTTTGGTTGCGCTCGCGACCTGCGCAATCATGATCTCCGGCGCACTTGAGGCTACCGAAGGAAGTGAATGATGCTCGGCGAGCCAAAACCTATTATAGCCAAGCACATCCACGGTGACCGCCAGATCAATCGTGTTGGCCAGCGCTTGCGCCGGGGTCATGCCGCTTGTCACGTAGGACAAGTCAAGTACGGATAATGGCACCCGCCGGTCAGCGGAATTCGAATTTGCACCGTTGGTCATTCTCGCGATCATCCAACCTTGTTCGCCGAAATTTGTTTCAGACCATAAAGCCAAACACGCGCTCTTGAAAATGTCCGGCCCGACGACCCGCCAGAGCGGCGCCGGCCGCAGACAAAACCGGCCCAGAACATAATTACGCGTACTCTTTACCGCCCATTAGTGCTAGAAGGCCGTCATCATGAGTTGCTGATGCCGCGAACTCCCCTGACCCGCACAATTTGGATTGGACATGCGCAAAGATTTTCCCATTCGGCCTCGGCGTTCGCTCCTGTTCATTCCGGCTGCCAATTCACGCGCGCTGGAAAAAGCCAAGTCCCTGCATCCCGACGTGCTGATCTTCGACCTCGAAGACTCCGCCCTGCCCGAAGACAAACCGGCCTGCCGGGATCGCGCCATCGTCGCGGTTCGTGATCCGGACTATGGCTCACGCGAACGGCTGGTTCGGGTCAACGCCCTGGATACACCCTGGGGTGCAGACGACCTGCGCGCCGCCGCTTCCGCCGGTGCCGATGGCGTAGTCGTGCCAAAAATCGAATGCGCCGCCGATATAACCGCGGCCGCACAAATCATCGCCACCGCAGGCGATGGCCGGACCAATCTCTGGGTAATGGTAGAAACAGCACGCGCCCTGCTGGAAATCGGTGAAATTGCAAGGACGGCAGCGCAACCGGAATATGCGTTCGCCGGCTTCATATTGGGGACCAACGACATTGCCCGCGAAACGCGCGCGGCAACGGTAAAGGGCCGGGGGCCGATGCTGCCCTGGATCAGCCAGTGCGTCCTGGCAGCCAGGGCCTGGGGACATGTCGCGATCGACAGCGTGTACAACGATTTTCGCGATCTGGATGGCCTGCAAGCGGAATGCGAGCAGGGATTGCAATTGGGGATGGACGGCAAAACGGTCATTCATCCGGCCCAGGTCGACGTCGTAAACCGGGTGTACGCCCCATCAGATGAAGAGCTGCAACGCGCGCAGCAAATCGCCAGCGCCTTCGAATTGCCTGAAAACCAAGGCAAAGCCGTAATATCGATCGATGGGCAAATGGTCGAGCGGCTGCACTTGGAAATGGCCCTGCGCACGCTGCAGATTGCCGGAGCAATTCGGGCGTTGCACCGGCAGTAGCGATTAAGGTTACCGCGAAAAGCCCACCGTCATACTGGTTTCACAACACGATTGTCCGTAAAGTTCACATATGCACTGCCCCGCCAGTACGGGGAAGGAAATGACTATGACTGACGACAAGAAAACCCCAGCGCCCGGCACGTCCGAAAACCCCGCAAGGCCGGCATCGACGCCGAACCGTGACCGGCCGCGCGAACCCCAAACCATTGAAGGTCAGGCAATTGCCAACAAACCGGATGAGCGCGCCGCGGTGAAGCCTGCCGGCCTGCCGCGCACGGACTCCGGAAACACCACCACGAGCAGGAATGATGACGGCCAGGGGAGCGGCCCCGCCGGTGCAACCGGCACGGTCGGCGGCGGCGCCGGACAGGGCCATCCGGCCAGAACTGATGCGCAGGCCACCGCTGCTACGAGGGATCGAAGCAATCCGCCGTCCGCATCCACCAAACAACCCGGAACAACCCCCGGGGATCGCATGCCAGTTCAGGAAAGGTCCCGAATCAGCGGCGGATTTGTCGGCGCAACTGCAGCCGGTGTCCTCGGCGCGGCCATTGCGCTGATTGGCGCATGGGGATGGCAATCGGTAAGCAGCGACAATTCCGCCGTCGCGGCACTGACTGCCAGAGTCAAGGCGAATGAAAGCGGCCTTGCCGGCCTGAAGAAGGCCCCGGTTCCCGATACCGCCAAACTGGAGGCGCGCATCACGGCCCTCGAAACCGCCGCAGCAAAACTCGAAACCAGCTACAAGCGCGTAGCCGCAACGGGCGCCGAACTCGGCACCGCGGTCAAATCGAGCAGCGGACTGGTATCAGGATTCGAGAAACGGATTGCCGCGCTTGAAAAACTGGCAAGCAAGGCTAAAACAAGTGTACGAGTCACAGCCGATCCAGCGATCAGAAAACCGGCTGGCGCTGCCCCGGCAACACCGGCCGGTCGGTCGCGACAACTGCAGGATGACGGTAAATTGCCGCCACGCCTTGCTGCACTGGAATCGCGCCTGCAAAAACTCGAAGCCGGCATCAAGCCATCGGCGGACCTCACGACTCTGAAGACGCAAGTTTCCGCGCTCTCTGGCCAGTTCGCGCCACTCGAAAAACGGTTTACCGACAAGGTAAAAGGAGAGATTGCGCCCATCTCTGCCGCAATGGCCAAATCCACTGCCGCCATCGGCAGCAACGCCAAAGCGATCGAAGCAGCGAACAAGAACACGTCCGCTAGCTTGCAAAGATCCAGCGCTGCGGCCAACGCAATCCTCGCGCGAACGCTGGTTGAACGTATTGGCGAGGGCAAGCCATTTGGCGGGCTGATCGGCGCAATGAAAGCGATGGGAGCCGGTGACGGGCACATCAAACTGCTTGAACCGCACGCCGAGAAAGGCGTTGCAACCAGTCACGCGCTCGCCCGCACATTCAAAGCGCTTGAAGCCAAACTGCTCATCCCCGAAAAGCCCAAGGACGGCGCTCCACTCGTCGATCGATTGAAGAAGAGCGCCTTTAGCCTTATCAGGGTCCGGCCAATCGGCAAAACGCAAGACACGTCACCGGGAGCCTTGTTCACTCGCATCGCTGCCGCTCTCGATGACGGGCGCTTGCAAAACGCGCTGGCATTGTACCGGCAGCTTCCGGCCAGCGGGCAAAAAGCCGCCGGCAGCTGGGCAAAATCCCTCCAGGGCAGGCTGGCAGCCGAAGCAGCCGCGCGTGCGATCTTGTCCGACGTGTTGAAAACTCTGCAGCAGCAGAAATCATGATGATTGGTTCCGGAGTGACCTCGTGATTCGTCTCTTACTGTTTTTTGTTCTTCTTGCCGCTGCATCATTCGGCTTTGCATGGCTAGCGGACCGGCCAGGCGAAATCGTCCTGACGTGGCAGGGCTATCGCATTGAAACCACGCTGCTGGTGGCGCTCGGCGCGGTAGCCGTACTCACCATCGTGCTGATTATTACATGGTCGATTCTCCGGTTTGTGTTTCGTATTCCCGCAATCATGTCGCTGACAGCACGCGCACGCCGCAACACCAAGGGCTATGCAGCCGTGTCCAAGGGCATGGTGGCTGCCGCGATCGGCGATGCAAAAGTGACTGAAAAAGCCGCCCGCGAGGCGACCAAGCACTTGGGCGATGTGCCTTTGGCGGCCTTGTTGCAGGCCCAATCAGCGCAAATCTCCGGCGACCGGGACAAGGCCATCCGCACGTTCAACCAGATGCTGGAAAATGACGAAACGCGGGTCCTTGGTCTGCGCGGCCTGTATTTGGAAGCGTGCCGCAATGGCGATACGGCCGCTGCCCACGTATTTGCAAAAGAGGCCTATGACCTGGCGCCGCTGCCCTGGGCCGGCCAGGCGCTGCTTGAATATCACGCGACCGCCGATCAATGGGCTGCGGCCTTGGCCGTAGTTGAAAGTTCAATCGCGCGCAAGGCCATCGACAAGACCTCCGGCAATCGCCAGCGCGGGGTTCTGAAAACCGGCATCGCCATGGAGCTTGCCGGACGCGAACCTGACGAGGCCCTGCGGATCGCACGCGAAGCGATCAAGTTGGCGCCCGACCTGATCCCGGCCTATGTAACCGCTGGTCGCCTGCTCGCCCGCAAGGGCGACATCCGGCGCGCCGGCCGCATTTTGGAAGATGGCTGGCGCGTCATGGCGCATCCCGAAATTGCACGCGCATATCTGGACATGCGGCCCGGCGATTCCGCTGCCGACCGACTGGCGCGGGCGAAGACCTTGACCGAGGTATATCCGGACCATATCGAAGCACGGCTCACTTTGGCCCGTGCTGCACTCGAGGCGCGCGACTTCGAACTGGCGCGCAAGACGATGGATCCGGTATTCGACGCCAATGCACCGCGCGCGACTGTTCGCGCCTGCCTCTTGATGGCCGATCTGGAGGAAACCGAACACGGCGAAAACGGCAAGGTGCGCGAATGGCTTGGGCGGGCAACGCGCGCCGCGCGCGATCCAATGTGGATTTCCGACGGCATTGTCACCGATACCTGGGCGCCGGCCTCGCCCGTCACCGGCAAACTCGACGCTTTCATCTGGGAAACTCCGGTTGAAAAATTGTCCGCGCCGCTGCCCCCGTTGGCGGAAGAATCGATCGAAGTCCTGCCGCCCCCCGGCGCCGGCGGCCCGCAAGATAGCGCCGCACAGGTGCTCAAGGCTTCGGCCATTGCCGCGGCGGACGATGATGTCCTGGCCGCAAAGGATATTTCTCCAGGCAGCGCCAAACAGGCGGCTCCCGGCAATGCAGACACGGACAGAACCGGCCCTGAGCCCGCTGCCACGAGCGCAGCGCCAGCAAACGATAAACCGGAAGCCCCACCCGGCGGCGAAGACCGGGCAAAAGACAGTTCCGGATCAGCCGGGAGCAACAAACCGGCGCCGGAAGCAGAACCACTTGCCGCGGCTCCCGATATCCCGGCGGATAAAAAGCCCGCCGGGGAACGCTCGCAATCGAGCCCTCCGGACGACCCGGGACCGCGCAAGGCGCAGGCTTAGCAGCCGCAGCGGTGGAGCACGGCTTGCCGGCGCCGGAATCGCGGCGCCTGCGGCATCGCGCCCTTCGAAGATTGCTTTCGCCACGCGATGAAGCTAAGAGATGCCCATTCTGCGCGCCAGGCTCAAACCGGCGCGGACCGGTACGCCGCAATAGCTCAGTTGGTAGAGCACGTCATTCGTAATGATGGGGTCGGGAGTTCGAATCTCTCTTGCGGCACCAGTTATCCCGTTCACGCAATGCATGCTTTCTTCGCCTGTTGCACAGGTATGGCGCAATTGCTCTGCGCCTAGACCAGCGCGCAGTGAACGATTCACGTGTGCTTGCCAGCTAGAATCAACGTCCACCATCCCACCCCACACTCTCTCACCCGTTAACCCTAACAAATTTCAGTATTTGGGCAGGACATTCTGCAATAAATTTTAAATGCGCCGGTGGCATTTTGTTCTGGATGATTGCCCAGTCCGGAATTTCCATATGTACGCCTCAGTGCACGCCCTTGTCATAGCCCTGATCGCCTGCGCGCTTGCGGCTGCCTTTGGCGCCGGTTACTGGCTCGCACTGCGCCGGGTGCGCGAACCCGTTCCCCATTCCGGCGACCGGACAGAGCTGGAAACCGAGATGGAGGCGCTGCGCGACGAAATCTGGGAACTGAAAGAACAGGAAGCAGCTCGCGAAAAGGCAGAAGCCGCAAACGAGGCAAAGACCCGCTTTCTCGCCGCTGTAAGCCATGAAATGCGCACGCCGCTCAATGGCATTCTCGGAATGGCGGAGCTGCTGTCGCAGCCCGACCTTTCCGCCGAGCAGAGATCCTATCTGGACGCGATCAGCACATCCGGAAAGGCCCTGGCGTCTCTGATCGACGAAATTCTCGATTTTGCAAAAATCGAAGCCGGCCGGATCGAACTGACATCGGAACCGTTTAGCCCGGTCTCCCTGGTCGAAGGCGTGGCCGAACTGCTGGCGCCGCGCGCCCAGGGTAAGGGGCTGGAAATCGCCACCTCGCTGGCGCCCGACATACCCCCTACCTTGCTGGGCGATGCGGCAAGACTGCGGCAAATCCTGCTGAACCTGGCCGGCAACGCGGTAAAGTTCACCCATTGCGGCGGCGTTGGCATCCGCGCCATCTGGAAACAGCCAGGCATCATCCGGATCGAAATTGCCGACACCGGGCCCGGCATCCCTGCCCATCAGCAATCGCTCATCTTTGATGAATTCGAGCAGGCCGATGGATCATCCTCGCGCCGGCATGAGGGGACCGGCCTCGGATTGGCAATCTCGCGCCGCATTGTGGAATCTATGGGCGGACAATTGCGGCTCGAAAAATCCGACGCGCATGGCTCGGTGTTTGCGTTCGAACTGCCGTTACTGCCAGCAGCTCACGAGCCCCGGCCGGCAGCGCCACCAAACCTGTCCGGCTGCGAGATCCTGATTGTCGCCAGTTCGCCCTTCGAAGCGCCCTACATGGCGGAACGGCTCGATGCAGCAGGCGCCGCCGTCCTGCGCGCCGAGAGCGAAACGGAGGCGTTAGACATGCTGACGCGCAGCGCAAGGTTCGACATGGTCATCGTCGACTGCGCATTGGGGGAGGACGCCACCCAGCGGATCGCGATTGCCGCCCGGCAATCCGGCGTTTCGCGCGCCCTTGTCCTGCTCTCGCCTTTTGAACGGCGTACGGTCGACCAGAGCACGATGCGCGAATTCGACGGCTGGCTCGTCAAGCCTGTGCGGGCTGCGACTTTGGTCAACCAACTGGAAGCAGACCAGCCCGGCGCACGGCCGGCCCTGGAAATTGTTCCGCCTGCACCGCCGGAGCAACGAAATATCCAAGAACAAAAAGAACATCCCGCCGGAACACCAAACCTGACGGCCGGTTTCAATGCGCTGGTAGCCGAGGACAACGACATCAATGCGCTGATCGCATGCAAGCACCTCGAACGAATGGGCGCAACGGTTACCCGCGCCCGCGACGGGCAGGAAGCATGCAATGAATTTACGCAGACCCTGACCGGCGCCGCGCCTGCTTTCGACATCGTTCTGATGGACATTCGCATGCCGCTGGTGGATGGAGTCAAGGCCACCCGCTCCATACGGGCGCTGGAAAAGGACGCAGGCCGTCAGCCGGTGCGGATAATTGCCCTTACCGCCAACGCATTCGAGGAAGACCGCAAAGCCTGTCTTGCCGCAGGGATCGATCAGTTCCTGACCAAACCCGTTGATTTCGAGGGCCTTTCAGAAGCCGTTCTGCCTGCCGGGGATTCTTCGCGCTCCGCCTGAACCGTCCCACCTGATTTGTCATGAATTTGTCGGAAACGTGCGTTATTCTGGCACAATGGCAACGACACAATCGCCTGCGCATCTGCCACGCCCCAGGCTGTCCTTTCGTCCAACCCGGCTTGTACCGGGGCTGTTCCCGGAAGTGCAGGTACGCGATTTGCACGGCATGCCGCGGTTGCTGGCGTGCATGGGTTCCCTGGAGCTCCGGCTGGCCGTAACGCGCCGGGAAATCAGGCAGGCCCAAAAGTTACGCTGGGAAGTATTTGTCCAGCAGGGGCACGCGCATCCAGACCGCAAATCCCTGCTGAATCGCCGCGACATCTGTCCGTTTGATCGCATTTGCGACCATCTCATTGTTATTGACACCCAGGCCCGCAGCAGAAATGTCCGCAACAAACAGGGCCGCATCAAGCCGCGTGTCGTCGGTACATACCGCTTGTTGCGCCAGGACGTCGCTGAAGCGCATAGCGGCTTCTACAGCGCCAGCGAGTTCGCTATCAGCGATCTGACGGACCGCCACCCCGGCAAGAATTTCCTTGAGCTTGGACGGTCCTGCATTCTGCCCGAATACAGAGCAAGACGCGCCCTCGAATTACTGTGGCGCGGATTGTGGATGTATTCGCAGCACCATTCCATTGACGTGATGATCGGCTGCGCTTCCATTCACGGGACCGAAGTCGACACCCATAGCGCTATCCTGTCATATATTCACGATCGCGCACTGGCCAGCGGGGAGTGGCATGTTCCGCCCCTTCCCGGCGCCAATCTCGACATAAGTGAATTCAGCGCTGGCAACACCACGATAGCCGGGCAGGCTCTCCCACTCGCTATCCCCCCGCTTGTGAAGGGCTATCTGCGGCTCGGCGCAAAATTCGGACAGGGCGTTTTCGTGGACCGGCAATTTGGCACGACCGACATTCTGGTTGTCTTGCCGGTCGCCAACATCAACCGCCGCTACGCCAATTATTTCAGCTCGCAAACTTGACCGCGCGATCATGCGGCTCGGTGAAGTCCACTATTGGACCTGCCGGCACAATCCGTGATGGATTAACGTGCGGATGGCTCATGTAATAATGGTTCTTGATGTATTGAAAGTTGACGGTCTTCCCTATTTCGGGCCGCTGATAAAGGTCGCGCGTGTATCCCCATAAGTTTGGATAATCGACAATCCGGCGCTTGTTGCATTTGAAGTGCCCGACATAAACCAGATCAAACCGGATCAGGGTCGGGAACAGGCGAATATCTGCTTCCGTCAGCCTGCTGCCGAACAGGTAGCGCGTTTGCCCCAGACGCTCCTCCAGCCAGTCCAGCGTATCGAACAGAGCATCCACAGACTCGTCACAGGCTTCCTGAGTTGTGGCAAACCCGCAGCGGTATACGCCATTGTTGAGCGTGTGATAGATCCGCTCGTTTACCGCATCGATCTCGGCGCGCAATTCATGCGGATAATAATCGCCCTCCCGCGCGCCCACACCATCGAACGCACCGTTGAACATGCGGATAATTTCCGACGATTCATTGCTGACTATTATACCTTGCTGTTTGTCCCAAAGGACCGGCACGGTGGCGCGGGTATTCGAGTTCGGATCGGACGCCTGATAAACGTGATACATGTATTCGGCTTTGTTGAGTGGATCGGCAATCACCCCTGGTCCATCATCGAACGTCCAGCCGTTTTCAGCCATTAGCCAGTTTACAACCGAATAGTCGATCTGGTCGTCCAGGCCCTTGAGCGAGCGCATGATCATCGTCCTGTGCGCCCACGGACAGGCATGGGAGATATACAGGTGGTAACGGCCCGGCGCGGCAACGAAGCCACCGTTCCCGGAGGGTCCGGGTGCGCCATTGGCGGTGACCCAGTTCCTGAAGACCGAATCCCGGCGCTGGTAACGTCCTTTTTCATTACGGCTGTCGGAGGTTTCCTGCGTCCATCGCCCATCGATCAACAATCCCAATTTGCGCATTCCTTCTTTGCAACTACAATCCGGCCGGCATCATACAGGATTTGAGAACGATTGCCTGTGTGGATTTGAATCTGTGCGAGGGGCGCGCATGTTATTGAGTGGACAGGAAAAACTGGAACGTATGCGGGATGGCCGCGTCGTCTACCTCGGATCCGAGCGGATCGACGACGTTACAACCCATCCGGCCTTTCGAAACGCGGTACAGACGGTCGCCGGTTTGTATGACTTCAAGGCCGATCCCGCCAACCACGGCGACCTCACGTTTGAAGAAGAAGGCGAGCTGTATTCCTTCTACTGGAAACAATGCCGGACACGTGAAGACTTGCAAAAGCGTATGCGCGCTCTGCGGAAAATTGCCGGGCATACTTATGGCATGTTTGGCCGTTCACCCGATCACGTCGCCGGAATGGTCACCGGGTTGTCGATGAAACCGGAAGTGCTTGATGCGCTGACACCGGGGTTTGGAGACAACCTCGCGCGGTTCTACAGGCATGCACGATCGAACGACATATACTTGTGTTTCGCCACCAGTCCGCCATCGGGCGTGCGCTCCAGCGAATTGTTCCCCGGTCAGTTGCGCGACGACCCCAGCCTGCAGGTTACAAGTGAAGACGATAACGGCGTAATTCTGTCGGGGATGAAAATGCTGGCGACTGGCGCTGTATTCGCCGACGAAGTCTGGATCGGAAATCTGACGCCGATCGATGAAAAGCACAAGGCGCAAAGCATTACCTGCGCCCTGCCGCTCAACACGCCTGGTGTCTCCCTGTGGTCCCGCCGCGCCTATGAGCAGACAGCCGGCTACGAGCTCGACTATCCATTAAGCTGGCGGCTCGACGAAGGCGATTGCATGCTGGTTTGCGACAACGTCAAAGTCCCCTGGGAAAGGGTCTTCCTGCATAATGACGGTGTCTGGTCGCGCCGCATTTATATCGAAACACCCGCCAATTGTTACGCAAACAGCCAGAGCAACATTCGCTTCTGGACGAAGATGAGCCTGATTGCCGGACTAGCCAGCAAAATATGCAACGCCAACGGGATCGACAAAATTCCCGGTGTCCGCGAGTTGCTCGGCCGCATAGCGGCGCTGGAGGCAACTATCGGCGCAATGGTGCATGGGCAGGTCGAGGCCTGGGAATCTTGGCCGGAAGGATTTGCAACGCCAAACCGGCGCTTCATGTATGCCTCGCTCAACTGGTGTCAGGAGCATCATAGCGAGATCATCGACATCCTGCGCACGCTCCTCGGCGGACTGCCGATGCAAATGCCAGCCAGCATCGAAGTGCTCAAGAACCCGGAGCTGGCGGAGCGTTTTCATCGCTGGTGGGGAACCGCTGGCATGGACGCATTGCCACGGATGAAACTCTACAAGCTTGCCTGGGATCTGGTCGGCTCGGAATTCGCCGGCAGGCACCAGCTTTACGAAAAATTCTACGCTGGCAATTCCATCGTCGTGCGCAATCAATCCGATCGGGAAGCACCGTGGGATGAATTTCACGCTACCGTCGACCGGCTGCTTGATGCAGTGGAAGAACCCCAATTCAAATAGGCTGATCCAGCAACGCCGCCAGCCCTTCCCTGTATGTTGGATACGTGAGGCGCACGCAGAGTTGATCTTTCATCCTGGCATTTGAGACCCGTTTCGCCTCGCTGTAGAAACTACGCCCCATCACGGACAGTTCCGCTTCTTCGAGCGGAATTTCGGGGGGTGGCTCCACGCCGAGCAATTGCGCGGCAAAAGCAACGACATCCTGCGGCGGCGCCGGCTCGTCATCGGCAATGTTCCAT
>CAZTMN010000082.1:0-17353 GCA_964615275.1 uncultured Beijerinckia sp. | reverse complement strand
CGCTGGCGCGCCCGGGGGTGGTCCATTGTCGCACAATATGCGTAATATGAATCATAGATACAGAAAGGAGGCGCCACATGGATCAAGTGGTTAAGACCTCGACTAGTGATCCTGCCGAAGTTTCGACTTCTGCGGCCGCAAAAGTCGAATACCAGCATACAATCCGCCCGACACGCGAAGAAGCCGAGGACGCGGTGCGTACTTTGCTGCGCTGGGCCGGAGAAAATCCGGGCCGTGAAGGGCTTTTGGATACGCCCGCCCGGGTCGTCAAAGCCTATGGCGAATTGTTCCGCGGGTACGAGCAGGATGCCGAAGACATTCTGGCCCGCGTGTTCGAGGAAGTCGAAGGCTATGACGACATGGTCCTGGTCAAGGACATCACCTTTGCCTCCCATTGCGAACACCACATGGTGCCGTTCGTCGGCAAGGCCCATATTGCCTATTATCCCAGCAACGGCGTCGTCGGGCTGTCCAAGCTGGCGCGCGTTGTCGACGTCTTCGCCCGCCGTCTTCAAACACAGGAGACAATGACCGCGCAGATCGCCGACGCGATAGAGAACACGCTGAAACCGCGCGGACTGGCGATACTTGTCGAAGCCGAGCACATGTGCATGTCGATGCGCGGGGTGCAAAAACACGGTGCGTCAACGGTTACCAGCCGCTTCAGCGGATTGTTCAGCCAGCCGGAGGAACAGGCGCGCTTTTTCACGATGGTGCATGCGCCGCGCTGATGGGCGCCTGCGGTCACTGCGGCGTGCGGCGAAGTTCCCGTTCAATTGCATCGAGACGAAGCGGCCGGTGTTGCCGCGCCGCCGACTTGCGCCATTGCGACAGCGGCATGAAATGCGATGCCGTGTAGGGATATTCGCTGCTGCCCTTGAATACTTTCAGCCCTTGCGTGGTTACAACCACATCTCCGCGTTGCAGGCTGTTGTCGCTGAAGAACTCGCGCAATCGCCGCGGCCTTTGCAACCGCGCCTGCCGCAACGCCTTGTACAAGCGCACGCGATCGCGCTTTCGGATCGCCAGCGCCAGTTTTCGCACTTCCTGCCTGATCGCCATGCGCTTCAGCTTTTCGGCGCTTCCCGGCAACGCATAAAGCGAGCCGCCCGGCAAGCGGATAAAATGGCCGGTTCCGGAGCCGGTCAGAACGTTGGCAACGAACACCGATCGCGCCAGGGCGTCGCCACTAACGCGCCGGTGCATCCGCGTCGAATACGGCATGATACGCGGCGGCCTTGGCCGGGCGCCGGCAAACGCATTCTGCGGGACGGCCTGCCCGGGAAGGATTGCAATTCGCGGCTCTGTTCCAAATACGGGACGATTGCCGCCTTCCGCATCAGGCGGCGCCTGCGACCGGGACGCCTGCCCGCTGCGCTGCGATTGGCTAGCAGGCGCGCGGCCGGCCTGTGGCTGACGCAATGCGTCGGGGGTTATCTGAAGCGGCGGTGGCAGTCGGGCCTGCTGTGCGGCGCCAATACCCGCTGTTATCGCGGCCACCAATACGCCCGCTACCCAGGCAACCACGCTTTTGTGCGCACTCATTGAAACAACACCCGGAACCTTCAAACTGGAACGGATTTAATACCCTGGCAGAACAAGCACGGTCGGTTTACGTGGCAGCATCGCCCGCGACAGGATGATTTCCGGCGATTTCGAAACCCGGATATCGAACTTCTTCTGTTTTGCGAGGGCGGTAAATTCCTCGATCGAGTATGTACCGAAAAAATGCATCGGGATCACCAGCGGCGCGCCCATCGCCTGCACAACCCGCAGCATCGCTTCCCGGTCGAGCGTGCGCGATCCGTCGATCGGCACCAGCGCGACGTCGATCCGGCCGAGTTGTTTGAGATGCTCCTTGGTCAGTTCATGGTGCAGGTGCCCGAGATGCGCGACGCACAGGAGCGAGGCCTCAAAGACGAACACCGAATTACCGCGGTAATCGGTGCCTCCGGCCCAGTCCCGCAGATTGGTCACCACGTTGCGGATCCGGATGTCCTTTATTGTCACATCATGCGCTGCGGCGCCGCCCTTTGGATCCCAGCCGCGCAACACGTGCTTGATTTCAGCCGGCGGGTCTGGCGTGTAGTGAGACAAATGCGCCCTGTTCATCGTTATGATGTCTGGATGGCGCTGCGGCCGCACCCAGTCATTGTAATCGGTGGCGACCCTTATCCCGAGCGGCGTCTCGAGCACGAAGGTCGAGTGACCGACAAACCGCAGCCCCAGTTGATCCTTTTTTACCGCCGCCGGAATAACCCGCGGGATCCGGAACGACAGCAGCGGCGGACACCCTTCTGCCTTCGGTTTATTCGCCTGCGAAAATTGCAACAACGCCCCATTCGCCGCCAAATTCTGCGCGGACGCGGACGCAACAGCCAGCGCGCCAGCAAGCACAAACCCCGCAAACACACGTCCTGCAGCTTTCCCCGCGTTACCTTCTTGCCTCTTGTTCGCCATCGTGATCTCCCGCAATGGATTTTGCGATTTAACCCCGCCATGTTTCAATCACGCGGATATGATGACAGATGGGCGCACGAATGCGAGTAAATTCAGCGTGCTTTGGCGAACATGTTTGGGGAATGCACAAAACGCATTGAAATTATTTGGAATTGCAATGGCTGAAAAGGCACACCCGCGAGGCTTTCTGCGCCGCATCGCCGTCGCCACGCTGGCGATGGTGGTACTGCCGCTTTGCGCGCATGCGGTCTACCGCGTCCAGCAGGGCGGCCCGTCCAGCTATTGGGAAGCAGACTGGTCGAGCAGCGGACAATTGCCCCGGGCGGTGGACAGCCCGGCAGCCATGGTGCGCGTTTACGCAGCAAGGACCGGCCGGTGGAAAGGCATCTTCGCGGTGCACACCTGGATCGTCGTCAAGGATCGCAACGGCTCTGCATATCAACGCTTCGACAAGGTGGGTTGGGGCTCGCCGCTTCGCGTCAATGCCTATGCCGCCGATGGCCGCTGGTATTCCAACAAACCGTACACGGTCTACGCCGCCGATGGAAAAAACGCCGAACAATTGATTCCGGCTATTCGCGCCGCCGTACGCGCCTATCCGTACCGGAAATATGGCGACTACGGCCTGTGGCCGGGACCCAATTCAAACACCTTCACCGCCTGCGTGCTGGCGGCCGTCCCGCAATTGCGCGCGACGCTGCCTCCAACTGCGATAGGCAAGGACTATCCCTGCAACGGACGCTGGTTTTCCTTGCGCCGAACCGGCAAGGGATTTCGCCTGTCCCTCGGCGGGCTTGCGGGCATCAATGCGGGTTGGATCGATGGGCTGGAAATTAACGCTCTTGGCGCAATCATCGGCCTGGATATTCGCAGGCCGGCATTGAAATTACCCGGATTTGGGCGCATTGGAATGGCGCTCAACCCGTAGCAGGATGCTGATGGCCAAACAATCAATCCAGTTTGCCGAGCGCGGCAACAAGACCGAAATCGAAGAAGGCAATGCCTTTGCGCCCAGGTTCGATCGCGATGGGCTGATTGCCTGCATCACCTGCGATCACGTGAGCGGCGACATCCTGATGGTCGCATGGATGAACGATGAGGCGCTCAAGCTCACGATTGAGACTTCGGTTGCGCACTATTGGTCGCGCTCCCGGCAAAGCTTGTGGCGCAAGGGCGATACATCAGGCCAGACACAAAAGGTCGTCGATATCCGCACCGATTGCGATCAGGACGCCATCATGCTCAGCGTCATTCCCGGCGGCGATGGCGGAGCCTGCCACACGGGGCGCCGTTCCTGTTTCTACCGGCGTGTTGTTCGCAGCGACGGTGGTGTGGCCCTGAAGCATCTGGAGGGTGAATAACCGCCTGTGGGCCATGCGCGCGTCGGCTCGCCCCGCTCTCTTCGATCCAGAACCAAATCCGTTGTCACTTGCGTAAGGTTTTCCTGCTTACCTTATTGTAGTTGCAACGGTGCCCAGCCATGAAATTGCCCGACCGCACAGTTTACGCACAAGCGGAACCCGGCGCCGGACCCAGCGCCCGCACACCAAAAATTGGCTTGGCGCTGGGCGCTGGCGCGGCGCGCGGCTGGGCGCATATCGGCGTCCTGAGAACCCTCGAAGCAGCCGGCATCCGCGCTGATGTTATCGCGGGCACCTCCGCCGGTGCGGTAATCGGCGGCTGCCACGCTGCCGGCAAGCTCCCCGAGCTCGAAGAGTTTGCCCGCAGCCTGACGCGCCGGCGTGTATTCAGCTTGATGGACCTGACCTTCTCCGGCTCCGGCCTGGTGGCCGGAGGACGTCTTCAGAGCCGGCTCGAGGCGGCCCTTGGCGCAACGCGTATCGAGGAACTGCCAGTCGAATTCGCCTCGGTTGCAACCGAGATGAGCACCGGTCACGAGATCTGGCTGACCAAGGGAGTTCTCGCCAATGCGATCCGCGCGTCCTATGCGCTGCCAGGCATATTTGAACCGGTCAAGATCAATGGCCGCTGGCTGTTCGACGGCGCACTGGTCAACCCGGTTCCGGTTTCGGTTTGCCGGGCACGGGAGGCCGGTTTCGTTATCGCCGTAAATATCAACAGCGAATTGCGCCGCCCGGCCGGCGAACGCGGGGTAATATCCGAAGAGGCGATAGCCGAGGACGCCCTTGATGCTTACTCCGAAGAAGCCGGCAACCGGAACACATCTTTGAGCGGATTTTTGCCGACGCTGCGCGGGCGCCAGGGATTATTCCGCCGCCAGTTTGCCGCGCCGCCTGACGGGCCGCCCGGTATCGCCACCGCCATGGTCGACGCATTCAACATTACCCAGGATCGCATCATCCGGTCGCGGCTGGCCGGCGATCCGCCGGATGTCGCGATAAACATCAAGATGGGTCAGATCGGCATGTTCGATTTCCACCGCGCGGCCGAAATGATCGAGCTGGGCCGCGCTGCAACCCGCCGCATGCTGCCGGAAATCCAGGATCTGATCGGGCCCAATCCATAGCCCGCCGGATACCGCCGTTCAGGCCGAAGCGATATATTTCTTCAACTCTTCCTGCTCGCCTTCCACTTCCGCAAGCCGGTTCTTGACCAGGTCGCCGATCGAAATCATCCCGGCCAATTTTCCGTCAACGACAACAGGCATGTGACGGAAACGGCCAGCAGTCATCCGCTCCATCAAATCCTGGATGGTGGTCGCATCGCCGCAGGTCACCACGTCCCGCGTCATGTGGCTTGATACGCGATCCTCCAGCGCGTGCGGACCAGCGCTTGCAATCGTCCGCATGATATCGCGTTCGGAAAGGATCCCGGACACGACTTCTTCCCGATTGAGTACGACCACCGCACCGATGCCCTTGCCGGACATGATCTTTGCCACTTCCAGCAGCGTGTGATCGGGCCGCACGGTTACAACATCACGGCCCTTGTGAGACAGAATATGCGCGACATTCATGGCCACCTCCCGGTTTCCGTGAACAACCGGCGAACGAACCAACCGATGCACCGGCGCTCGATTGTGCCATGGTGAACTCAATTCGGCGCCTTGGCAAGCACAGCGCTTATGTGCCGATTCAGGTCCCAAAACGCCGATTCGACCGGTCTTGGCGTGGCCACCAGGTATCCACGATTCCCGAATACGCCATAACGCGCTGAAATTGGAAAATATCGCCGGGACCGCCGGTAACCTAGCTGCGCCAGTCAGGTGCGCGGAACCTAATGAACTCATCCGGATCAGGTGGCGGTGGATCGAACAGGCTGAAAAGAATGAACCCGGCGACGAATCCGCCGACATGGGCTTCCCAGGCAACGGCCGCGGACGTGGCTCCCAGTTGAACCGAGAACAGCCCGAACAGCAAATTGATCACGAACCATATAAAGATGAATTGCATGACGCGGCGCTCCCGGACCACATCGCGCAAGGCAAGCGCCGGCAACCGCGCCGAATATTCAACCGGCAGGCGCCAGCCCGGGACAGCCGGACCAAGCGGCGCGCCGGGCTGGAAGACAAAGCGCAACGCCGCCGCCATAACCCCTGAAACCGCGGCCGACGCGCCTACTACAGGCAGGAAATCAAAGCGATGGAGCGCAAAATGGGCGCCCGCACCGGCCAGCGCCGTGACCACGAACAAAGCTGAAAACCGCAATGTCCCGATGCGGCGGGCCACCGGTGCGCCAAATATGGCAAACCACACCGAGTTCATCGCAACATGTACCACGTCGCCATGCAGGAATGCGTAGGTCAAGACCGACCAGGGCTGCATGGAACCGTCACCAAGAAAAAAACGGGCGATATGAAATCGCTCGCTGTCGCCGGCCAGCCGGCTCAGGGCTCGCGTGACGCCCTCCAGATCGAAGGCAGCCGTGAGCCGGCCGGGAACGAATGCAAATGCCCGCAACAGCTCGGCATCCTGCCCATAGGTCAGGGCTAGCGCCCGGATGGCGTGGATCGCCAGAAACGCAATTATCAACCCTGTGACGACGACGGGCAGATTGAAAACCGGTTCGCGAATTTTTGGCGGTTCCCGCCCTTGGTTGTCGGACACAGGCAAAATGCTCCATCGGGAAGCTGCAGCGCTTTCATGCTCAGTGTTCCCGGTCTGCCCGAGGAAAACGCTTCGAATCTGGAACCCTTGTTTGTAATCGCTGCCGGGGAACTGCAAAGGCGGTCAGGTTGCTGACCATAGCCGCTCTTCAGCCCAGGTATGCTGCATTCTATTACAAGGCAGAAAACCAAATAAAAAGGGGCCCCTGTTGGAGCCCCAGTTTCAGCCGCTCTGGAGTATGCGGCTCTGAATTTGATCAGTTTTCTCTCTCTTTTCCCATGTCTGAAGCGAAAACAAGGAGTTGATTGAACTGCGTTTCGATACTGTATTCTTACAACCTGAGCGGTCATCTGAAGCATCATCAAGATGACAGGTCGCTTTGGTTAATGCAACGCCAACCGGAAAGTAACCTTAATTGTGCCGGCGCAATTGCTTCTACCGTCTTTACGATACCGATTTCTGCCCCTCCCGCGGACATCGACACCGCGGCTGGCACATTCTTCGCTTTGCCCCGGACAGATATTTGTGAAGCGCCATTAACGTCGCGGAATTAAACACCGGTGACCAACACGTTGGCGGCGCGCAGGGTGGGCTATACACAAATGAAACAGGCAGCGTCGCAGGAATTGTTCAGTTACTGGAATCAGGTGCGCGGTTCGCGCCTCGAGCCGGAACGGGCTGAACTCAAACCTGGCTCGATCCGGGGCATCCTCGCCAACACGTTCATACTGGAAGTTGATGCGCAGCTCTTGTTTCCGATGCGGATTGCTGGAACCCGCCTCGGAGCGCTATTCACAAGCGATAAAAAGGGCCAAAATTTCATAGACTTGTGGGATGAACTATCACGCGAGGCAATCCACGAACTGCTCGCGACTGTCCTTAACGAACGCAGCCCTGCGCTGGCCGGGGTGCTCTCCTCCCCTGAAGGGCTGCCACCGCTCGAACTGGAGCTGCTGCTGCCGCTGCGCCATTACGGCAAAACCCACGCCCGGATTCTCGGCAGCATGACGCCGTGTTTCATCCCGTCCTGGCTTGGCATGGTGCAATCGCCGGAATTGCACGTAAATTCAATGCGGATCATCCGCCGACCGGATCAATTATCCCATCATGTCCATCCCGCCGCATCGGCGGAAACGGCAGGGGTACAACGAATCGGGCACCTGACGGTCTTTAACGGCGGCAAATCCCTTCAAGATGACCCGCAAGGCCTTCCGCGCGGCGGCGGGCAATGACAGTTTCACCGGCGCGCACCTGTGCTGCTGCCCCTCGAACGAAGTTTTGGCGCAACTATTGGCAATTGATTTGAATGGTTTGTATCCGCGCTTCCGCCACGGAAGCTAAACAAAATAGTTTTTTAAAAAAATCAAACATTTATATAATGTCCAGCAATTCTGTGTGAAACCGTTAAGTAAGCGGTTTCTTAAGATAATTCCGGCATGTTTCGCCTTGCAATAGCAGAGGTTGAAATGTCCACCAGCGCGACGGCCCATATAACGGCGAACGCCCGGCTTGGTTCCGGCGACGATCGCCGTCGCTATCAACGGGTCAAAGTTTCGCTTGCCGGCCGTTACATGACGGCCGACCGGACAGAATACCCCTGCCAGAGCATCGACATTTCCCCGGGCGGGCTGGCGCTGGCAGCACCAGTGCGACCGGAAAAAGGTTCCCGCGTGGTAGTCTACATGGATTCTGTCGGCAGGATGGAGGGAACCATCACACGCCATCTCGAAGATGGCTTTGCGCTGCAGCTCAATGCCCCGGCACTCAAACGCGAAAAACTGGCCGACCAGCTAACCTGGCTTGCCAACCGCGGGTCGCTCGGCATGCCCGAAGACCGGCGCCATGACCGTATCGAACCGCGCGTCCGCAACACCATCGTCAAACTCGCCGACGGCAAGGAATATCCGGCCAAAATTATCGACATCTCCTTGTCCGGTGTCGCGGTTATGGTCGACATCAAACCCGAGATGGGCACCCTCGTAACTGTCGGGAAGACGGTCGGGCGGGTCGTGCGTATCTTTGACGGCGGCATCGCGCTGGAATTTACCCGCCTGCTCAACGAAGCCCTGTTCGACGAAGATATCCAGCTGTAGTTTGCCCAGGCGCGCGTTCGGCAGCGGTTCAATCGATCCGTTTGAACGAACGCATGTAGCGCTGGCTGTTTTCAACGTAATTCTGCGCGCTTTTCGCCAGCCCGGCCGCCGTTGCGTCGTCCAGCTCTCGGACGACCTTTGCCGGCGATCCGACGATAAGGGAATTGGCCGGAAACTCCTTTCCCTCGGTGATCAGGGCATTGGCGCCGACCAGCGAATTGGCGCCGATCTTCGCACCGTTCAGGATCGTCGCGCCCATTCCAATCAGGCAATTGTCGCCGATAACGCACCCGTGCAGGATTACCCCGTGGCCGATTGTGCAATTGCGTCCAATGTCCAGGGGGTAACCCGGATCGGTATGCATGATCGAATGTTCCTGCACGTTGGAGCGCTCGCCAATGCGAATCAGATCCCGGTCGCCGCGCAACGTGCAGCCAAACCAGATACTCACATCCTCGCCGATTTCTATCCGGCCTATGACATTGGCATCGGGCGCAATCCAATAGCGTCCGTCCGCCGGCAATTTCGGCCTGTCTCCGTCGATCTCATAAAGCGGCATAAGAAACTCCATCATCCCACCGTCACGTCGCCGTCGCGAACTTACGCCATGCGCGAGGCTTGCCACAATCGCCAATCTGGTAGACTGCGATCCTGCCGATTCTCCCGCTTCTCGAACACCTGCGATTTGCGCGGGAAACGGCGCAGGAAGAGGCCCCGCCCGCCATCATGACAACACGCCAGCTCCTCAGCGCAGCGCTCGCCGCAGTTGCCTGTATTGCGGCAGGCGCACTGCTGTGGCGGGCCGCGACCGACAAACCCGCCGATGGCCCGGTCGATATATACCTCGGCGACCAGCGCTTGTCCGTCCCGATAGCCTACATCCGGTTTGAAAGCGCCCGGCTTGGCGGACGGCTCGAGAAGCTCGATCTGGCTGCAAGAGCAACAAATTTCCTGCCGGCGGCAACCGGCGCCAACAACGGCCCGCGCGGCAAATCCGGTGGAGAAATTGTATTCCTGTCCCTCAGTCCGCCGTCCGGCACGCTCGCGCCGGCGGATCGCACCGCCCGCCTCTACTCGAGGTTTCTCGAAACACCGCACTGGAACCATCCCGGAGGTCTCATAAAGCGGCGGTTTCAGAAAGACAGCCCCTATCCGAACGAGGACCTGTTTCTTGCTCCCCCGGAGGGACGGCGCTTCGCTGCCCGCTACTTGCGCCCGCGTAACTTGCCAAAAGACCTGCCAGAAAACCTGCCAAAAAAACTGCCAAGCACATGTCTTGCCGACCTGCGTCTTGGCAACGTTGACGTGCAGCTCCGGTTCACTGCGGCTTTGCTGCCACAATGGGAACACCTTCACGCCGGCGCGCACGGCCTGTTGCAGAGTTTCATACGAAAATGATTGCGAAGCCCAAACCGAGGGACGCCACGATAGATTGCCTCAACCGCAATCGTTCGCGTTCGCAAATTTCGCTTGCGCAAATTTCAATTGCGCGGCGCTGCAATCCGCGCCGTACTCAATAATCTTCCAGGTCGAAATCGAGAATTGCGATTTGTAGCGTATAGGATGAAGCACTGGCATCGTCTGCGGAGATAACGCCCAGAAAATCCGACCCTGAGTTCAGTTCAACCGAATCCGTCTTGTTCGCGCGGCCCATGACTTTCAGATTGTCGTTCTCGAACAGCCGCTGCAGATATTCCTGCAGAACCTCCCGCCCGACGGGAATTTTCATCGCAAACGAAAACGAACGATCCCCGTCTTCGTCGTCGAGTTCAATACTGGCAATGGTCCGTTCACCGAGCCCGACAGCCGCTTTGTCCTCATCTTTTGGATCAGCGATAACACGCAAATCATCACATGCGAGCGCATCGCACAGGAACGATTGCAATTTCAGCAGTTCTGTTTTTTCAAGCATAAAGCCGCCGTCTCCAGCTTTCGAATTTACCGCTATCCCAATATCGATGAATATGGTGCGAACATGACGCGTTCATGCCGCACCACCCCTTGCATCCGCCAAACCTGTAACAATGCAAGCAGCGATTGCTTGCCAGATTTCGAGCGGGGCTGCAACCATTGCCCCGTTTTCAGCTTTCCAGCTTTTCAGCGATCAACTGATCCATGCTGCGCGCAGGCTCGGCGCATCCGGCTTCACCGACAACCCGGGCCGGAACGCCCGCCACGGTCTTGTTGTGCGGCACCGGCTGTAAAACGACCGAGCCGGCGGCGACGCGCGCGCAATGCCCGACTTCGATGTTACCGATTATCTTGGCGCCCGCGCCGATCAGCACGCCGTAGCGAATTTTCGGGTGCCGGTCGCCCTGGTCCTTGCCCGTACCGCCAAGCGTTACGCTGTGAAGGATCGATACATCGTCGTCGATCTCGGCGGTAGACCCGACCACCAGCCCGGTGGCGTGGTCCAGGAATATCCCCTTGCCGATCCTGGCCGCCGGATGAATGTCGCACTGGAACACGCTCGACGAGCGGCTCTGCAGATACAGCGCAAAATCGCGCCGGCCCGCATTCCACAACGAATGCGCCAGCCTGTGGGTTTGAATGGCCTGGAAGCCCTTGAAATACAGTAGCGGTTCAATCAACCGGTGACAGGCGGGATCGCGGTCGGCGATTGCAATAATGTCGGCTTCGATCGACTTCGCGATGTCCGGATCGCGTGCAAACAGGTCACGAAAGGCTTGCTCGACCAGATCGCCCGGAATTGTCTGGTGATCCAGGCGATCGGCGATCCGGTGCGCGACGGCGCTCGCCAGCGTGTCGTGATTCAGGACCGTCGAGTAGATGAAACCGGCAAACTCCGGTTCCTTCTTCAAAATCTCTTCAGCCTCAACCCGAACCCGGGCGAAAACCGGATCAACGCCAGCGAACCCCACGACTTCAGCGCTCGTTTGCTTGCTCATGCGACGATACTCCGCCTGTTGGCGCTCTCCGGTTGACTCACATGCAGGCAGCATTACCACGGCCGCCGGGAGGTCCAACCAGGCAATGCTATCACCTTCACGCCGTGCCAAAAACCCGGTAGCCGCGAAATGGTTAGTTCCGGGCGAGGAATTCAACCACCGCCTGCCAGTGCAAACGGTCTCCAACCGCCTGATTGTGATCGCGTTTCGGAATTTCGAAAAATTCCCCGCGCGGGAAATGGTCCGCCAGGATTGCTCCATTCCCCGATATAAGGTCCATCGTCCCGACTGCAACCAGAACCGGGCAGGCGATTGTGGCCGCCTCGGACTCGGTCAGATGCTGGCGCGAGCCGCGAATGCATGCAGCCAACGCCTTGAGATCACTGCCTGTTTGCTCGGCAAAGGCCCTGAACATTCGGCCTGTGGAAGCGCGCACATCGGCAAGGGACGGCGCCTCCAAAGCCTCGGCTATACCGGAGGGAAGACCGGCCGGCTGCAAAAGCCGGTCGCCAAGACCGCCGAGCACAACCGCGTCCGCACGTTGCGGATAATCCCGCGCGATAAACGCGGCAATGCGGGCGCCCATCGAATACCCCATCACGACTGCGCTGCCGATTCGCAGATGATCGAGCAGTGCGATGGCATCGCCAGCCATCAGTGCCGTGTCGTAATCGGCCGGATCGTACAATTTGCTGCTTTGGCCATGCCCCCGATTGTCCAGCGCAACGACGCGCCGGCCGGCCCGGGTAAGCGTTTTCACCCACAACGTGTTGACCCAGTTTACCGCGTGGTTGGATGCAAATCCGTGGATCAACAGGACCGGCGACCCGCTTTCTTCGCCCTCCGGAGGCTCATCCAGGTAGGCGATGCGGACTTCGCCATGTTGAAATGACTGCATTGGCTAGCCGGGGCCCTCCTGTGGCCGCATGGAAAAGCGCGCTGCAATTCTCCGGGCCGGATCATGTGACAAGAAGATCACCTTTGCCCTACACAACACCGCGCTGCTGCGTTAAATTGCACTGATATCGCACAAATATCCGGACACAAACACATGGCTGATCACGGTACACCGCATTTTCACAACCAGCCGGGGCTGACCTCCCTGAAAGTTGCCGTAAAGGAGTTCCAGTGCATCGGCGCCATGCCGCCGTTCGATCATCCCCATATCTACATCGACATGGGCGCGGACAATGAAGCGATCTGCCCCTATTGTTCGACACGGTTTGTCTTCGACGCCAGCCTGGCGGGGCTTTGCGATCCGGCAGAGTGCGAAGTCAAAGATTCGCAGGCGGCCTGAAAAGACCGATGGCTGCGACGAAATCACATATTTTCGTCCGCCTCCGCGCCTCTCCGTCGCGCGTCCCGGTTGATGCCGGCTCCTTGAGCGGCAAATGAACAGGTTTTCGATTCCTTGAGCCAATCCCTGCACGTACTCATCGCAGGCGCCGGCATCGGCGGTCTGACAGCGGCGCTTGCTTTGCTCAAGGATGGCCACCACGTAACGCTTGTCGAACGAGCCGATGAGATATCGGAAACCGGCGCAGGACTGCAACTCGCCCCCAATGCAACTTCGGTTTTCGATCAGCTCGATTTTCTGGAGCAGGTGCGCCGTGTCGCATTGATGCCGGATGTTCTGATAGTTCGGCGCGGGCGCGATGGCGCCAGGCTGATGGACATGCAGATGGGTCCGATCGCCGAGACTCGCTGGCGGGCGCCGAGCCTGGTTGTCCACCGCGCCGATCTGCAGCGCGTGCTGCTGCAGGCGGTCCAGTCTTCGGCGCAAGCCAGGCTCGTTACCGGCGCCGAGGTTCTCGGCTTTGCCACGACCAGCACCGGCGTTCAGATTGGTGCGCAAAAGGATGGCCGCAACATTCGTATCGATGGCGACCTGCTTGTCGGCGCCGACGGGCTGCACTCGGCGATCCGCAATCGCCTTGGCCTGGGCGCGACCGACACCCCCATCTATTCCGGCCGGACCGCGTGGCGTGCCCTGCTGAAGGCCGAAGACGCTCCCCCCGCCGCTTTGCATTTCGCCACCAACCTGTGGCTGGGCCCGCAAGCGCACCTCGTTCACTATCCGCTGCGCGAAGGCGAGTTGATCAACATCGTCGCGATTGCAGAAGATGGCTGGCAGGGAAACGCGGACGGCGATTTCTGGGATCAGCGTGGAGACCCGCGTCAAATCAATCACCGGTTTTCGCGCTGGCATGCAAGTGCGCGCGAGCTTATCGGGGCGGTGCAGTCCTGGCGGCGCTGGCCGTTGTTTGACCGCAACCCCGTATCACGCTGGAGCCTCGACCGGGTCGTGTTGCTCGGCGACGCCGCCCACCCGGTTCTGCCTTTCCTGGCGCAGGGAGCCTGCCTTGCAATCGAAGACGCTGGCGTATTGTCCAGCGCGCTTGCGCGCGCGCAGGGCGACGTCAATACAGCCATACGCAACTACGAAGAGCGGAGGATCGTGCGATCAACGGAGATACGTATCGCCTCGCGCCGGCAAGGGTCCATCTACCACATGAGCGGCGCCCAGGCGATGGCGCGCGACTTCGTCATGCGGCGCACTTCGCAGAAACGGCTGGAAGCGCGAATGGATTGGATTTACCGCTACCGGGCGCTGTAAGTTCCCTGGCGGGCATTCCATCCACCTCGCGAGCAATTGTTGGCAAGGTGGATTTTCTGCGGGCGTGATCCGACTGCCACGGCCCGTGCATCCAGGCTATTCCGCCGCGGCCTTGAACGTCTTGTGCGAGCCCTCAAAGTGCGGCGCAATTTCTTCCATGAACTGATCCATTTGCGCGACCACGCGTTCATGCGGCTTGCCGCCGACGTTGAAGTAGAGAATTACTTCCTCGATGCCGGCCTCCTCGATACCCTTGAGGGTGTCGATAATCTTCTGGGGAGAGCCGAGCAGGATTGATTTTTCACCAAGATCGCCCTCCTGCACGCCCTCAAGAATTTCATTCAACTTGTTCATGTATAGCATCGACTTGGGAGCTTTTTCTCCCTGCTTGATCGCCGGCTTCACCGAACGGCGGAAATATTGGATCTGCCGCTCTCGGCCATATTGTTCCTCTGCACCCTCGCCGATCCAGATAAAATACGAACACATCGCCTTCCCGGGCTTGTGGCCGTTCTGTTCGCATGTGTCGCGATAATCTTTGACGGCATTGCCCATGCTGCCCCAGGTCAGGTTGGCGGCAAACGGCGCCCAGATAATATCGAGCCCCATCTTGCCTGCAAGCTCCAGGGAAGCGCGCGAGAAGCACGCCATGTAAAACGGCATTTTCTTTTGAATTGGCCGCGGCGTAATCGTCATTTCCGGAATGGTGTAGAAGCGGCCTTCATGCGACCACTTTCCTTCGCTCTCCCAGGCCTTCTTGAGTATCTCGATTCCTTCTTCCATCCTTTCCAGGGCGGTTGAATATTCGGCATTGAACGGGATGTATTCCTTCTCGTCGTAGCCGCGCCCTACCGCGAAATCGACGCGCCCCCCGGACAATAGATCCAGTGTCGCCCATTCCTCGGCAACCCGCAGCGGATGATGCAACGGCATGACCGATACCGCCGGCGCCATGCGAATGCGCTTGGTTTCGGCAACCAGCGACGCCAGCACGATATGCGGACAGGAGTTGACGCCCAGCGAGTCAAAATGATGTTCGCCGATCCACGCTGAATACATGCCGATCTTTTCCGCGTGTAGCGCCTCGGCGCGAATATCGAGTATGAACTGCTCCGGCGAACGCTGGATGTCTTCGTAATTGTTGTCGCTCAGCGTGAAATAACCAAATTCCATTTTCGCCTCCTGTCGCTCCTCGGAGAGCCGCGCGGGAAGGCCGCTGCGCACCGATACGCCTGCAGCCCCCGCACATTGTATCGTTTTTACGCCGCCGATACCTTGAACGACTTGTGTGAACCTTCAAACGCCGGAGCAATATCACTCATGAACCGGTCCATCTGTTCGATCACCATTTCATGAGGCTTGCCGCCGACGTTGAAATACAAAATCACTTCCTCGATACCGGCTTCTTCGACTTCCTTCAGGTTGTCGATGATCTGGTTTGGACCGCCGAGCAGGATCGATTTCGACCCCAGATCTTCCTTCTTCATGTTCTCGAGGATATCGACAATTTTGAGAAAGTACATCATCGTCGGCGGCGTCTTGCCGGGCTCCTGATGAAACGCTGGCAGAACGCAATTGTTGAAATAGGCCATTTGCCGTTCGCGACCGTAATCTTCCTCCGCGCCATCACCGACATGAATGAAATAGGAACACATGGCCTTGCGTGGCGTGGTCCCCTGCTTTTCGCATTCCTCGCGATAGGCTTTGACCGCATCCGCGAGCGATCCGAAAGTCATCGACGCGGCAAACGGCGCATAAATTATGTCGAGCCCGCGGCGCGCTGCAATATCCAGCGAGGCGCGGGAAAAACAAGCCATGTAGAAAGGGATATCCTTTTGCAATGGCCGCGGCGTGATCGTCATTTCGGGAATCTCGTAGAACTTCCCCTTGTGCGACCACTTGCCTTCGCTTTCCCATGCCTTCTTGATGATTTCGACACCCTCATCGAGAAGCTCCAGCGAGTCCATGTACTCGGCGCCGAACGGTACATATTCGCGGCGATCGTAACCGCGCCCCACGGCAAATTCCATGCGCCCGCCGGAAAGCAGATCGAGCGTTGCATATTCCTCGGCGACACGCAGCGGGTGCTGCAACGGCAGGACCGCGACAGCGGGCGCCATCTTGATCCGGCTTGTATGCGGGATGATCGATGCCAGCACCATGTGCGGGCACGAGTTGACGCCCAGCGAGTCGAAATGATGTTCGCCTATCCACGCTGAATGCATGCCGATTTTGTCGGCATGGATGGCCTGTGCGCGAATATCGAGGATGAACTGTTCCGGAGTGCGGCCGATGTCGGGGTAAATATTGTCGCTCAGCGTGAAATAACCGAATTCCATTGTAGCTCTCCGGATTAATGGCGGCGATGGTATTTATGTGCATTTGCACATAATGTACGGGAATTTTCCCGCCCGTGCAAGTGCGATTTCCGAACCGGTGAAAAACCGCTAAGAAATTGAATTCTATGATGATCCACCGGTTGTCCAGATGGATGGCTTACAGGTTGTCCAGGTTGCCGTAGACTTTCTCCAGCATCGCCTTCAACGCGGCAATCTCGTCCGGCGAAAGATCCGCAACCGCAACCGCCTCGTAGCGTTCCGCATGCGGAATCATCTCGCGGGTTATCGATTCGCCCTTTTGCGTCATGGTGATCTGGACCTCTCGCCCGTCTTCGGGAGTGCGGCGCCGGGCGATAAGTGCGCCCGCCTGCATCCGCGAGACGAGCCGCGACAAGGTCGTGCGGTCAATCGACGTCAATTCGGCCAACGATGACATCCTCTGCGCGCCATGAACATGCAGAACGGCAAGCACGCGCCATTCCTGAACGCTGATCCCGTGCGGTTTCAGGACTTGCGAAAAATTGGCCGCCAACCGCACCCCTGCGCGATTGACCAGGTAAGGCAGGAAAGTCGAAAGATCAAACATCGCTGTGCAATACTACGGTAGCGGCGGCAGGCCAACAGCTGAACGCCCGCCGGCAAGCGCTCCCAGGGTCCCGGCGCCGCCAATGGCTTTATTTCATAAGTTTACGAAAGATCGATGCACCGATGATTGCGCCCGATGCAATCAACAGCCATTCCCACCAAAAATATCCCAGGAACATGATGGCCTCTCGGGCGTAGATCAGCGAACGCGCCAGCTCCAAATCGTACGGAGAGGCCGAAAGGCCGATGCGCAAGATTTGGACAAACAATGGTGCGGACGGCGGGACTCGAACCCGCAAGGACCAAAGTCCGAGGGATTTTA
>CAZTMN010000081.1:0-17377 GCA_964615275.1 uncultured Beijerinckia sp. | reverse complement strand
TCGCCGGATCGCTCATTGTCGGCGCGTCGCATGTGCGTGCTGTCGAGGCTGGCCCGGACGTCGGCCTCACGCGATCAGCCGCGCCTGGTGACGACCACGGTCAACGCGCTGGTGCAACGCCTGCCATCCCGCGACTGGATGGCGCGCGAGAGTTTTTCGGCAGCGCCGGGCAATTCCGTTGACATGAACGCGCTGGTGCAATGGCTCGAACACAATGGCTTTATCCGGTCGCCGAATGTGCGTGAGACAGGCGAATATGCCGCACGGGGCGGCATATTGGACATGTTCGCCCCAGGTGCGCCCGACCCGGTGCGGCTCGATTTTTTTGGCGATACGCTGGAATCGATCCGCACTTTCGATGCGGAGACGCAACGAACAACCGGGCAATTACGCGGTATCGAGCTTGTCCCAACCAGCGAAGTACAGCTTACCAGTCACACCATCCGCTCGTTCCGCCAAGCCTATCTGGCGCGATTTGGCGGCAACACCCGTGGCGATTTGCTTTACGAGGCGGTCAGCGAGGGGCGGCGCTATCCCGGGATGGAGCATTGGTTGCCTCTGTTCTATCAGGATACGGATACGCTGTTTGATTATCTGACCGGCGTCCCCGTCATGTTGGACCCGCTCGCGGCACAAGCGGCGACAGAACGCCTGACCGAGGTCGAAGACTATTATTCGGCACGCCGCGCGCAATTCGAAAGCGATCCGGAGACATCAACCTACAAGCCCATGCCGCCGGATTCGTTGTACCTGTCGGCTTCGGAGTATCAGGAGCGGCTGCAGGGTTCAGCGCGAATTGAAAGCAGCCCCTATGCGACGCCCGCTACATCCGCCAGCGTTATTGATTGTGGCGGACGCACCGGACGCGATTTTGCGCCTGAACGCAAACAGGAAAACGCAAATGTCTTCGAGGCGGTGATCGAACACGTGCGGGCTCTTCAGGGCCAGGATATCCGCTGCATTGTCGCCAATTGGTCGGGCGGGTCCCGCGAGAGAATGCGCGGCGTTCTAGCCGAGCACGGGTTGAAGAACATTGAGCTTGTGAGTTCGCTTGGGCAGGCGTTAGCACTGCCAAGAGACAAAGTTGCATTGGCCGTGCTCGGCATCGAGCACGGTTTTGAGGCTGGCCCGGTCGCCCTGATCGGCGAGCAGGATATCCTGGGCGACCGCATGTTAAGCGGCCGCCGGCGAACCAAACGCGCCTCGGATTTCCTGTCCGAGGTGGCGTCGCTGAGCGCAGGCGACATCGTCGTGCATGTCGATCACGGCATTGCGCGTTTTTCGGGGCTCAAGATCATAGATGCGGCCGGTGCGCCCCACGATTGTCTTGAATTGCACTATTCCGGCGGCGACAAACTTTATTTGCCGGTTGAAAATATCGAGCTTTTGTCACGATACGGTTCGGAGGATACGGAAGTACAACTCGACAAACTGGGCGGGGTCGGATGGCAGGCGCGCAAGGCGCGCATGAAAAATCGCATCCGGGAAATCGCCCACAGTCTTGTCCGTATTGCTGCAGAGCGCATGTTGCGCAAGGCGCCGAAGTTCGAGCCGCCGCATGCAGCCTATGACGAATTCGCTTCCCGCTTTCCCTACACGGAAACAGAAGATCAGGCCGCTGCGATCGATGCCGTACTTGAAGATCTTGCGGCGGGCAAACCGATGGACCGCCTGGTGTGTGGCGACGTCGGATTCGGAAAAACCGAGGTTGCGCTGCGCGCCGCATTTGCAGCGGCAATCGACGGTAAGCAGGTGGCGGTGGTCGTGCCGACGACGCTGTTGGCGCGCCAGCATTTCAAGCAGTTTGTCGAACGGTTTGCAGGCCTGCCGGTCAAAGTTGCACAGATGTCGCGGATGGTCGGGGCGGCAGATTTGCGCGAGGCGCGACAGGGGCTGGCGGATGGTACGGTCGATATCGCGGTTGGCACGCACGCTCTGCTCGGCAAGTCGGTCCGGTTCAAGGACCTGGGCCTCGTCGTTATCGACGAGGAGCAGCACTTCGGTGTCGCCCACAAGGAGCGATTGAAGGAATTGCGTTCGGAGGTGCATGTGCTGACGCTTTCAGCCACTCCGATCCCGCGAACCCTGCAACTTGCGCTGAGCGGTGTACGTGAATTGTCGCTGATCGCCTCGCCGCCCGTGGACCGGTTGGCTGTGCGCACGTTTGTTACGCCATTCGATGAGCTGATTGTGCGGGAGGCGCTTCTGCGTGAGCGCTTTCGCGGCGGACAAAGCTTTTTTGTCTGTCCGCGGATTGAAGATATCGAGGAGGCCAGCGCCTTCTTGCGATCGAACGTGCCGGAGGCAACGTACGTTACGGCGCATGGGCAGATGGCTTCCGGTGATCTGGAAGAGCGGATGGCCGCCTTCTACGATGGCAAATACGACATTCTGGTATCAACGGCGATTGTCGAATCCGGCCTCGACATTCCAACTGCCAATACGATGATCGTATGGCGCGCCGACATGTTCGGACTGGCGCAATTGTATCAATTGCGCGGCCGAGTTGGCCGTTCGAAGACAAGGGCCTACGCCCTGTTCACGATACCGGCCAACCGCACCCTGACACCGCAAGCGGAGAAACGCCTGAACGTGCTGCAATCGCTGGATACGCTGGGCGCCGGGTTTCAGCTTGCCAGCCACGATCTCGACATCCGCGGTGGTGGCAATTTGCTAGGCGATGAACAATCCGGACACATCAAGGAAGTCGGGTACGAATTGTATCAGCAGATGCTGGATGAGGCGATAACAGCACTGAAAGCAGGCATCGAAGAATCGGCGGAGGAGATATGGTCGCCATCGATTACAATCGGAACGCCGGTGACGATACCAGAAGACTACATATCCGACCTTGGATTGCGCCTGAGCTTCTATCGCCGGTTGTCGAGTGTTGAAACCGACGAGGAAATCGAGGATGTCGGCGCCGAAATGGCTGACCGTTTCGGGCCTTTGCCGGAGGAAGTTAGCCAGCTTGTGAAATTGGTATCCATCAAGGCGCTGTGCCGCCGCGCCCATGTGGAGAAAGTTGAAGCCGGACCTAAGGGTGTAATCGTTGCGTTCCGCGACAATTCATTCGCCAATCCGGACGGTCTGGTGCGGTTCATCGGCGAACAGGAGCAGCGGGCAAAGGTTAGACCGGACATGACACTGGTGTTTGTCCGCGATTTTTTCGGCGCCGACGAACGGCTTGCCGGAACGCAACAAATCCTGCGCACGCTGGTCGGGATTGCGGAAGCCGGCAAGGAGAAGGCGGCGTGAGGGGCCTAAAACCGTCCCCCGTCAACGTCGATTATCTGGCCGGTGATGAAACTGGAATCCTCGCTTGCCAGGAAGGCGGCGACAGCGGCCTGTTCTTCGGCCGTGCCGTGGCGGCCCAGGGTCTCCGGCCGTGCGCCACGCGTTTCTTCGACGAGTTCCTGGGTACGTGGGCTTGGTTCGGCAACTTCGCCGGGCTTTAGAACCAGCCGCGCTATCGTGCGGTCCTTGATTATCGTCGTGCCGGGCGTGACGCAATTGACGCGAATGTTGTAGCGCCCGTTTTCCGCCGCCAATACGCGCGTGAGCGCTTCAACGCCGCCCTTCGATACCGCATAGGGTGTGCGGTACATGCCGCCGTTCACAACGGACGAACCGAAATTGACGATGATGCCGGATTTCTGTTTGATCATGTGTGGCAATACCGCCTTGCAACACCAAAGGGTCGGGAACAGGGAGCGTTCGAGTTCAAGGTGAATCTGTTCGACGCTGAACTCGTGATAGGGCGCCCACCAGATCGCTCCGCCGACAACATTGGCGATCACGTCGATCTGTCCGTACGCGTTGATGCAGGACTGCATCAAACCCTCGGCGCCTTCCATTGTGGCGACGTCGGCGAGCGCCAGTTTCGCTTCGCCGCCTGCGTCCCGGATTTGTTCAACTGTATCCGTGCCGCTTTCCTCGTTGCGTTCGGCAACTACGACGCGCGCGCCCTCGGCAGCAAACCGCCGCGCGGTCGCACGGCCGATGCCCTGGCCAGCGCCTGTGATGATGCAGGCCTTGTTTTCAAGGCGGCGCCCCCCCGCGGCGCGAGAATCAAGTTGGTTTGGCATGGGTACAAATTTCTACTTCAACTCATGCTGGCGTTTGGGCCGATTCTTGAAGTCCATCACAGACGGCGTTTTGCGGCGGTAAAGCGCCTGGGCCTCCGCAGTTTCGCCTGTGCCAAATGGCCGGTCGCCCTTGATTGTAACGCGTTCCATCAGCCGCCGTTGCGGGTAGTAGTCATGGACAGCGGCGTGCTGGGTCCAGCGATTGTCCCAGAATACCAGCATGTTCGGTTCCCAGCGATGGCGGTATTGGTATTCCAGCGTGTTGATGGTGCGGAACAATTGATCCAGCAGCTTGCTGCTTTCCCATTCGTCCATCCCCTTGATATATAGCGTGAATTGCGGATTTACGAACAGGGCCTTTTTTCCGGTGATGGGGTGGACCCGCACGACAGGGTGGGTAACCGGGCGATAAATTTCCTCGAATTTGCGCAGTTTAAGCCAGCCCTCCTCGGTTCCTTCGAACAGGGTCTTGAATGGCTTGAAATCATGCACTGCTTCCAGTCCCGAAATGAATTGTTGCATTCGGTCTGACAGGCCTTCGTAGGCAGCATTCATGGAACAAAAGCATGTATCGCCGCCAATCTCCGGAATGACTTTTGAGCACAGGGCGGTTCCCATTGGCGGCTCTGCCCGGAAGGTTTCATCCGTGTGCCAGATGTCGGTCGGTGGCGGCGGGTTGCCCTCCTTGTTGTCGTAGACGATCAATTCGGGAGCGTCTTCTGTACTTGTCGAAAAGGGGTGCACCGTTAGCTCACCGAAGTAACGGCCGAAACGCTTTAGGTCTTCGGAAGAGATGTTTTGTTCGGGAAACACCAGGACGCCGTATTCGGCATGGGCTTGCTTCAGCGCTGCGACTACGTCTGGCTCCAGCTCCCGGGTCAAATCGATGCCGGTAATGCTGGCACCGAGACAGGCGCCTATCTGCCGGACAGCAAACGGCCAATCGCGCTCGACATGATCAGTCCGGATTTCCGCCAGTGACATGGGCCATCTCCTTCGTTTCCCGGGTGTAGTATCGCGAGATACGCCACCTGCCGTGTAAGATTTCTTGATAATACAGTCCACGTGGGCGCTTGGCGATCAAAATTCGGCCAAAACCCTTTCGATCGATTTGCGTTGATTAGAAATTCCGCGGGATACGAAATCGCAATGGTCGCCGGGTTGGGCATGCTTGCCGGAAGGCGGCTCAACGTACAAATCGCTGCGTTCCCTGATCGTGGAAAGCCTGTCAGTCCACAGATACTGCTTCGCCATCAAAAGCGATAGCGGTGGCGCTAGTGCCATTATTGTTGAGAAAATGCCGCACCGCCCGCACCGCCAGGATATTGCGTCCGCCTACCTGAATGACATGGTTTTCCGTTAGCGGTGTTCCGGGGGCGCCGTCCTGGCCTCGGCAATGTGCGGCGAGCGCCGTCTCATCCCATGCCACGAGGTCGCAAATATCGACATTCTCGGCCTGGATAACCGGAGCCGGCGGCGCTTCAAGAGCGGAGGGATTGCCTTCAAAACGGCTCAGCACGATTAGCGCCGATAGATGCGTGGAATTGAAAACCGTGCTGGCGGCCAGATGGGCGCTGATTGCCGCGGGTATCATCAATTGCACTGGCCGGAGTTCACGAATGCGTTGCAGCAGCGTTTTGCTGTCAAAGGGTGCATGCAGGACCAATGGAGCACCGCTCAACAGCGCAGCTACCGGTCCGCAAACCAGGCCCGCAAAGCTCGCAGGAACGATCGTTGAAACGATGGGCGCGCCCGCGCTTATCCTTGTTCGAGCAATCAAATCCAGCCCGGCCGCGATCAGGGTTTGTTGGCTATGTGCGGCGAGTTTTCCATTTAGTGTGCGGGTCAGGATCCGTGGGCTGCGCTGCAGATTTGGAGTGCGGCCGCTGGCCGCGCCAGCCGCTCCCATCGGCACGGTTCCGTCCGGTGCGTCATCGCTCAATGAAATGACCAGGCGAACCGCATCGGCCTGTGCGGCTGCGGACAGAATTTGGCTCGCCGCGCCCGATTGGGCTGCGCAAACTTCAGTCACCACGGCAACCGCGCCTGTCAGCCGTGCAAAATTGCCAAGGTCGCTGGCGTCAAGGTGAACCCCGGCGACCGCGGTGTCCAAACCGGCCGCCAATCCGGAAATCAGCGCTGCCTGCGCGCGAACGCCAAGGCACCCGGCAATCAATATGCGTTCGCCCGGTTGCAGCCCAAAGGCCCTGAAGGCGCTGGCGTAGCTATTCACCAATGTCCTGAGCGACGTGTAGTCTATATCGCTGTTTCCTGCATTGGCTGAGCCAGGAACCGGAGCAGCCTGAACGAAAGCCGTCTTGCTTGTTCGCAATTGCGCGGCGCTGCTGACCAGCGAGACCAGGTCAAATCCGAACAGGTCATCGGCCGTCGCGTCATTTCCGCCGGGTTCGCCGCCATTGGCTTTCGACACGGCAAAACTCATCTTTGCGTTCTCCACCAGGTGTCCAGAAATTCGCCGAACAGCGGTGTTGCGTAGCGCGGCAATCGTTCAGGGTAAGCGAGTTTGCTGGAATGGGCGAACCATTGCTGTGACTTGTGGTAGTGGGGCACTACGTAAAATCCCGAGAGCAAGATGCGATCGAAGGCCCGCACAGCGGTGACAAACGCTTGTTTGCTTTTGGCGCCCAATATCCGGCCTATCAGGGAGTCAACGGCCCTGGAGCGCACACCAGCCAGATTGTGGGACGACTCGACCTGGGCGGCCCGCATGGACCAGCGATTGTTCTGCTCGTTCCCCGGCGAGTTGGACGCTATCCACCAGCCCATGATCATGTCGAAATCGAATTTTTGCCGGCGGCGCTGGTATTGCACCAAATCGGTGTTGCGCACCCTGGCGACCACGCCGATCCGCCGTAGCCATTGGGAATAGATCAGCGCCAGCCTTTCCTGTTCCCGGTTCAGAACCAGGATCTCGAAGCGCAGCGGCCGTGATGTGGCCGCGTGGACAAGTGTCCCGTTGCGCATCCGATATCCGGCCCGCGCGAGCAGCCGCAGCGCGTTGCGCGCCGCCGTCCGATCGCGCCCTGATCCGTCATGAACCGGTACACGCCAGGTACCGTTCATGATGTCCGGCCGCACTGCGCCAGGCCATTGGGCAAGGAGCCGCCGCTCAGCCGTACTTGCAGGACGTCCGGCCGTACTCAACGGGCTGTTGTCAAAGAAACTTTGGGTTCGGGCAAAAAGACCACCGTACAATTTGGCATTGAGCCATTCGAAATCGAACATCATCGCCAGCGCCTCGCGCACGTGGACATTCTGGAATACCGGCCGGCGCGTGTTGAAAGCCCAACCGCTCATTCCCTTGGCTCCGCCCAGCGGTAATGCACGGCGTTTAATGCGCCCATCACGCGATGCCGGGAAATCATAACCGGTGCGCCATTTGGTCGGGTCGCCTTCGTCACGATAATGGATCAGCCCGGCTTTGAACGCTTCAAAGAGGGCCGAACTGTCACGAAAATACTGGAGCTTTATCTCGTCGAAATTGTACAACCCGCGATGTACAGGCAGATCCTTGGCCCAATAATCCTTGTTTCGGACAAATGTCAGGGATTCGCCCGGTTTGACCGACTTGAGCACATAGGGGCCTGATCCGATTGGTGTCTTCAGCGAGGAATCGGCAAACGTGCTGACATCGGTTGCGTGCGCGGGAAGTACCGGCATCAAGGCTAGAATAAGCGCCAGTTCCCGGTCATTGGCGCCGACAAGACCGTAGTGCACCGTGTATTTGTCTGGGGTGGATATGGTCCGTACCCGGGAGAATGCGGCACGATGTTGCGGCCGTCCCTGTTTGCCCAGTAGCTCAAAGGAAAACTTCACGTCCCTGGATGTTACGGGTTTGCCGTCGGAAAATCGCGCGCGCGGGTTCAGCCTGAAGGTAACCTGGTCCCGGGCTGTGTTGGTTTCGATTGTCTCGGCTATCAGGCCGTAGAGCGTGAAAGGCTCATCAAGTGACCGCATCATAAGTGGCTGGTAGATGTAGCCGGATATGCCGCGGGCCGCCGAACCTGCCTTGAGATTGTACGGGTTGAGCGTATCGAAGGTGGCCGGAACGCCGAGGACCAGACGGCCGCGCTTGGGGGCTTCGGGATTTGCGTAGGGTAAATGTTTGAAATCAGGCGGCAGTTCCGGCTGGCCGTGCATTGCGATACCATGCATCGCACCGGTGGTGTCTGCGAAAACCGGCGGCGGTGCCGCAATTGCGCACAGGATGGCGGCAATCATCGCAATTGCCTGATATGGCAAGGGCTGGACAATAGCGCGAATCGAATGCGGCAACATGCGGCCAGAATACTTGCTCGAAAGGGTCTAAGGAAATCGAATCCGGGCGCGAACCGGATTTGCGACGGGATCCGGTCCTGAGGCCGCTTGGCCGGCCAAAAACCGGCGATCTCCAGGCGCGAGGTAATGAATTCGTGAGACGTCCGAAGGCCTCTGGAAACGATCGCGGGAACGCGCTATAGCGGGTCACATACCCATTGGGATCAGTACGCTGCCAATGGCCATCCTGCCGCCTTATTCTGGGGCAATTCACAGGACGGTTGCGCGCGCGGTCCCGCCGTCTATGCGGCGAACCCGGTGACAAGAAGCCCGGGAACTCGCAGCCAGAGGATTGAAAGGACTTTTGATGACGAGTCTCCGGATAGGTCTGGGCGCGGCGCTGTGTTTGACCGGTTTGGCACTGGCGACCGGTTCCGCATATGCACAGGCCGCGAAGAAGGGCGCCAAGCCGCAGCGGCCAGGTGTCAATCGTGTCGAATTGAAGCCGATGCAAAAGCGCTGGACAAAGGTCTGCGGCAAGGACCCTGGCGTTAAGAAGGAAATTTGCTACACGACACGGGATTTCGGTCAAAACGAAGGGCAGCCACCGGTAATGGCGGTTGCCGTCTATGACCCGAAAGGCGACAAGACAAAAGTGATCCGCCTGCTGCTGCCGGTCGGGCTCTTGTTGCAGGCGGGATTTCGTTTCTCCATCGACAAGGGGGCAACCCAGGGCGGTCAGTTCGAAATCTGTTTCCCGAACGGTTGTTTTGCCCAGGCCAAGGTTGATCCTCGTGGACTCTCCCGCATCAAGCGCGGCAAGACCATGAATGTCTTCGTGAAGAACCAGATTGGCGCCGAAGTCGCGTTTTCGGTTCCGCTGACAGGCTTCAGCAAGGCTTTTGACGGGCCGCCGATTGACCCGAAGGTCCTGCAAGCCGAAGAGGAAGCCCTGAAAAAGCAGCTTGAAAAGCGTGCGGCCGAGCAGCGCAAGAAACTGGAAGCCTCAGGCAAGAAGTAGGCGCATTTTTACGGAGTTGCCCCGCCAGGGGCAAAATGAAAACCCCGTCAGCATGGCTGGCGGGGTATTTTTGTGCGCGGCTGCCGCAAGACCTTACAATACATTGACTTAATGGCTAATTCGCCAATTCTTGGCGCATCCTGTATGTGCCATCGTCCTGTTCCACGAAATAATCGCCGACTTGCGGGTGACGGACCGGTTCACCGGACTCATCAAGCAGCAGGTTTTGTTCCGACACATAGGCAACGTATTCAGAATCCTCGTTCTCCGCCAGCAGGTGGTAGAAGGGTTGATCCTTGCGCGGCCGCCGGCGCTCGGGAATGGACAACCACCATTCCTCGGTATTGGCGAATTCCGGATCAATATCGAATATCACCCCGCGAAACGCGTATTTGCGGTGGCGCACGACCTGACCGATGTTGAATTTTGCAGAATTTGCCTTCATTCCTGGCTCCGGCTGGGCCCGCCACTCAATTGTCGGTTTGGATAAAAGGTTTCCTACGCAAGCCCTGCGATTGCGTCAATAATCGCGGTTAATGTGTGTTTCAATCGTTTCCCGCTGGTCCGTATCGGGCAAACATCTCCTTAAATTCAATTATTTGTCAAAACCGGTTATGGTAGGCGCGATGTCCATTGCAAGGCTAATCGATGGTGACTCGGAACGCGTTGCCCAGCGCCAGTTTGCGGCGCTGCCATATGTTCGTACGGCCACCGGTTTGCGGGTCCTGTTGATAACAAGCCGGGAAACTCGACGGTGGGTCATTCCAAAGGGCTGGCCGATCCGAGGTTTGCGGCCGCACGAGGTCGCGCATCGCGAGGCCGAGGAGGAGGCAGGGGTAAGGGGAAGCGTGGCTCCCGATGCCATCGGGACATACAGTTATCGGAAACGGCTGCATTTTTTTTCCGGGGTTACTTGTACCGTTGACGTTTATCCAATGCTGGTTGAAAAACAAAAGCTTGACTGGAAAGAGCGGGGTCAACGGCAATTGGCCTGGCTCGAGCCGCACGAGGCGGCGGACTGTGTTGACGAAGTTGAACTGGCCGAACTTTTGCGTCACTTCAATCCGCGCTAGGCCGGTCTCAAATTTGTTGTGGATGGCAAGATCATTCCGCCATCAATCGCGTTATTGTGTTGTCTTTGTGCTCCTGCGCCGCCAAAGTCGCCGTGTCCGCAAAAAATCTCAGCAAGGCATCGAATGAGCGAATTGGATGCGCCGTCAGGGGCTGGTGAGCCTCGAAAGAAAACTTCAATTGACAAGGACCTGCGAAAGTTTGGCTCGTTGGAGCAGGCCTCCCGTTCGTTGACGTCGGGGTTTGCAGCCCCCGTTATTGCCCTGTTATTTTTGGTTCTCGCTGGAACGGTCGCAGCAACGCAGTTCGGCGAGAAAGGCAGCATTGCCATTCTCATAGGCGCCGCGATCCTGGGCGGCTATATGGCAATGAACATTGGCGCCAACGACGTTGCCAACAATGTTGGACCAGCTGTTGGCGCGCGCGCGATGACCCTGGTCGGTGCCTTATTGATTGCTGCCGTATTTGAATGCGCGGGGGCGCTAATCGCTGGCGGGGAAGTGGTCTCGACGATTTCGAAGGGAATTATCGATTCGTCCCAGGTCAAGAGTGGGCAAACATTCGTCTGGGCGATGATGTCCGCGTTGTTGGCATCCGCGATTTGGGTCAATCTTGCGACGGTGCTTGGGGCTCCTGTGTCGACGACACATGCTGTGGTTGGCGGCGTGCTGGGCGCCGGCGTTGCCGCAGCCGGATTTTCAGCGGTGAATTGGCCAACGATGGGTGCAATTGCGGCAAGTTGGGTTATTTCGCCGGTTCTTGGTGGCGCTATCGCCGCAGCTTTCCTCGCATTTATAAAAACTTTTATCATCTATCAGGAAGACAAAATCGCCCAGGCGAAAAAGTGGGTGCCATTGCTGATTGCTATCATGGCAGGGTGCTTCACTGCCTACCTCGCCATGAAGGGCCTCAAAAAGATCTGGAAAGTCGGATTGCCCTTTGCCGCTGGCATGGGGTTCGTTGTTTTGATCGTGTCCTGGGGTGTGCTTAGACCTGCGATCGCCAAACAAGCGGAAGGGTTGGAGAATCGCAACCAGTCGCTACGTATTCTGTTCCGTTGGCCGCTGATTTTTTCCGCCGCCCTGCTGTCGTTTGCCCACGGCGCCAATGACGTTGCAAATGCTATCGGCCCGTTGGCCGCAATCGTCCACACGGTTGGACAGGGATCAATTGCCACCAAGGTTGGCGTCCCGCTTTGGGTTATGCTCATCGGCGGAATAGGCATCAGCCTGGGACTGTTTCTCTATGGCCCGCGCATAATCCGGATGGTCGGCGAGCAGATTACCAAAATGAACCCGATGCGGGCTTACTGCGTGGCCTTGTCTGCGGCAATCACCGTAATCATTGCATCTGCGCTCGGTTTGCCCGTCAGTTCGACCCATATAGCCGTCGGGGCGGTTTTCGGTGTCGGCTTTTTCCGGGAATACTACACGTCACGCAGCAAGCGGCGGCGGGCCTTCGTCAAGGCAAGGGCGCGCACCAATTTTGACAGCGATGACGGCCTGCCTGACAGCGCAGAACTTATCCGTCGCAAACTGGTTCGCCGCTCGCATTTCACCGTGATCGTGGCTGCGTGGATCATCACCGTCCCGGCAGCCGCCTTCCTGTCAGCGTTGGTGTTCTTCGTTCTGGATTTTGCCACCCGGTAGTATGATCGGAAGCCATTGATTATTGAACGGGTGCAGTCCACGATGGGCCATGCGCGACGATCCGATCGAACTGCTGACCAATAGCCAGATGGCGATGGCTGACCGCCTGACGATCGAGGCGGGTACGCCGGGAACGGTTCTGATGGAGCGGGCAGGGGCTGCCGTTGCCGACGCAGCCCGGCAGATGCTTGCACGCAGCGACGGCGGCCGCGTTGCAATCCTGTGTGGACCCGGAAACAACGGAGGCGATGGCTTCGTTGCCGCACGATATCTGCGGACCATGGGGTTTTCCGTTCAGGCCGGGCTGTTGGGCTCCGTCGTCAGTCTCAAGGGGGATGCGGCCGATGCAGCCCGTGCCTGGACCGGCAGGATCGCTTCCGCGGCATTGGTGGAGCTGGAAGAGGCTGATCTCGTTATTGACGCACTGTTTGGCGCAGGCTTGACACGCGATATTGATGGGCGCGCACGCTCGATCGTGGAGCGCGTCAATCAGTGGCGTGGCGCCTCGGGAAAACCCGTGCTCGCAGTAGATGTTCCCTCGGGGATTGATGGGGATACCGGGACGGTCCGCGGTGCGAGCATCGAAGCTGACGAGACGGTTACGTTCTTTCGGCTCAAGCCCGGCCATATTCTATTGCCGGGCCGGGAATTGTGCGGTCGCGTGCGGTTGGAACAGATCGGAATTGAAGGCAAGGTGCTCGCGGAAATCGCGCCGGTGTACCACGTGAATGCGCCTGGGCTCTGGCGCGGCGTTCTGCCGGCACCTTCGGTAACAGGGCACAAGTATTCCCGCGGGCATGCGCTTGTGGTCTCCGGTCCCGCGCATCAGACAGGCGCTGCCCGGCTGGCTGGCGCTGGCGCGTTGCGGGCAGGGGCAGGCCTGGTCACGCTCGCTGCGCAAGCCGACGCAGTTGCGGCGAACGCGGCGCATCTCACCGCTATCATGATTGCACCATTCGATGGGCCAGAGGGGCTGCGGGCAACGCTCGATGATGCCCGCAAAAATGTACTGGCGATTGGACCCGGGGCGGGCGCCGGTGAGCAAACGCGAACTTTGGTCGAGCTTGCAATGGGGCACCGTTGTGCGCCTGCAATGGTGATCGACGCTGATGCGATAACCAGTTTCGAAAATGATGCCGCTGGCCTGCGCGAACTTGCCGCCCTGGCTGAACGGCCCGTGATAATCACACCGCACGAGGGTGAATTTTCCAGATTGTTCGCCGGGCTGAAGGACGTTCCCGCAGCTAGTTCAACCGACCCCCGGGCATCGCGGCTCCGGCGCGCGCTGGCCGCTGCGGATTACCTGCAAGTGATCGTTTGCCTTAAGGGGCCGGACACGATCGTCGCGGCGCCGGATGGACGATGTTCAATTATGCGCGAAGCGCCGCCTTGGCTGGCAACGGCTGGATCGGGAGATGTTCTGACGGGCATGATTACGGGCTTGCTGGCGCAGGGAATGCCCGGCTTTGAGGCAGCCTGTGCTGGCGTGTGGGTGCACGCGCGCGCGGCGCAAATTCTCGGTCCCGGACTGATTGCTGAAGACATACCCATATGCCTGGCGCATGTCTGGCGGGAATTGCAATAGCAGGGTTATTTCCGGTTTAGCATCGACAGGCTGTGGCACGCGATAATCCGCCTTGCGCGGCGCTCTTCATCAGGTTCGATAAGCAGGGAAATCGAACCTTCATCGTGGCGCAGGAGGAGATTCGTAAACCCGGCTCCCGCCAACACCTCGACCAGTTCAATATTGTGGAATTGTTTCTTCATCGCCAGAAAATGGGCGGACACTTCTTGCGGCCCTTGTAACCAATACGAACCGCCGCTGGTGTTTGACAATGGTGAGCAATATGCATCGTCGTCTGCAAACATCGATGTAAGAGCGCCGATATCACCATTATTCCAACACTCTACAGCAATTCCGATGCGCTCTTCGTTTGGAAGCTGAAAATTGCTCAATTGCGTTTGAACTCCCTGTAATTAAATTAAATTCTTGGAACCTATTATAAGCGCGTTCAGCTGGAATCACCAGCGCAAATGTGGCTTGGCGTCCGCAATTTTGTATTTTTTCTCAGATAGTAGACTTTATCAACTAAATTTAGTTGACCTGGAACCAGGCGGACAAACCTTGCGAGATATATTCCAGGTTGCCGCTGCTGATGAGCCATCGGCCGCGCTTGCCCGCTACAAAGGCAATCCGCGCGGTACGCCCTGGCCGGACAACAAGTGTATCGAGCCAGTAGGGATCCCAGCCGTCGTCGAGATTGTGCAACAGCCGAAAGCTGTGGCCGTGTACGCGCATGACGTGCGGAAACTGCGTGCGATTGACAAAGGCCAAACTGACCGGAGCGCCGGCGTTCACTGAAAACAGCGGTTCTGCCATTGCGCGTCCGGATTGCATACGGTTTATAGCCCACAACTGACCTGCGGCTGCCTGGCGGCTGTCGCCGGCCGTCAAGACAATATCGAGGCGGGTCGCATCCTGCAGCCGAATTAGTTCGGGCAGCAGCAGATTGCGTGGCAAGCCCGTCACGGCATTGCGCTGTTTCAATGCGGTCCCTTGTGTCGCTATGGAAACAAGTTCCTGTGGCTTTCGCGGTATTCGGCCAGGGGCGGGCCAATCAATAAACGACAGTGTGAAGTGTCTTCCAGCTTCTCGAGGCAGGTCGACAATTACGTCGATTCGCGTACCGGGAGCAGCCGGCATCGTGTTTTGCCCTGGAATGAACGGTTCGCACGGCTGGCCGTCGATGGAAGCGACTGTTGGACTGCTCCCACTGAATACGAAACCGCCGAGCCGGGAAGCAGTAAGGTTTGCCAGTCGCAGCCGCGCTCTCGATCCAGCTAGCAGAAGCTTTGTTTGCGGAACCGGTTTGCCATTGATCGTCAGACGAGCATCGATGGGTGGTGTGATTCCGGTTCGCACTTTGCCATTGCGTTGCAGAGTCAGCGTTCTGTCCGCTGACAACAGCCAATCCGACAACGCCAGCACCATGTCGGCGTCAACATCCGGCGGTTGCTCCTCATCAACGACAAGCACGCCCGCCAGTCCGCGGTAGACCTGTTCGCTGACGAAAGGCGCCGCGTGGGCGTGATAGATGAAGGTTCCACTATCCGGCGGTTTGAAATGGTAGTCGAACGAGCCGCCTGGCGGAACAGCGGCCTGGGTGAGCCCGCCGACGCCATCCATGTCGTTTGGACACCGTACGCCATGCCAGTGGATCGTGGTCGGTTGCGCGATCCCGTTCTTCAAACGGACGGAAAGCTGTTTTCCCCTCGTGACGCGCAGGATCGGGCCAGGCGTTCCTCCGTTGTACCCAAGCACGGATAACGGCGGCGAACTTGCGCCAGAGGGCGAAATTTTTGCTGGTCCCGCTGTTATTTCGGTGAACGCCTTGGCGGTGCGGACGTCGGTTCGGGACTGCGCATTCGCTCGCGCTGGAGCAATTGCAGGCGCGGTTCCGGCCAGCAGGAGGCAGGCGGTCATTTGACGGCGCGTGAGGAAGTTCGCAGATCCAGAAAAGTATCGCATCGCCTTCGTGCCTGGGCCAACGAGCCGGATGCCCGGTTCGCTACACTTACATCGGGCGCGCCTGTTTGTCGCCTGTCACTTTCGCGCGGGGTGAGTAGCCGGTCTTGAGTTTCGGGCGCGAGACGGGCAAATTGACGGGCAGAACAGGATTTTGGCTGGGAAACGCTATGGTCGCCGCGCACGCACTGCAATCGCCGCACAAGCTCAAACTGGGATGTTTTGGCCTTAACGTCGACAATGCCTGCGCAGCCACGAAAATCGACGGAGTGTTCCAGACAAGTTGGGCGAATGTGAAAACGATTACCGCAAAAGCCGATAAGGCAGGGTTTGATGCGCTGGTTCCGGTCGCGCGCTGGCGTGGTTTCGGCGGCGAGATCGATTTCAACGGCGCCTGTTACGAAACTTTCGCGTGGGCGGCGGGGCTTGGCGAAGCAACGAAAACACCGGCGCTGTTTTCTACCTGCCATGTTCCCACGATTCATCCGATCGTTGCCGCCAAACAGGGCACTACGATCGATCACATCTCCGGCGGGCGGTTTGCGCTGAACATCGTTACCGGCTGGTATGAACCGGAGTTGGAAATGTTCGGCGCGCCGGTCATGGAGCATGATGAACGTTACGTCTATGCAGATGAATGGCTGCAAGTTCTCAAATTGCTCTGGACCCGCGAAGATGAATTCGACTTCGAAGGCAAATATTTCAATATCAAGCGTGGCTATCACAAGCCGAAGCCGATCCAGCAGCCATTCCCGCCAGTCATGAATGCCGGGGGGTCTCAAGTTGGCCGCCATTACGCAGCCAAGAATTGCGACATGATTTTTGTTCACATCAAGGGCGAAGATATCGAATCGGCGCGCAGCGATATTGCTGAAGTCCGCAACCTGGCGCGTAAGGAATATGGCCGCGATATTCAGGTCTGGGCCAACACATATTGTGTTTTGGGCGATACCGACAAAGAGGCGTTGGATTTTCGCGACTTTTATGTGAATGAGATGGGAGATTGGGAGGCGATCAACAATCTCGTCGGCGGACTTGGGCTTACCAGCCAGGTGTTGCCGCCGGAGATGCTCGAAGCCGCGAAATATCATTTCATCGCCGGTTTTGGCGGCTATCCGCTTGTCGGCACCAAGGATCGCATCGCCAGCGAAATGAAAAAACTGTCGGACGTGGGACTGGATGGTGCGCTCTTGTCCTGGCCGCGATATGACGAGGGCATCACCCGGTTTATCAGTGACGTCATGCCTTTGCTGGAGCAACAGGGTTTGCGCCTGCCGGCTGCACATTAGGAGGAAGACTCAATGGCCATCGAAATTATCAAAAAACATCCGCTTATTGGCGCCGAAATCCGCGGCGTCGACCTGACAAAGCCGATTGACTCCGACACGCGGGCGCAGGTGATGCAAGCCTTCAATGACAACATTGTCGTTGTATTCCGCGGTCAGGAGCTGGACGAGGAGCAGCAGGTCGCGGCTGCGGAAATGTTCGGCAAAGTCGCATCGCGCAACGGGCCCTATTCGCGCCCTGACGATGGCAGCGACAAGAGCAAACCCTTCATGATGGTTTCGAACATTGTCAAAGACGGCAAAGCGATCGGATCGTTCGGCGATGGCGAAATGTGGTTTCACCATGACACCAGTTATTATCCCGAGCCGCACCGGGCGACGTTGCTCTATGGCATGACCTTGACTTCGACAGGCGGCGAAACACGTTTTTCCAACATGTATGAGGCCTACAACCGGAT
>CAZTMN010000080.1:0-17569 GCA_964615275.1 uncultured Beijerinckia sp. | reverse complement strand
CCTTTAGCGTGACGTCATAATAATCGGTGAACCCATCAAGGCCGACCACCTCGTGACCCTCATCAAGCAGCCTGTTTGCGACGTGAAAGCCGATGAACCCTGCCGTGCCGGTGACCAGATAGCGCATATGGAAGCCTCATTTTCCTGTCTGAATCCTTAGCCGTTCTCACCGAACCTGCGGCTCGATCCGACTTCCTATCCCTATGCGATATCTCGGCATCAGGCGGCTTCAACCGCGAATGAAATCAGCCCAAAGATCCGGTGCCGCGACACTACGCAGCATGTACAATTGGCGTTCGACTAGTACGGAACGGCTGACTGCCGTCCAATAGACATGAATCGGCCGGCACGCCCTTGCACGCGCGATTCAATCCTAGAGCTCTGCAGTCCAATCGCCTGGCTGCTCTATAGCAGCCGGATTCCCATGTCCAAAGCATCAGGCGATAAATTGAATACTGGATCTTTCCAAATACCGATGCCCAACTTTTTGGAATCTATCAGCTCTCGTGCGTTCCAATGAGTCTAGTAGAACGCACAAGAGCTGACCTAGTCTGGATAGTCATGTTATTGTGTCGCGCCAGCGACAGCCACTACGTTCAAGTTCCAAGTCGCGGAACGAACGTAACTCGAAAGGACAGGCACCCTAGACCCGGAGCGCTGGGTTGACGCGCACTTTGCGCACAACCAAGAGTCTGCAGCCACAATCTTGATCATCATCTGTTGTGCGAATCGGGCAATTCTGTAAATTTCGCTAAAATGTCTTCTACCGGGGCAGTTGATTTTCTGGCAGAACGGTTCACGTTGGCTGTCGCCGGAAGCAAGTATCTAGTCATCAAGTAGGAAAGTGTTTCATTTCAGGCAAAATGCGTGCTGGACGACGTTAAGCGCCGGCGGTACATAGACCTGTTCTGAAGAGGCAAAATTGAGCACCAACAATGGTCCCTGCATTTGAGGCGCGCTGCCGAATATATCCGCATAACAGATGCTAGCGGCGTGTCCAACCGGCGTGCATATACGGGTCCGCCCATCGGAAGGTAGCGCTTGAATTCGATTGTAGGACAATAGCGAGGACAGTTTTAAAAATTGCAGCGTATAATCTTCTAGAAAAAATTTTGGGACGCAGCCTCGTATGGCGAATAGGCTGCTTTCTGTATCAGGGAGCCCGCCGCGAACTCTCGCTCGATGCAGCCACGGATGGCGAATACAATCTACAAAGCTGGCTTATCAGTGAATGCGCGGGAAGGCAATCCGGGTCATTGATCGTTTTCGATGTCGGCGCATTTCTGGGCTGGTGGAGCAAAAATTTGGCCGACTTCGTTACGGCCGATGGCCGCTTACAACTGCAGTTAACTTGTTTTGAACCCGCACCCAACCAGCGCTCGGAGCTGCAGAAAAGAGTCGGCCCTGTTGACAGAGAAAAGGTCAAGCTGGAAATCAACAACATCGCCTTGAGCGACTACGAGGGCGAGGCGAAGTTTAACATCACCGGTCCAAAAACCGGCACCTCGCATCTTCGTGTCGACAGCGGCGCTTCGGGTGAGGCCACCGGTGATATTATCACTGTCCAGGTGACGACGGCCGATCGGTTCATGGAGCAGAACGGCATCGAAAAAATTGATTTCATGAAAATCGATACCGAAGGCAATGATTTTCGGGTGATCATGGGGGCGGAACGTGCACTACAAAGGCAAGCAATCGGACTGATCCAATTTGAATACAGCGGCGAGTGGGTCGATCACGGCCATTCCATCAAATCGGTGATGAAGTTTGCGGCTGCCTATAACTACCGGGTCGGCCGGCTTACCCAGAACTACATTGAGCAATACGACACCTTGCATCTTGAGCTCGACAGATTTTTCCTCGGCAACTATGTTCTGCTCTCGCCACAAGTGTGTCTGCCTGCAGACCGCGTCAGAAAATATACTATGGACAAATACGCTACAGCACAGGAAGTCCGCAACTGAAGCGACTATGGACGATTTGCGCCGTGTTCCCAACGGTGAAGCAAATTCAGGGAGCAGCACAGGTTTTCCATTGCCGTGAAAAAATGACTCGCTCTCACACCTGACGCGGCGGCAGAAACTCTACGTTATACTGAGCAGATATGCGTACCGCGTCGGCCGTTGACGCCACGTTGTGTAGCGCTTTGAAGAGTTCAACGAGTTGTGCCGCTGGCGTAACCCAAAACAAGCAGGTTACAACACTGCCCGAATTGTTGAAGATGCCGTGCGGAATTTTGCGTGGCATGCGCACCAGGTCGCCGGCGCGTGCCTGCTTGTGCTGGCCATCGAGCAAGAGATCGAACTCGCCGTCCAGCATGTAGATATATTCATCCTGGTCGGCATGAATATGCGGCGGGACAAATGTTTCGATAGGAAAGGTCGCATGCCAGCTGAAACAGGAATCAGTGATCTGTTTCGGCGTGTAGATCTGCCCAAGTACGTTCCAGTGAACGCCGTCCATTCCCTCCATCGCGGGGGTGATGCCGGCAGTTTCCTGCATCATGAGTCATCTCCTGAATTGAGATCGGTCGGCTTCTCAAGCGCCGCCAAAGTATCTTTCGTAACAGGATTCCACGAAGCCATGAGAGAACGCCAGTTCTTGCGTTCTTCGGCAAGATCGTCCTCATCCCAAAATCCGATCAGTACCCCCTGTTGACTTATCCGCTGCTGGATCGGCGTCGAATTGATCATCCCATCGGGCACAGTCACACGTTGACGCGGGCGGCGTGCCCATTCGAAAAGCTGTTCATGCAGGCGTCCGCGGATTTTTTCATAATCGGGATCGGCGCCAAGGTCGGTGAGTTCGTGCGGGTCGTCCTGCAAGTCGAACAGCATGGGGCGGAAACCTTCGGACAGGATGTATTTGTAGCGCCCGTCGAAAATCATCCGCAGCCAGCAATCGATCGCCGACTTCTCCAAGACCTTGCCGATATCCATGAACGAGTAATCGTATTCGCTAATCGCATAGCTGCGCCAGTCCGCGGGCTTCTGCCCGAACAGCAGCGGTCGCAACGAACGCCCGTCTATGATATGCGGTAATTCCACGCCGCCATACACATCAAGGAACGTCGGCATCAGATCGATAGCTTCGACAAGATCCTGGTTGGCGCTGCCGCGCGTGGCGTCAGCCCGCTCATCCGGATCGTAAATGATCAGCGGCACGCGCACGCTGGGTTCATGGAACAAATCCTTCTCGCCAAGCCAGTGATCGCCAAGGTAGTCGCCGTGGTCGGACGTGAATACAATCATCGTCTGCTCCATCTGCCCCGTGTCTTCAAGATACTTGAAGAGCACGCCCATCTGATCATCTATTTGCTTGATCAGCCCCATGTAAGCCGGCAGCACGGAGTCGCGCACTTCGTCGCGAGCAAAGCTGCGCGAAACTTTCGTGTTCATGAATTCCCGGTAGACCGGGTGCGGGTTCTCACGCTCCGCCTCGCTGCGCACCGGCGCAAGGAAATCTTCCGGACCGTACATGCTGGCGTAAGGATCCGGCACGATGTAGGGCCAGTGCGGCTTGATGTAAGATACGTGCAATACCCAGGGTTTGCCGTTCGGGTCTGCATTCTGTTCTTCAATAAAATCGATTGCCCGCCGGGTGATGTAAGGCGTCTCGGAATGTTCATCGGGAACCCGCGCCGGACGATTGGCGTATTTCAGGTACCAGCCGGAGACGATCCGGCCATCGTCCGCAAGAGCCGAATTGGCCCAATCTTCCCAAGGGTTCTCGCCACCAAATCCATACTCACGCAGATATTCATTGTATCGCGGATAAGGATCGTGCCCGGACCGGGGATGTATACCGTCGTCGCGCTCGTAAGGGTCGAAGCCGCACTCGGAAATACGCACCCCGATAAGGGAGTTCGGGTCGATGCCAAGCCGGGCCATGCCCGCGCTATCGGCCCGCATATGGGTTTTGCCGGCCAGCGCAGTCTGCACGCCCAACGGGCGAAGATGATCGCCGATCGTCATCTCGCCCGCCTTGAGCGGCACAAAATTCCAGCTCGCGCCATGCGAATGGACGTAACGGCCGGTATAAGTACTCATGCGCGAAGCACCGCATACCGGCGATTGCACGTAGCAGCGATCAAACCGTACACCCTTTGCGGCAAGCGCATCGATATGCGGTGTGTGCAGATGTGGGTGGCCATAACACGACAGGTAATCCCAGCGCAGCTGATCGCACATGATGAAGAGGATATTTTTGACCTGTCCCATCGGTCCCCGTCAGTGATGGTGGTGATCGCTTGAAATACCGTGCCCATGATCATGGCCGTGATGATGATCACGGTCATGATTGTGTTGCGCATCATTGGCTTCCCGGTAACCGTGCAACATTGCATCCATAACCTTGTGCAGCGGATCTTCCTGCATCGCCAGATGTCCGGCCAGGTAACCGGCAAGGCGGGCGAAAACCAGCGGCTGCATTGAGAGCATTTCGTATTGCCGCCCCTCGTCGGCGGTTTCTGTATCCTTTACCGCCCGGCCCAGCGCGGCGGTGAACAGGGTTTCTATTGCAGCAACAACCGGATCACCGGGATTGTGTTTTACCGCTTGCCGTTCCAACAGCAATTTGGCATGCGCCTGATAGCGATCGTACAGGACTTCTTCCAGCTTGCCGGGACCGTCTTCGTCAAAATCTCCGCACATGGAGTGCTCCTGTTGATTGAGGCTTGCACCGACCGGCAGCCGCCCCGGCTAATACCCTTCGGCGTTTTCCAACTGCTCGAACCAGTTGAAACCCATCGCCTTGATGATCCGGCTGTTGATTACGATTATACGCGCATCACTGGATTCAAGAGCGTTGAAATGCTGATGCGCGCAATACGGCGGAATATATACAAAATCACCCTGCACCCATTCGAACTTCTTTGGTGTGTCTTCCCACTCAAATTCCATTTCATCCTTGACGTCGAATTTCACGTCCCAGTGCAGGTCATATCCCTGCCCCTCGACGACATAGAAAACTTCTTCCGACAAATGCCGGTGCTTGCCGGATGCCTTGCCCGGCGGCAGGAACTGCATATAAATATCCAGGCAGCATTCCTTCGTATTCATTTGCTCGTTGATGATATGCTTGATCAACCCATCGGGGGAACGTTCGAACGGCATGTCTGCCGCCTTTACGACGTTAATGCGTTGGTCATATTCCTTGCGGAATTCCTCGCTCGCTTTTAACGCCTCTTCATAGAAGTTCGCGTGCACCAGCTGCTTGTACGCAGCTTCTTTTTCACGCGGATCGAGTATCGGCATTGAATTCACTCCAAAATTCGAATCGTCCAGTCCGGCGTTTACAAGCTCACAGTTCCGCCGGCGGCTTGTAGGCGAGCTGTTTCGGCGTTCCATCCTTGGGAGGATATTCGGCTATTTTCTGAAACAGCAAATGCATAAACAGGAACAGCGGCTTGGCTTTCATAACCAGCGTGATGCACTCGTCGTCTTCCTCTTGCGAGAAATGCTGATGCACACAGGCGTTCTCGACGATCAGGGCATCGCCCGGTTCCCAGTCGATCCGGCGTCCGTCGTGGACGTCGTAACCTTTGCCTTTCAGAACAAAGAATACCGCGCTGTTCATGTGGCCATGTTTTTGTCCGTAACCCATCGGTGAGAAAACCTCGACATGGGTTTCGATCGACTGCGCGACCCGCACTGCCTGCGGGTTGATGATTTTCTTGCCGTAGTGGCCCGGCCCGCCCTTCCATTCATGGTCCTTGGTGGAATAAACGCGGGGCTGGTTGAACAACTCGCTAACCAGTTCGCCATAGGTGCCTTCGAGCGCCCGGACAAACACCCGTTTGCGCTGCCAGCGTTCCCAAACCACCTCTTCCCGGTCCGCCTGGCTGTTGTGGCCTGCTCCACCGGACTGGGCCGGAGTAACGCGGGCTTCGCTCATGCTCTAGTCTCCGTCGGCTTCAGGACTTGCCCTGAACATCAAGTATTTGCGCGATAGAGCATGAATCGCAATCCCTGCGCAACCGCTTCCGGCGTATTGCACAAACACTGACCGAGCCGGCTCGCAGCGCCCTCGATTGGCAATTTGGCACCCGCGGTTTGCCGCGCTATGGCTGTCAGGCGAACGTGAAATACTTGGGGCGCTGTAGAACGCATGAACTGGTATGATTTGTTTTTCAGTTTCACCGGGCGCATCTCCCGGCGTCAGTTTTGGGCGGGCCTGCTCGCCCTCCTCGCGATCGAGCTGTTGTTTTTTCTACCCCTGCTGCAATTGACCGGAGCGGACATCAAGACCCGTCCGGCGCCGCTGTGGTTCCGCAATATTACATTGCTGGTCGACACCGCGCTTGCCTGGCCGACCCTGGCTATTCTCGTCAAGCGGCAGCGCGACCGTGACCAAACCGGCCATTTGTCCTATATCGCTGTTGTCTGCGCCCTACTGTATTCTGCGCTGGACGCATTTGGGGTAATTTCAACAGCAAACGGGGTAACCGCGCTCGGATATGCTGCCGGTGTATTGTCGGTTGGCATACTGGCGGTTGTCATTGTCGAACTGGGAATGCGTGCGGGGGTCGATCGGATCAACCAGTTTGGCGAACAGCCACTCAGCGAAGGATCGCATCATGAATAGTCCGGACGCCCTATCGATCGCCCGCGACTTGATCCGCTGCGCGTCCGTAACCCCGGACGACAAGGGCGCACTGGCGATCGTCGAAGCCTTGCTCCAGCAGGCAGGATTTGAAACATGGCGCGTCGTCTTCAGGGAAGACGGCTGGCCCGATATTGACAACCTTTACGCTCGCATTGGTTCAGGGCATCCCCATCTCGTGTTTGCCGGACACACGGACGTCGTGCCGCCCGGCGATGCCGCCACGTGGCGCTTCGATCCCTTCTCCGCCGAGATCGCCGATGGCTGTCTCTGGGGCCGTGGCGCCGTTGATATGAAGGGCGGCATCGCCGCCAGCCTCGCCGCAGTGCTGGCCTATATCAGCGACAACGGCGCGCCCGCAGGCGCCATCTCATTTCTGATAACCGGCGATGAAGAGGGGCCAGCGGTCAATGGCACGATCAAGCTGCTGGAATGGGCGCACGAGCGCGGCGAGCGTTTCGACAACTGTATTCTGGGTGAGCCGACCAATCCGGACGCGCTTGGCGACATGATCAAGATTGGCCGCCGCGGTTCCCTGTCGGGAAAGATTACGGTTCACGGCGTCCAGGGCCATGTCGGCTATCCGCATCTTGCCGACAATCCGGTGCATCACCTGGCTCGCATCGTCACCGCCCTGCGCGCCGAGCCGTTGGATGCCGGAACCGAACATTTCGACGCCAGCAATCTCGAATTCACCACTTTCGACACCGGCAATCCGGCCGTCAACATAATCCCGGCATTGGCCCATTGCCGGTTCAATGTGCGTTTCAATGACCTCTGGACACCCGACTCCTTGCGGGCTGAGCTCGAAAAGCGCCTGGCGGCGGCAGCCCAAAACGCGAACGCAAGCATCGAATTTCAGCCAACAAACGCGACTGCGTTCCTGACCAAACCCGGCCGCTTCGTACACATGTTCTCCGAAGCCGTTGAGGAGGAAACCGGGCGCAAGCCGGCGCTGTCCACCACCGGCGGTACATCCGATGCCCGATTTATAAAGAACTACGCCGAAGTGCTGGAGTTCGGCCTGGTCGGCAAGACCATGCATGCCGTCGACGAACGCATCAGCATCAATGACCTGGAAGCGCTGGCGCGGATTTACCAACGCGTGCTGGAGCGCTATTTCAACTAAAGCGCTTTGCCTTATTTCTGCATCAAGAAATGAGGCAAACGCACGGTGTTCCAATATCTGATCGACGTTTGCGTTCAATCCGGTGATCCGGATTAAACGCAAAACGCTTTAGCCTGAATTGCCGTATGGCGCACGCCTGTTTCAGCTCGCCAGATGCGCGAAGGCGGCAACCACTTTTTCATAGACCGGCCGTTTGAACGGAATGATCAGTTTTGGCATCTCGCTGAGTGCAACCCAGCGCCAGGCGTCGAATTCAGGGCGATGTTCGCCGCCGGCGGGGTTATCGATATCGATCTCACTGTCCGGGCCTTCAAAGCGGAATGCAAACCACTTTTGCGTCTGGCCGGCATATTTCCCTTTCCACGCTTCCCTGGCAATATCATCCGGCAGATCGTAGGCATACCAGTCGGGTGCTTCCGCCAGCAAGCTGACCGACCGCACATTGGTCTCCTCGTACAATTCGCGCACGGCGGCCGCACGGGGCTCCTCGCCCTTGTCTATGCCTCCTTGCGGCATCTGCCACTCGTGGCCCGGCGCAACGTGCTCCCGCAGCGCCTTGTTGCGCCTGCGCCCGGTGAATACCAGGCCGTCGCGGTTGAAAAGGGCAACCCCGACACAGGGTCTGTAGCGCGCCATGGGACCGGACTTCCTATCTCTTGCCGATGCGCGCACGATGGCGCCCGGTAATCGCGCTGACCGGCACCAGCGCCACGCCGCGCTTCACCAATCCCGGTACGTAACGGGCAACCCGCGCCACGACATTCGGCAATGCATTGGCGAACCCGACCGCATTGCCGTTTCGCACGGCGATCGATTCCAGCTTCTGCAATGCAGCATCAATTGCCCGCGATGCCCGTTTCTCATCAAGGATCACGTCGGTCCGGACGAACGGCGTCTTGCTTGCACCCGCCAATTTCCCGGCCAGGGAGCGCTTGGACGAACCATCATCGAAATACATCAGGCCACGGGAACGCACCTCCTCGATCACCGGGGCCATCGCTTCAGCCCTGGCAGTAAATTTTGCACCGAGGAAATTGGCTATCCCGATATAGCCGGTGAAACGGCCCATGTGCCAGTGCAGCCGCTCTTTCATTTGCTTGCGGTCGCAACTCGCCCGCAGGAGTCGCGGACCCGGTCCCTGGCCAACGAGATCGAAGGGCTCCATCGGCACCTGTAGCAGGACTTCATGCCCGGCTAAACGCGCACTGGACACCTGCGCCTGCAGCGACTTTCCATAAGGCGCAAAAGCAAACGACACGGCTGCCGGCAACGCCTGAATGGCCGCCCGCGTGGTCACCTCGCTCAGCCCCATGCCGCCGATCACGATAGCAAGGCGCGGCGCCGAATTTTTCAGTTTCCCCGGCATCACCAGCGGCCGCGCATAAACCTCCAGCGGCGTGGAGCCATCCTTGCCAATGCGCGGCAGCATACCAAATCGGCTTTTGCGCACAAGCCGCTGGTCAGGCGCGGGCATCAGGCCGACGCGCGGCGCCGCATCGGGCACCTTGATGATCAGCGCGTCGGGAGCGACTCCGCCGCCACGGCGAACCACTTTAACGCCGCTTCTGCTCTCGATATTCTGCCCGCCGGACCGGGCGGATCGCACCTGCGCTATCGATCCTGTTGCCGTCCTGTCGGCGCCCTGCGCGGCGGTTCTGGCCGCCTTGGCGGGATCGGGAGCCGTCTTGACCTCGATTTTCGCGATCGCCGTTGCCCGCCCGCCATAACCATCATTCTTCACCGCGAGCCAACCGGCCAGCCCCGCCGCGCATACCGACAGGCCGCCAAGCGCAATCGCCTTTCCTGACAACCTGAAACCGGCTCCCGGCTTGGCGGGAACCGGCTGTCCCAACGGCGTATTTAGCTCATCCTGCGCCATGGCGCTCCGGTTTCACATGACAGTCGCCGCCGCGGCGCGTAACGCAGCAGACGGCACTGCGGCTAATCGAATCGGTTTATTATCAAGATAGCCGAATCTGCTACGGCGTGCATGTTATTGACGTCATTGAACCGGGCGCCGACGCCCCCCAGACGCTGGACCCGCCAATCGAACGGGAACTACCGGCGCAGCGAGTCGAATTTTACCGCCACAAGACCGTCGCGGCCCGGGATGGTTCGCCAACCCGGATTATTCGACACTGACGAAAATTTCGTCCAGAGCGGGTTCGCGATCGATAATGTGATGGCGGTGCAGATGGCGGACCAGGGCCTCCAGCGTATTGCGATTGGCCTCGATGCCATAGGGCCAGGGATCGCCACCGGGAAATATCTCGTCGATCTCGTCTATGGCCGGGTAGAGAAACGGCAGCATGTATTTCTGAGCGCCATCCCAGCGCGCTTGCTGCCATGCAATGGCCTTGGATTCCTCAAACGCGTCAAACAAGGCTTTGGCGATCCACGGATTTGCGTTGTAGACCTCCTTGCGTATGGCGATCAGGTGCATGATCGGGTGGATCCCTGTGCGCTTGTAATAATCCTTCTCCACTGCACCATAGTCCGGCCACATGCGCACGATGTCGGGATTCTTGCCAAGGGCATCAGGCAGGATCGCGCCCAGCATGGCGTCAATTTCACCCTCAACGAGCAAATCGTTGAGTGACTTGCCGGTCTGGTTCTGGATGATATTGACGGGCTTCAGCAACGGCGGCGGCGCTGGATTGCCATGGGCGCCAACAGTATTGACGGCGCCCTGTACCCAGGTCACCCCGGAAAGATCAACGCCGTAATCCTCTTCCAGAACCCCCCGGCACCAGACCGCGGCGGTCATGGTATGAAGCGGCACGCCAATGCGTTTGCCTTCCAGGTCCTTCGGCTTGGAAATCCCCGACTTGCGATTGTAGACCACGAAACCGTGCCGGAAGACTTTGGACGGGAACACGGGAATAGCCACGAACGGATTGGTTCCCGCGCAAATATTGGCGATATGCTCCGACGAAGACATTTCGCCCATGTCAAAATCATTGGACCGCATGAGCCGGTCGAAAATCTCGCGCGGTCCAAGATCGTCAACCATATCCAGATCAATGCCCTCGGGCTGCACTTTCTTGCGCCGCAGCGGTTCCATCCGATCGTATGGCGAGCACACCAATGTAAGTTTCAGCTTGTCCAAATTTGCCTCCCGGATATTGGTTGCCGGCACAATGCCGTAAGCACGAAGTTTCCGCAATCTTTGCTCCTCACGGGGTTTCCGCATCAGCCCGCATCTGCAAAGATGCGCAAACGGCCGAAAGGGGAGGTAACATGACCGAAAGCAATTTTAGCGTATTGATGCTGGGGCCGCAGGACATCACCGATGTAATCGAAATCGGCAAGGCCATTGACCTGGTCGAACAAGGCTACGCCGAGGCGGCCGGATATCCCATCATCAATGCGCCGCGGCGCCGCGTCCATTCCCGCAAGAACGTGCGCATTTCCAATTTTCCCGGCGGAATCGACGGGCTAGGCGTCATAGGTTCAATGACCCGTGGCGAGCAGGTTCTGCATGATCACGACTCTGCCGACCAAGTCTACCCGCACCGGGAGCACCCGGTCTATCTGATGTGGGATGCGGAAACCGCCGCGTTGAAATGCATCATGATAGGCGAAATAACCGAAAAACGCGTCGGCTATTCAAGTCTGATGGCGCTGCGGACCGCCGCCACCAGCGGCGTCGGCTTCCGCCACCTGGCCCGCAAAGACGCAAAAACCGCCGGCGTGTTCGGTTCAAGCGGCCAGGCTCTGCACAAGATACTCGCGCTGCAAAACGAGCGGCCGATAGAGACCTACAAGATCTACAGCCGCAACCGCGAGAACCGGGAAGGATTTTGCGAGAAGATGCGCGCCCTGGTCGAGGCCGAGTTCATCCCCGTTGATACGCCGCAAGAGGTCGTGCGGGATTGCGATGTCGTGATCTGTGCGACCAATTCCAATGTCCCGGTATTCGACGGCAACTGGCTCGAGCCCGGGCAGCATGTCGTGACCGTCGTTGGCTCCAACGCAGCGCTGGTCGAGGGCGGCTGGCTGAAGAGTGGTCGCCGCGAGAACGATGATGTCACCGTGCAGCGGGCCGACATCATTGCTACCAACTGGCGCGAGTCGATCGAGAACGAGCGCCAGGCGGGTATCTGGGATCCGTTGCAGCAGGGTCTTATTTCCTGGGACAAGATTTTCGAAATTGGCGCTATCGCGGCCGGAGACCATCCCGGCCGCACCAGCGACGAACAGATCACACTCCATGCCAACAACAATGGCACCGCCGCCGCCGATCTTGCCATCGCCCATTGGGTCTATGAGGAATGCAAGACTATGGGGCGCGGCACGCCCATGATGCTGCCGCGGCCGGGGGAACAATAGGCCAGGTCGCGGGCGTTGATCTTGCGCAAGGCATCGCGCAAGATTGGCCTGTACTCTGCAAGACCTGATGCGCCGGGCCGGCGGCCCGGCAATTTCTCACATGGAGCCGATTTATGCGTTGCGCGTTGAAAATCCTCGTTGCCGCCGGCGCGGCTGTCGCCGGGACGGCGTTGTTTGCGCCCGCCGACCCGGTCCGGGCTCAGGGCTATGCCGCCATGAGCTGCAGCCAGCTTTGGTACGCCCGCAACAAGATCTATGCCGACAACGGCTATTGTTTCCGCACGGCCCGCGGACGCCGCACCTTCGGCGCGGGGTGCTTTGCGCCCTACGGCCAGTTGAGCGGCTACGAAAAGTCCCGCGTTGAGGAAATCCGCATGTGGGAAGGCCGGCGCGGCTGCTGAATCGGCCGCTACCTGAAAAGCTGCGCGGTAGCCAGCCGCGCACCTTCAACAAGGCTAGCAAATTTCGCATCGACAATCGAATCGTGCACTTCCGGCACGGCGCGCGGCGTTGAGGCAAAACCGCAATCGGTCGAGGCAATGACATTTTCCTTGCCAACGACGCTGGCGAACTTGCAGATCCGTTCTGCAACCAACTCAGGATGTTCAACCAGAACCGAGGCATGCGTGATGACACCGGGAAGCACAGCCTTGCCTTCCGGCAGATTCACATCTTCCCACAGTTTCCATTCGTGTTCATGGCGTGGATTGCCAAACTCGAACGAATAAAAGTCGGCATTGATTTCCAGAATAATGTCGATCAAGTGCTTCATTTCGAAATCGTGGGTACGCGGCCCCATGTTTATTCCGTAGCAGGTATGATGCCGGACGCGGTTTGATGGAATGTTTCGCGTCGAATAATTCATCGCTTCAACCCTGCGGCGGGCCCAGCGGCGGGCATCTTCCACGGTCATCGACGGCTCCAGCATGTATTGCATCGCCAGCCGCGGATCATCGAGCTGGATCGAGAACCCGGCCGCCACTATCGCCTCGTATTCTACCCGCATGGTCTCGGCGGCGGCTTCGAGAAACTCGTCTTCACTCTTGTAGTGGCGATTGATCACGGCGCCCTCCACCGTTCCCACCGATGCGCACGGGAAAAACAGATCCTCGGCCTTGCGGCCCTCAAGTGCTTTCTTCGCGTTGGCGATATCGGTTTGAAGCAGTTCATGTCCGACATAGGCGAGTGGTCCGGTACACAGCGACCCGGCCGGTTGTGTTCCCGAATGCCCGGCTGCATAAAATTCCGGAAAATCGTTGCGCTCGCGGGTTGAGGTACGCTGCTGGCGCTCCGGGTTCGGTTCAACACCGCTGACCCGTTCCCGCACATAGGCGAAGAAGCCCGCCTTCGACTGTTCGCCATCGCTGACGATGTCGATTCCATGTTCGCATTGCCATGCGACAGTCCCAGCTACCGCTTTTGCAACTTCGGCATCGTAGACTGCGCGATCATAGGCGCGCCCGTCCAGGCGTTCGGCCATTATCTCGCTGAGCGAAGCCGGCCGCGGCAGGCTGCCGACATGGGTTGTAAGAATACGCTTGGTGCGTTCGCTGGCGATGGACATGAACGTTTTCCCTGCGACGGAACCGTTGCCGATTTCAAAAGACCGGATTACTGGCCCGTCAGAAGCTGATATCTAATCGTGGATCGGGATCGTATCGCATTCGCTGCAAGGCAATCCCGTCAAGGAATTCGCACTTTTCAGACATACAGGCAAGGGCCGGGCAACAACATGGCAAGAGCTCGGCAAGAGCCCCTTAAGACCCGGGCAGGAGCGGCGGTACGCTGTTATCGGCAGCGGCCGGAGCCCGGCACGGGCTTGCCGTCGACCTCGCTCACGACGCAGATCTGCGAAGCCAGCCCCTTTGGAACGGCGACATTCTTTGCCAGCACAAACCGGCGAACGATCGACCCGCCCAGGCCGGGCGGTATCTGGATTGGCGCCACGATCCGCAATTCACCCACCGGCAGTCGCAGCTTCGGGATGGCGCTCGGCGCAACCGATCCCCCCGCAATCTCAAGCGCGCCCTGATCAATAAGCTGCGCCAGGCCCGCGCGCCCGGGCAAAACCCGGCTTTTCTCAACCGGAAACTTGCTGACGATTTCCTCCGGCTTCAGACGAATGATGCCGGCGGGAAAAGAACGCCCGACTGCTGCCCACAACGGCGCAGCGGGGCTGCCCTTGGGCGGCGCGATCGCGCTGGGATTGATCGATTTCCGATCCGTCCTGCCCGACGGGATGGCAACCATTTTCTTGCTCGCCACCGCAACCACGGCGACCGGCGCAATGCCGGTCAGCGCCTGTATTGCGCGATCGATATGCTTGCGCTCCGCATCACTGGTGTAACTGAACGGCAGGCACGCCGAAGTCTGGATGAAATGCACCTTCGTCTTGTCTATACCGACTACCGCCACGCTGGACTGCGTCCCCAGGCGAAAGCGGGATCCAAGGTAGATTTTCGCAACGCGCTCCTTGACCCCCGTAATCTGCCAGATCACGTTCCCGGGTGCCGACAACAGCAGTGCGATATTGTCCGGCCCTTCTTCGATGTGAATGCGCACCACGCTGACGAGCTGCTGGCGGTTTTTGAAAACGACATTCGCAAGTCCCTGCCCGCGATAGGCTGCTGCAAACGCCGGCTTGGCGCCCTTGGGCCAGTCCGGCAAACGGCAACGCATGATTGAACGCGCTATCCGCCGGGCGCGATAGAACTTGCGACGTTCGCGCGATTGCCGCAACCGGATTGCCCGGATGCTGCGCATGAATTTCTGCATCTCCTGCTCGCTCAGGAGCTTGTTGCCATCGCTGTCGATCTCATCGAATACCTTGCGAGCGGCTTGCAAAAATTCTTCCCGGGTCAAACGCTGGTCGCCATTCTGATCCAGGCTCATCGGGATAACATTGGAATTGTGGGAACTGTAGAAACTGGTTCCACGCAGCACATTCTGAAAATCAGCGCTTTTACGGATCTCCTCCAGTGTAATCGATCCGTCACGATTGGTATCGCTGCGCATAATGCGATCGAATTCGCGCTGCATTCGCGCCTCACGATGCAAGGATGAACGCCGGGAATACTTGTGGCGCAAAGCCGCCCGCACTTCGTCGCGCGTAACCTTGAAGTCGCCATTCAAATCCGAGGACAGCACCCCGCGCATCGTGTTTGCGCGCCGTTTCGCCCGGGAGATGTCGTGCGCAAGCTTCTCATCCTGCGCCGAAATGGAATCGTTGCCGGCAAGCAGGGCGCGCTCGAACATCTTGGTGAACTGCCGGTCCGCCTGCGCCTGTGACCAGCCGAATGGCTCGCGATTGAACAGCGAGGAATACTTGATCCGCATCCAGTCGAGGCCCGATTGCGATTGCGCCATCGCACCGCTGGCAATCGCAACGGCAGGAACGAGCACCAGTGCGCGCGCAAATTTCATTGTCATATCCTTCCCGCTTCCCGCAGCCAGACCAGCTGAATGAAACAATCATACCGGCAAAAATATGACACAACGCGCCTTTAAGGTCCCGCTGTGTCAGCACATTCCCCGCCATGATAACCATTCATTCTAAAAGAACCATCCAGTAAAAAGATTCACAATTAATACGATCAGAAAAACAAAACCCAGGCTGCGGCCAATTATCCGGCCCCATTTTTCTGCCGGATCGGACCTGGATACATCATCTCCGGCCGACAAGCCGGTCATTCTGCCAAGACGGTGCAACGCGCCGGTGAAAATATTGTGCGATTCCCGCTCGGCGCGCTGGATTATCTTGTCCGCTTGATCTTTTTCCCGCTTATCCCGATCCATGAAACATCATTACTGCAACGCAGCGGCAAACTACAAGCCACAACACTGCGGGCGCGACCTGGATAGGCGATAGCCATGGCGTGCGCAATCGCACAAGATTGCGGCCCAGACGAGAAATTCCACCCACAAACCGGCCCTAAGTGAACACGCGATGAATTTATTCGATTCATCTCGTGCGTCCCAACACATACCCTGCCGGCAATTTTCGACATTATCGCAATCACAGCAACGGGAACTCTTCCCGTTCGAACGGCCCGCAGTTCGGGCCCCGATATTCGAAAGGAAAAGTACCATGAAGAAACTTCTGATTGCAGTGGCGACAGCCGTTACCCTGGGCGCAGCGGCCCTTACCGCAAACCCTGCTTCCGCCGCCGTTTCGACCGCCAACCCGCTGGGTGTTGAAAAGACCCAGACCGCCGGCAAGTCGGTAAAGTCCGGTGACGAGATCAAGACCGCCCGCCGCTTCCGTCGCGGAGGCCGCTGGCACCGCGGTCATCGCTGGCACCGTGGTCATCGCTGGCACCGTGGTCATCGCTGGCACCGCTGGGGCTACTATGGCCGGCCGTACTATGGCGGTTGCTACATCAAGAAGATCTGGACGTATTATGGTCCGGTTTACCGCCGCGTTTGCCGCTGGTAAGCGATAGCGGGATCCACGCGGATCACAACAAAGGCCGGTTGCTCACGCGACCGGCCTTTTTCATTTTGCTTGAGAGCGCAATTATTTCCAATCGCGCACGTCGACAAACTTGCCTGCCATCGCTGCAGCCGCAGCCATTGCCGGCGACACCAGATGCGTGCGGCCGCGATATCCCTGACGGCCTTCGAAATTCCTGTTCGATGTCGACGCGCAACGTTCACCCGGCGCAAGCTTGTCCGGGTTCATCGCCAGGCACATCGAGCAACCCGGCTCGCGCCATTCAAAACCGGCCTCGACGAAAATCTTGTCCAGACCCTCGGCCTCCGCCTGCTCTTTGACCAGGCCGGATCCGGGAACCACCAGCGCATTTACACGCCCGGGCACTTTCAAGCCTTTCGCGATGCCTGTTTTCGCCATCGCCGCGGCAGCGCGCAGGTCCTCGATCCGTCCATTTGTGCAGGAGCCGATGAACGCCCGATCTATTTCCAGATCGGTAATCTTTTCGCCGCCCTGCAATCCCATGTATTCGAGCGCACGGCTGATCTTGTTGCGCTGGGCCTCGGAAGCAGCGTCTTCCAGCCGCGGCACATTGCCGGTAATTGTCGCCACGTCTTCCGGCGACGTGCCCCAGGTAACGATCGGCGGCAGCTTGCCGGCATCAAGCTGGATCTCCTTGTCGAAAACCGCGCCGTCATCAGTTTTCAGCTGGCTCCAATATTCCAGCGCGCGCTCCCACTCGGCGCCCTTCGGAGCCCGCGGCCGGCCCTTGATGTACTCGAATGTCTTCTGATCGGGCGCAATCAACCCGGCGCGGGCGCCGCCCTCAATCGACATGTTGCAGACCGTCATCCGGCCTTCCATCGACAAGGCCTCGATCGCCTCACCGGCATACTCGATAACCGATCCCGTGCCGCCGGCCGTGCCGATCTCGCCAATGATCGCAAGGATAATGTCCTTGGCGGTCACCCCTTCACCGGCCGTGCCATTGACCATGACACGCATGTTCGTCGACTTTTTCTGGATCAGCGTCTGTGTCGCCAAAACGTGTTCGACCTCGGATGTGCCGATGC
>CAZTMN010000079.1:0-18077 GCA_964615275.1 uncultured Beijerinckia sp. | reverse complement strand
AAGGCGCGGCATGATTTCGACAAAGTTGCACGGGCGAAACCGGTAATCGAGCTGGTGGACCAATATGCCGTCCCAGGCATCCTTGCATGCGCCAGGTGATCCGGGCAGGACGAATACAAACGTCGTTTCGCATATGCCCGCAGTCGCGCGCGACTGGATCGTCGACGTGCCGATCTTGTCATACGAAATGGCGTGAAAGACAGCGGAAAAGCCATCCATGCGCTTGTCGAATAGCGGTTCGATGGCATCGGGCGTCACGTCGCGCCCGGTAAAGCCGGTTCCTCCCGTCGTTACGATCACATCGACACCGGGATCGGCGGTCCATTGCCTGACCTTGCCGGCAATGGCTTCGCGATCGTCGGTCACGACCGCCCGGTCGGCCAGGCGGTGTCCGGCTTTTCCGATCCGCTCCACCAGCGTGTCACCCGAACGGTCCGAGCCGATATCGCGCGTGTCGGAAACGGTGAGAACGGCAATGTTCAGTGCGATGAACGGTTTTGCCTCGTCTATTCCCGGCATGGCGGATCACCGCGCGAACGTGTTGCAGGCGTTGGAATCGCCGGTTTGTAATCCTCGCTTCAGCCAGGCGACCCGCTGCGCCGACGAGCCATGCGTGAAGCTGTCGGGCACAACCTGACCGCGTGCCTTGCGTTGCAGCGCATCGTCTCCGATCGCTTGTGCCGTTTTGACGGCTTTCTCGACGTCCCCCGCTTCGAGGATTTTCCATTTCTTGTTAGCGTGATGGGCCCAAACCCCGGCCAGGCAATCGGCCATCAGCTCGACCCGGACGGAAAGCGCATTTGCCTGTACCTTGCTCACACGCCGCTTGGCCTGGTGTACCTTGGTCAGAATACCGAGCTGGTTCTCGATATGGTGAGCGACTTCGTGGGCTATGACATAGGCATAGGCAAAATCACCGCCGCCGCCCAATTGCTGCTTCATCTTCGCGAAGAAACTTGTGTCGAGATAGACCTTTCGATCCGCTGGACAATAAAACGGGCCCATCTGCGATTGCGCCACGCCGCATCCCGACCGGGTAACGCGGCTGAAGACAACTAGGCGCGGCGGCTCGAAGCGGATGCCTTTTTGTGCTGGCAGCACTTCTTTCCAGACATCTTCGTTCATGGCGACGACGGCGCGGATGAATTTGCCCATCTGGTCCGTTGCAGGGCCGCTGCGCTTGGCCGACCCCGGTGCCGGCTGGCTGTAGCTGGTGTTGGTGCGTCCGCCGGTCAGAACTTCGGCTCCGCCTATCAACACGCGCGGATTGACCCCAAGCGCCCAGCCGACCAGGCCAAGGATGATGATCGTGCCGATGCCGAGCCCGCTCCGGCCGGCGCCCCCACCGCTGCCAAGCCCGCCGGGCAATCCTTCACCGGGCATGCCACCGCCGGACATGCCGCCGGGAAAACTCAGGCCGCCCCCGCTGCTGTCACGCAGATCGTCCACATTGTCCGACTGGCGAAAATCTTCCCACCGCATGCCATGACTCCTTTTGAATTTCGCCGGCCTGGCAAAGCTCCAGCCTGAAATTCCCGTTGCGCACTATCTAGCAATCCGGTGGATGGGTTTACAGAAAATAATGCCTATCCGCCGATATACCCTCACAAAACCGGCAAATACCAGGCACGGGAAATCGGTCGCGGCGAATGTTGCGCTGGCAAGGGTGCTGAACTTTATCCGCGCATTGCTATATTGGGGACATGCCGTTTCTGATCATTCTGGCCGCACTGGCCTTTCTCGCGCTCATTTTCGGTCCGCAGATCTGGGTCCAGCGGACTATGCGCGCGCATGGCGTACAGCGCGATGATTTTCCTGGCACCGGGCAGGAGCTGGCGCGCCATCTGCTTGACGAAGCAGGCTTGCAGTCGGTGGCGGTCGAGGAAACCGCGGAGGGGGACCATTACGACCCGCAAGACAAGGCGGTGCGGCTGAGCGCCGACAATTTCCATGGCAAGTCGGTTACATCCGCCGCCGTGGCTGCGCACGAGGTCGCCCATGCAGTTCAGGATCGCGATCACTACGCGCCATTGTACTATCGCCAGAAGCTGGTCGCCCATGCGATGACGATGCAGACCATCGGAACGATCCTGTTGATGGCCGCCCCGGTCGTGTTTGCCGTGATACGCTCGCCCGCGGTCCTGCTGATAGAGGTTCTGGGTGCGCTGGCGATCATGGCGACTACCGTTGCGGTACAAGCGGTGACGCTGCCAACGGAACTGGATGCCAGTTTCAAGCGCGCCTTGCCGGTATTGGCCAATTACCTGCCCGAGGAGGACATGCCCGCGGCCCGCAAAGTGCTCAAGGCCGCCGCATATACGTATGTGGCCTCCGCGCTTGTCAGCCTGCTCGATGTTGCGCGCTGGTTCCGGTTGTTGATCCGTTGAGCGCTTGGGCCGTCGCTGGCGCGATAATTCTTGACGTAGCGCGCGCACTCGCGCATCAAGCCGCACCGCACGGTATCATGGAGCTGGCAGCTTGTGCTCGAATGCACGGATTGCCGTGCCGAATTGGGCCAGCTTGGTACGGCCGAGTGTAGCGACAGGAATTCACGCCCGTGGAACGCTTGAAGAACCTAGTGGAACATCCGATGACCGAGCGGGTGGTAATCACCGTGATCGTCATCAACGCGATTTCTTTGGGCCTTGAAACCAGCAAATGGGCCAGCGCGCGCTTTGGCGGCCTGCTCGACTTTATCGATACCGCCGCATTGACGTTCTTCGTTATCGAATTGCTGGCGCGGATGGCGGTTTACCGGCTGAGTTTCTTCAAGAGCGCCTGGAACCTGTTCGACCTTGCGGTGGTTGGTATTGCCCTGTTTCCGGCGTCGGACGGGCTGTCGGTTCTGCGGGCCCTGCGCGTGCTGCGCGTCTTGCGGGTCATTACCGCGGTCCCCTCCCTGCGCCGCGTGGTTGGCGCCTTGCTGGCCGCCCTGCCGGGCATGGGCTCGATCGTCGTTCTGATGTCGCTGGTCTATTATGTCTTCTCTGTCATGGCGACAAAACTGTTTGGCGCCGATTTTCCGGCCTGGTTTGGCACGATTCCAAAATCCGCCTATTCGCTTTTCCAGATCATGACCCTGGAAAGCTGGTCGATGGGTATCGTGCGGCCAGTTATGGAAAAGTTCCCCTTCGCCTGGGCGTTCTTCGTACCGTTCATATTGTGCACGACTTTTACGGTCCTCAACCTGTTCATAGGTATTGTCGTTGCCGCGATGCAAAGCGAACATGATGCAGAAGTCTCCGAAGAGCGCCAGCTGCTGGAAGAGGAGCGCGCCAAGCTGGCCGGTGAAGCGGAGGCGGCCCGGCAGGCCGCGCATGAGGATCGCGAAAGTCTGACCGAAAGCGTCAGGAGCCTGCGCCGGGAAATTCGTGAATTGCGCGAACAATTTCACCAGTCCAGGCCCTCGGGGTAATCGCGGCCTGTATATCGTCGAAGAGCAAAGAACACCATGACAGACTCGATCGGCACATTCGATATCGCCATTGTCGGGGCAGGGATCGCGGGCGTCTCCGCTGCGGCCGAATTGGCGCCATATTTTTCCGTCGCAATATTGGAACGTGAGAGCCAGCCCGCCTATCATACTTCGGGACGGTCCGCCGCACTCTTTACCGTCAACAACGGCAATCCCCTGGTCTGCGCCCTGTCCGCGGCCTCCGAACCATTCTACGCCAATCCGCCCGCCGGATTTTGCGAATATCCGCTGCTTGCTCCGCGTGGATTTTTGCACATGGCCCGCGCCGATCAGCGCGCCCAGCTCGACGCGTTTGCGGCCGCAATGGGTGGCCCGCATCGGTTGGAGGAAATTGATGAAGCGCAGATGCGCCAGCGCATTCCGTTGTTGCGCGAAGGTTATGCAGCGGCGGCTTTGTGGGATCCGACCGCTGCCGATATCGATGTCCACGCCTTGTTGCAAGGCTACCTGAAGCTGTTTCGCGCCGCGGGCGGCATCTTGCTGGCCGATTGCGACGTCAAAGGGATGCAGCGGTCAAATAAGGCCTGGACTATCGAAACGCGCAAAGGCGTTGTCAAAGCCCAAACCGTTGTCAACGCTGCTGGCTCGTGGGCCGATGAACTCGCCACCCTTGCCGGGCTCGAACCGATCGGTCTCACTCCTCTTCGGCGCACCGCGATGATAGTCGAGGCGCCGGCAGCGGCGTCCTTGTTGGCGCCTGGCCTTTCGGATTGGCCGATGACCCGCGACATTGACGAGCAGTTTTATCTGAAACCGGAATCGGGCGCCCTGCTGCTCTCCCCGTCCGACGAAACGCCGATGCCGCCGCAGGACATTCAGCCCGACGAACTCGACATCGCCATTTGCGTGGACAGGATCGAGAAGGCATTTGAGCTGAAAGTTCAAAGCATCAAGCGCAAATGGGCGGGTCTGCGCACTTTTGCGCCGGATCGTTCGCCCGTTGTGGGCTTCGAGCCGGGCATGGACAATTATTTCTGGTTGGCCGGGCAGGGTGGCTACGGCTACCAGACCGCGCCGGCGCTGGCGCGGCTGTCGTCGGCGTTGCTGCGTGGTGAGGATATACCTGAAGAAATTCAATATCTTGGCATAACACAGAGCCGCCTGTCGCCGGCCCGGTTCCGGTAAGTGATGATTGCGTTTTTTACACCTCCGGTTAAAGTGTAGCCACGGCTAAATTTTGATTTTGCCGGCACGATTCTTTCCGTCTATTTTCGTTGCCCAAGGCTCGGTAACCGGATTTCCCGATCGATGAACCGCAAGAACCAATCCCGTGCATCCGCGCCGGCGTCCGCCGGTGAGCCGCTGGTCGACCAGGAAACCCATGTCGAGAGTTTCCGGCAGGCGCGGGAAGCCCGCCGCAGCGAACTGGTCGAGGATTACGTCGAATTGATCGCCGACCTGATCGATGATGGCGGCGAAGCGCGCAAGGTCGATATTGCCGCGCGCCTTGGCGTTGCCCAGCCGACCGTTTCCAAGATGGTCAACCGGCTGGAGGAGGCCGGCTACATTGCGCAGCGGCCCTATCGCGGCGTCTTCCTGACCGATGCCGGGCGCAGGCTGGCAGAGGAGTGCCGCGCACGGCACCAGATCGTTGAAGCATTCCTGCGCGCAATCGGTATCAGCGAAGAAACCGCCCGCCGCGATGCCGAGGGTATCGAACATCACGTCAGCGCCGAGACGCTGGAGGCGTTTGGGCGGTTTACTGCCTGCCGTGGTTCTGATTAGCCGCAAACATAAACAATTATCTGGCGCGGTTGATACCATACCTCGCTGCGATCAGCGGCAACTGCCGATCTTTACCTGATAGGCGGGCGCGGGAAATGTGCCCTGCAATTGCCGCAATTTCGATTGCGGATTTCCGGTTGAACTGCTTTCGATGCAACGACCGTTACTTCGATTGGTGATGGAAAAGTAGTTCTTCGACGCCCTGCGGGACTTGGTCGCAGCGCTGTCAAGGCGCTGGGTGGCGCCGTCCAGTACATCCTTTAAAAAGCCGGCTGGAACAATGGCTGGACGGTCGTGATCAGCGGCATAGGCGGTGCTTATGATGGAAAGAAACGATCCCTCCACCGCTGGCTGTTGCGGCGCCTTTGCGTTCATGTAGGTAGTGAATATTGCCGGAGCCGCGATACCTAGCTGAACCAGTGTTAGCGGTTGTTTGACTTGAGAATTGAGGAGGGCGAAGAGGCCACCCAAGCATAGCATTGCCCCAATCTTTAGCCCATGACCAACATAGTGACCGATATTCAATTTTTCATAAAATAAAATAATAGCGTTCACGTCAATTGCTATTATGGTCAGCAATACCGGTATAAATCCGCCTAACGCACCGTAGCAAAAGCATTTCCAGCGCTGTATTTCATTGGGCTGAACTGATGTATCAGTCACTGCTGCCTCCCAAGGCATTTTTAATTATGTGAATCTATTTCCGTGGTTGCGAGAAGTATCAACCGACCCGGTTAGATGTCATAAACTGCAGCAAACGAATTCTTATAAAACTCGAATAGTTTAGATTAGCTGATCCAGAAAATCAATGTTTTGGTGACATTGCGTATTCGGTTTCGAACCGACGCAGCGATTTAACGGCGGCGGTTGCGGTTCTTTGTTGTCAGCGTATGTCTAAAACGTCTCGGTGAAAAACTCGCGCATCATCTTGTAGGATTTCTTGCAGAGTTTTTCGTCGTAGCGCACCGCCTCGGCATTGACGCTCGGATCGCAAAAGGAATGCACCGCACCGCTGAACATCACCGACTGCCAGTCGACGCCGGCGCCGGTCAGCTCGTCCTCGAGTGCGTGCATTTTCGCTTTCGGCGTGATCGGATCGTCGGCGCCGTGTAGCGTCAGAACGCGGCCCTTGTATTTGCACGGCGTGCCGGCCACGACGGGGTTCGGGTTTGTGGTGTGGAAGGCCACGAGCCCCATGAAATCCGCTCCGGCGCGGGCCTGCTCCAGCGCAAACCCGGCGCCGGCGCAATATCCGATTGCGCCGCGGCGCTCGAAATCGATCAGGCGCAGGGAATCGGCCGTGCGCATCATTGCGGCGTAAGCGGCGCCGCCGCAAGCGATGGTGAAATCAAGGTCCTTGTGAACTGCCAGCATTCCGGCTCGCAATTCCTGCTCTGACCGCTCCTGTTCGCCATAGCCCTTGGCGAACATGTCGGCGACGAGAACGACGTAATCCTGACCGGCGACTTCGCGCGCCTGGCCAAGGGAATCTGCGCAAACGCCTTTCCAGTCCGGCTGCATGAAAATCGCCGGCCGCTGCGCGGCGACCGATTCGTCGTAGACGATCGCGCCCTCGAATTGCCGGCCCGCGTATTGCTTGCCCTTGATTTCGTAGGGGACCTTGACTACCGCCATTGCTGCGCTCCCGAATTGTCCGCCGGCTGTCGCGGCGCTTGCAATCACTATAGCATGGGATCGACGATGATGTGACAGGCGGGAAAATGCACTTCAGTCCTGCGCGGACAGGAACTCCTTCAGCGCCAAGAGATCGGTCCAGGCATCGCGTTTGCGCGCCGGGGAGCGCAGAAGAAACGCCGGATGCAGCATTGCGATGGCCCGAATGGTTTTTCCGCCCATGTCATAATCGTACCACTTGCCGCGAGCGCGGGTTATGCCTTCCCGTATCCCGAGCAAGGTCTGCGCCGAAGAGCCGCCGATGCAGACGAGCACCTTGGGATTCACCAGCTCAATCTGGCGTTTCACGAAGGGCAGGCAAATGGCGGTTTCCTGGGGTGTCGGCGTGCGGTTGCCGGGTGGCCGCCAGGGCACGACATTGGCGATATAGACCGTATAGCGATCAAGATCGATTGCCGCCAGCATGCGGTCGAGCAATTGCCCGGCGCGGCCGACAAACGGTTTGCCCTGCCGGTCCTCGTCGGCGCCGGGCGCTTCGCCGACGAACATGATATCCGCCTGTGGATTGCCGTCGGCGAAAACGAGGCGGCTTGCACTGCGCTTCAGTGCGCAACCGTCGAAATCCTCCAGGGCTGAACGCAGGGCATCGAGGTCTTGTGCAGCGGCGGCGGCCTCGCGCGCCGATTGTGCAGCCTGATCGGGCGGCGGCGGTGCGTCGTGCTGAAAACCGCCCAAACCGCCACGCGGCTGGTGCATCCGGTCCCGTTGCCGTCCGTTCGCCGATTGTGCCATCGAGCCTTGAGCCGTTGAGCCTTGGCTTTTTGCACTTTGCCCGGTCGCACGAGCCTGTTCTGCCGGCGGAGCTTCCGCGAAGCGGTCGTGCGGTTCATTGGAAACGGCGCAATCGACGCCCATATCGGCAAACCACCGCGTCAGGGCAATGAGTTGCTCCCGGTCAAGATTGTCTGCCTGGCCACCTGTCATGCGTTCTTATACCCCGTGATGGCCCGGTATTGCGACTCTCGCTGCGGTTTTCAACGCCCTGCGTGGAAACCCGGAATTCCCCCGGTTCCTGCAAAGGCCGGGCTTTGCCTTGCCATGCTTCGCGAGTACAAGTGAAGCCGATTGAACGATTTCGGGTCCAATGAAACAGGGAAATTCCAATGGCCGATGATTCAGGCGCCAACCCGGTAGAATTGCCGGAGCGCGAGGGCATGGATTACGACGTGGTTATCGTTGGCGCCGGCCCGGCCGGGCTGGCGGCAGCCATCCGCCTCAAGCAACTGAATCCCGAGACATCCGTTGTGGTGGTCGAAAAGGGCGCGGAAGTCGGCGCGCATGTCCTGTCGGGCGCGGTTATCGATCCCTGCGGTCTCGACAAATTGTTGCCGGACTGGCGCGACGATCCCGAGCGGCCGTTGAATGTCGAGGTCAGCGAGGACCGTTTTTACATGTTCCGCGAAAAAGGCGGCTTCCGGCTGCCGAATTTCCTGATGCCGCCGCTGATGAACAATCACGGTAATTTTGTCGGCTCGCTTGGCAATGTTGCCCGCTGGCTTGGCGCACGGGCGGAAGCCTTGGGCGTGGAAATTTATCCCGGCTTTGCGGCGAGCGAGGTATTGTACAGCGACAAGGGTTCGGTAACCGGTATTGCGACCGGCGACATGGGCATTGCCAAGGATGGCTCGCAGAAGGGCGGCTACACGCGCGGGATGGAATTGCGCGGCAAATACACCCTTTTCGCCGAGGGCGCACGCGGATCGCTGTCGAAACAATTGGTCGCCCGTTTTGAACTGGATGCGGAAAGCGAACCACAGAAATACGGCATTGGCCTTAAAGAGGTATGGGAAATCGATTCGGCGCAACACAAACCCGGTCTGGTGCAACATTCGTTTGGCTGGCCGCTGGACAATCGTACAGGCGGCGGCTCATTCCTCTACCACATGGACAACAATCTCGTGTCGATAGGGTTTGTCGTTCACCTGAATTATGAAAACCCAACCCTGTCGCCTTTCGACGAGTTCCAGCGCTTCAAACACCATCCAATGGTGGCGTCGGTACTGGAAGGCGGCCGCCGGATTGCTTACGGTGCGCGCGCTATAACCGAAGGCGGATATCAAAGCGTGCCAAAATTGTGCTTTCCTGGCGGCGCGCTGCTGGGCTGTTCAGCCGGTTTCGTCAACGTGCCTCGGATCAAGGGCTCGCACAACGCGCTCCTGTCCGGCGTGCTGGCGGCGGAGAACGTCGATGCCGCCCTCAAGGCCGGTCGCTCGCACGATGAGCTGCGCGAATATCACAACGGCTGGAACAAGTCCGATATCGGCAAGGATCTATACAAGGTGCGCAATGCCAAACCGTTGTGGTCCAGGTTAGGTACCATTCTCGGCATTGCCCTGGGTGGTTTCGACATGTGGACGAACACGCTGTTCGGCTTTTCCCTGTTCGGCACGATGAAGCATGGCAAGCCGGACTATGCAACTTTGAAGCATCTGTCAGACGTGACGCCGATCACCTATCCGAAACCCGACGGCAAACTGTCGTTTGACAAGCCGTCGTCGGTGTTTCTGTCCAATACCAACCACGAGGAAGATCAACCGGCGCATTTGCAATTGGGTGATGCTGGCGTTCCCATTGGCAAGAATCTTCCCGGCTATGGTGAGCCGGCGCAATTGTATTGCCCGGCTGGCGTCTACGAAGTCGTGTATGCCGATGAGGATAACAAGACCGGTCCAAGCTTCGTGATCAATGCCCAGAACTGCGTGCATTGCAAAACCTGCGATATCAAGGATCCGGCGCAGAACATTACCTGGGTACCACCGGAAGGTGGGGGCGGGCCGGTTTATCCGGGGATGTAGCCATGGCGCGGAACCAGCAGCAGCGCTTGTCCGCCGCGTCAGGTTCAATCACAATTCTTGTATTTTGAGATGAAACAGTCGCGCGCTTTTTCGCTGGCGCGCTGGGTGACGTCCGGCTTCATTCCGATGGCAAGCTTGGCGCGCAGGTCAGGGGCCTCCTTGCTCTTGTTCATCGCGGCAACGTCGTACCACATCACGGCCAACATTTTGCTCATTTTGACGCCGCGTCCGGCGGCATACAAAGCGCCAAGCTTGGTTTGCGCCCGCGCGTGGCCCTTTAGGGCGATGTGCCGGAACAGGATGGCCGCATCGCGGTCGCTGCGCTTCACGCCAAAACCGGTCTGATGCATGACACCAAGCATGTAGAAGGCGTCCTGGTTGCCGTCGCGCGCCGCCTTCCTGAACAGTGTGGCTGCCTTTGTGTGATGACCTTCACGCAAGGATTTCATCGCCATGTCGAAACTGTCGGATTGTGCGAATACAGACGCTGACGACCATGCAGCCAGCAGGCAGCCCGCAATTATGCTCGTTTTTGTCCGCAAGGTTCTGCACATACGTGGATGTATGCGCGAAGATTGCGGCATCCCTGAGACCCTGTCTTCTTCGTGTTTCAGCTGAATAATATACTTCATGCTCCAGCTGACTAATATTCGTCCTTCAGTTTCAGCCAGGCCATGCCGTAGGGCAGCGCGCCCTCATCGCGGCACCGGGGCAGGACGTCCATGTGATGATAGGCGCCGTTGAGCATGTCTAGGCCGCGCGAATAGGTGGAATAATGGTGGAAGATCGCACCGTCTTTATCCTTGTAGAAGGTTGAAAGGCCCGGCAGTTCATCCATCTCCCAGCGCTGGGTCGCGAAATTGTAATTGTTGCCGCCTTTGGCAATGTCTTCCGGGTCGAGCGACACCGCAAAATCCTTGTTGAAACTGTTGCGAGCCGATGACACCCAAGTGAAACTCCAGCCCATACGCTTGCGGAAGGCCTCCAGCGCGTCTATCGGCCCGCGCGAAATTGCGACCATGTTGGCGTCGCGCTGGCGCAAATGAACGATGAAGGAATCGTACTGATCGGCCCAGAACGAACAACTCTTGCAGCCGGATTGCCAGTCCTTGCCATACATATAATGGTAGACCAGCAACTGGCTGGAGCCGTCGAACAGATCCGCAAAGTACACCTCGCCATCAGGACCGTCGAATACATAATTGGTTTCAATCCGTACCCAGGGAAGGGCCTGACGTTGTTGCGCCAGGGCGTCGCGGGCGCGGGTCAATTCTTTCTCCTTGGCGAGGTGCGCCACGCGGGCTTTGAGCCATTCTTCGCGTGAAACGACTGCATGTTCAGGCATGGTCTGTTTCCTTTTTCTGTACGCTCATTTCCAAACGGACACGTTGCGGTGCGCGTGAAGCGAATTTCGGCGGCGCTTCACGCCTTGTTATCGAGAACTGCTTCGAGGCAGTTGAAGCTGGAATTCCATCCAAAGCCGTGGCGTTCCGTCAGCTCGGCGGATTCAAATTCGCGCTGTAGGAGGCGCAGCTTCGTGCCACCCGGGGCCGGCTCCAACGTAACGACGACCTCTGTCTCATGGCCGCGCTCGCCCTGCTCGTCATGCCAGGCCCAGGTGAATGCCAGCCTCGATACCGGTTCGATGGCGCGCCATACGCCGCTTACCTTGTGCTGGGCGCAATCATCCGTGAGCAATGTGATCGTCCAGGAACCGCCGACTTTTGGGTCAATCTCATATTCGGGAATTTCGGAGTTCTCCGGTCCGAACCACGCTGCAAACAATTCAGGTTTGATCCAGTAGTCGAACACGGTTTCCGGAGGTGCAGCGATAAGTCTTTCAATATTCAATTCATTGGGACTTGTGGCAGGACGGGTATGCTCAAAAGCGCTCATTGCAAATTGACCTTGGTGCTTGAGTTGACAATCAGGATTTTCGGGCGCCGGGCAGGTCGCGTGATATGGCCGCTTCAAGTCGGTCAACCGCCAGTGCCCAGTGCCGGCCTTGCTCTTCGATCCAGGTTTCGACTGTCCGGAAACCTTCGCGGCGTGCGCGGATCAACCGGAATTGCCGGTCGGTGCGCCGCTCGATCAATCCGGCTTCTTCCAGCACCTTGAGGTGGCGCGAAATTGCCGGCGCGGAAATGGCGAAGGGCGCAGCCAGCTCCCCAGCGCTGGCCTCGCCCCGGTTCAACAGGCGCTCGACAATAGCCCTGCGGGTCGGGTCCGCCAGTGCGGCAAAAACCATGTCGAGACTGGGGTCGGAGGTGGTCACGGGATTGGGATCACTGTTTATCATATAAGTTAATTAACAAAAATGTTAAATAAAGTCAACTTCTACTACGGAAATTCTCAGTGTCAGCGCCAAGCTTGCGCAATCGCATTGACAATTGATTGCCGGTCGCGGAGCTTCCGGGGTCAACCCGTTTCATCCCCAAATCGAGGATATCATGCCGGTAGTCATGTCGCGCGCCAGTGCCCGAATCCATGCTTTCAAGCTCGATAAACCGGTCGGTGGCTCGGGCGTTGCCGCCGTGGAAGTTTTGCTCGTTGAACTGAGCGACAGCGACGGCGCTTCCGGTCTTGGTTTTTCCTACGTTCTGGGGGGCGGGGCATCGGCTGTGCTTGCCGCTGCGCAGGACCAGATTGCCAGGCACGTTGAAGGAAAACCCCTGATTCCCCCGCAAGCGCTCTGGAGGCAGGTGGCGGCCGGGTTCAACCGCACCGGGCTTGGACCCAATGTGATTGCACTTGCGGCGCTGGACGTTGCGATCTGGGATCTATGGGCCAGGCGTCACAACCTGCCGCTCTACGCTGCAATGGGCGGTGCGGCCCGCGCCGTCGACGTCTACGGGTCCGGATCCTTCAACGCGACCCAATCGCCGCAGGAAGCTGTTGCCTCGGCCTTGCCGCAGGTCGAGCGTGGCCTGCGGGCGTTGAAACCGCGAGTGAAGGGCGCGCGTTCGGACGCTGCGCTGCTGCAGGCGGTGCGTAAGGCCGTTCCCGAAAACGTTCACTTGATGACGGACGCCAACGAGAAATGCGATCTGGCCAGCGCCCGCTGGTTGCTGGCCAGCGCCCGCGACCAGGGCCTGATATTTGTTGAGGAGCCCATGCCGGCCTATGCCATTGAAGGCTATCGCGCCCTGGCGGCCGCCGAACCGGGGCTGGTTGCCAGCGGCGAACATCTGCAAGGCATGCACAGTTTTCAGCCGTTCGTCGCGGAACGCCTCGTCAACACCATCCAGCCAGACCTTGCCATGATCGGTGGGTTGACGCCCGCGCTGGATCTTTGCGCACGGGCATCCAGTTTCGACATTGCGCTGTCGCCGCATTTCCTGCCCGGCCTTTTCGTTCACCTGGCCTGCGCCACCGATTGCGTGCGATGGATCGAGGAATTTCCTTTGCTGGAGCCAATGTTCGGCGGCTGGCCGGAAATTGATAGCAATGGCCGCATGACGCCACGCGATGTGCCCGGGCATGGGCTGGTGTTGGTCTAAGAGAGCGCCGCGCCCCGGGGACCAGCCAGATTAACGAGATCGATATGTCAGCCCTGCAGCCTGCGCTCGAAGCGATAACCGAAGAAATCCGCCAGATGGCCGAACGCGGGATAGTGGCGTCCTATATCCCCGAACTTGCCAAGGCCGACCCCGGTAAATTCGGTATTGCGATCGCGACAATCGACGGGGAAACTTGCGCCGCCGGAGATGCGCGCGATCCGTTCACCATTCAAAGCGTCTCTAAAATATTCACTTTGACGATGGCGCTTGGCCGGACCGGCAACGCGCTATGGAAGCGGGTTGGCCGCGAGCCATCCGGCAGCGCATTCAATTCCATCGTGCAACTGGAGTACGAACACGGCATACCGCGTAACCCATTGATAAACGCCGGCGCAATTGTCGTGACAGATTGCGTACTTGCGGGCCACGAACCGCGCGAAGCGATCGGCGAAATTCTGCGGTTCGTGCGTACGCTCGCCGATGACGACACAGTCGTCATCGATGCAGATGTCGCCCGCTCGGAAAAGCGGAGTGGGTTTCGCAATGCTGCACTGGCCAATTACATGCGAGCCTTCGGCAATTTGCAGCATCCGGTGGAGCAGACGTTGGGCGTCTATTTTCATCAATGCGCGATTGCTATGTCCTGCCGACAGCTGGCGAAAGCCGGTCTGTTTCTGGCTAACGCCGGAGTGCTGCCGGCGTCCGGTCAGCGCATTATTTCCAGCGCCCGGGCGCGGCGGATCAATGCGCTAATGCTCACCTGCGGTCATTACGATGGCTCCGGCGATTTCGCCTTCCGTGTCGGGCTTCCGGGGAAAAACGGCGTAGCGGGCGCAATATTGGCAATCGTACCCGGTATTGCCTCGATCGCCGTATGGTCTCCCGGGCTCAATTCCAACGGCAATTCGCTGCTTGGATCAAAGGCGCTGGAACTGCTGGTGCAACAGACCGGCTGGAGCGTGTTTGGGCCGTAGGGATCGTCCGCAAAAGTGGTTCCGGCTCTTGCCTACCGATGTTTCGCTCGCATTGCGCGATGTGTTAGGAATATTCGCTGACAAAAGGAGTTTCCCCATGGCGCAGTCACGCCCACATCTGTTTGACGATCTTGCCCGCCTCATGAGCGATGCCGCAGGCGCAACGCAAGGGCTTCGCCGGGAATTCGAGACCATCGCCCAGACCCAGTTCGAGAGGTTCCTGTCCCGGATGGATGTGGTCAGCCGCGAGGAATTCGAGGCGGTCAAGGAAATGGCCGCCCTGGCGCGCGACGAGAACGAAAAACTCGCCAGGCGCATCGATGAGCTGGAAGCCAAGCTGGGTAAGCAGGCGTAGCGAATTAGCCACGTCCCGGGGAAAGCGTCGAAGATCGCTCTTTACACGCAGGTATTTTCCAGAATCCCCAGCCCGGTGATTTCGATCCTCATGTGATCGCCGGCAGCGAGGAACTTCGGCGGATCGAAGCCGATGCCGACGCCGGCGGGAGTCCCCGTAGCGATTATGTCGCCCGGCTGCAGCGTCATCACGCTGGAGATGCATTCAATCAGCGTGGGAACGTCGAAGATCAGGTCTTTGACTACAGCGTCCTGGCGCAATTCGTCGTTGATGGTCGCTTGGACCTGCAGTTTCGTGACATCGCCCACTTCGTCGGCGGTGACAAGCCAGGGACCCATTGGACAGAACGTATCGAGATTCTTGCCGAGAAACCATTGCTTGTGTTTCTGCTGCAAGGTTCGGGAAGTGACGTCGTTGACGATCATGTAACCGAAAACATGATCATAGGCCTGATCACTGGCGATATTCTTGCCGCCTGTCCCGATCACCACTGCAAGTTCCGCCTCGTAGTCGACCGAGTGCGTTGGGTCGGCGCTGACGTTTACCGGATCATTCGGACCGACAATCGTCGTTGAGGCCTTGGTAAAGATGATCGGGTTATCGGGTATGGCGTCCTTCCCGGCGGAAGCATCGAATCCGCTGTCGTGAAACTCCTTGGCGTGCTCGTGATAGTTCTTGCCGACGCAGATGATATTGCGGTGTGGCTTGCCGATCGGCGCCAGCAGGCGGGTTTTGGCCAGTGCAATGTGTTCGTTGCCATTGGCATTGTCGATGGCCTGCACGGACCGGGCGACGCCGTCCTCGCCATTTTTTATGACGTCCAGCACGGAGCCGCCTTCCGGCACACAATGGGACAGGTCAATGATTTCCTGGCCGTTATCCAGCAGCACCCCCGGTGCAGGTTGACCGTCCTTCTCAAACGTTACAAAGCGCAATGAATATCCTCCAGCCGGTCCAACTTGCGGGTTTTCCGCGGCTTCCTTACAGCAATTTGTCACCCCGCAAAAGACGCCCCTGGGCTGGCGCGGAGGCAAACCCGATCGGGACAGTGGTGAGCCTTGAACGGCTGTCGTGAGCGGTTACAATGTACAGCGGCAAAAGAAACCGTGGCTTGGCGCAAATTCAGGAAACGCAATGGCGGAGCAATCGACAATAGATCCGAAGGAGGCACCAGTGCGTGCAATCAAGCTCGGGGAATGCGTCGCTGAGATGGAAAAGCGCGCAGATGGGACGATTGTCGTCCGAAATACAGGTGTTTTGAGCCCCTATCCGGAAAAATTGACAGAGCGGCTCGATCATTGGGCCAGCGTGGTTCCGGAACGAGATTGGCTGTGTGAACGCGATGCCGACGGCGGCTGGCGGCGGGTGACCTATGGCGAAGGCCGTAAACTGGTACGGCAAATAGCCTCGGCGCTGTTGACCCGCGAATTGTCGCAGGAGCGCCCGGTAATGATCCTGTCGGGCAACAGCATCGATCACGGCCTGCTTGGCATGGCGGCGATGTATGCCGGCATTGCCTACGCGCCGATTTCTCCCGCCTATTCGCTGTTGTCCTCCGATCACGGCAAGCTCAAATACATTATCGACCTGATAACCCCCGGCCTGATCTTCATTGCCGATGGTGGCCCGTTTGCAAAGGCGATCGCAAACGCGGTGCCGCCGGATGTCGAACTGGTCGTGTGCGCCAATCCGCCGGACGGGCGTGAAACAACCGGCTTTGCGGCGTTGACGGGTCATGCCGAGAACGCCGCCGCCCTCGATGCGGCCCAGGCAACGATCACGCCCGATACGATTGCGAAGTTTCTCTTCACATCCGGTTCGACCGGAATGCCGAAGGGCGTAATCAACACGCAACGTATGCTCTGTTCCAACATGGCAATGGCGACCGATCATTTCGCCTTCATGTATGACGAACCGCCGGTTACCCTGGATTGGTCGCCGTGGAACCATACCGCGGGGGGCAACAACAATTTCAATATATTTATGTACAACGGCGGCACGTTTTACATCGACGAAGGAAAGCCTGCGCCTGGTGCTATTGAGGCGACGATCCGCAACCTGCGTGAGATTTCACCGACCTGGTATTTCAACGTGCCGAAAGGCTACGACGCCATGTTGCCTTACCTGCGTGAGGACAAGCAATTGCGCGACACGTTGTTCAAGCGTCTCAAGATGTTCTGGTACGCAGGCGCCGGCATGGCCCAGCATGTCTGGGATGGGCTGGACGAAGTTTCCGTCATGGCGACCGGCGAACGCATAACGGTGCTCACTGGCTTGGGTTCGACCGAGACGGCTCCCTTTGCCATGGGTGCAAACCAGCGCATGGTTGGCCAGGGAAACATTGGCGTGCCCGCTCACGGCGTCGAAATGAAACTGGTCCCTACCGATGGCAAGTGGGAAGCGCGCTTTCGCGCGCCCAGCATCACGCCGGGATATTGGCGTCAGCCCGAATTGACCGAGAAGGCGTTCGATGAAGAGGGCTATTACAAGATCGGCGACGCAATCCGCTTTGTTGATCCCGAAGACGTCAACCGCGGCTTCCAGTTTGACGGCAGGGTTGCTGAGAACTTCAAACTGGCAACCGGTACATGGGTGGCAGCGGGCGCTTTGCGAGCCGCCTTCATTGACCATTGCGCGCCCTATGTTCAGGATGCGGTGATCGCCGGTTTGAACCGTGAATATATCGGTGTTCTGATATTCCCCGACGTGGCTGGCTGCGGGGAACTCGACGCCGGAATTGCGACAATGGCCGACGCAGCGGCTTCGCAAGCTGTCCGGCAGGCAGTGCAGGAACGGATGGCAAGTCTGGCCGTGCAGGCGACGGGCAGTTCGAACCGTGTTGTGTGCGCTATCGTCCTCGATTCACCGCCGCAAATTGACAAGAGTGAAATGACCGACAAGGGATCGCTCAACCAGCGCGCCGTTTTGGACAACCGAAGCGAGCTGGTAGACCTGCTGTATCAGGAGCCGCCCGCCGCCCGCGTTATATCCATCTGACTGCGGGCCGAACCAGGATCACGGAGACAAAACATGGCCCGGCCACACTCGCGAATGGACAATGACAACAAGTTCAAACTTGGATTGTTCGGCATGAATTGTTCCGGCGGTCTGACGATGACCAAGGCGAGGGAGCGCTGGGAACAGAGCTGGCAAAACAATCTGGCGGCGGCGCATCTGGCAGAGGATGCTGGACTTGAATTCTTGCTGCCGATTGGCCGCTGGCACGGATATCAGGGCGAGACCGATACCGAGGGCACGACCTGGGAGACATTGACCTGGGCCACGGGGCTGTTGGCAGCCACGAAGGAAATATCGGCGTTTTGCACGCTGCACGTCGCATTCGCCAATCCGGTTTTTGCCGCCAAGCAGATGGTTACCGCCGATCACGTCGGTAACGGGCGACTTGGCATCAATATCGTGTCCGGTTGGAACCAGGGTGAATTCGGCATGTTCGGCGTCACCCTTCGGGAACACGACGAACGTTACGCCTATTCGCGCGAATGGGTCGAAATTGTCGAAAAAATCTGGAGCGAAGACGACCGGTTCGACTACAAGGGC